>NZ_JBYIRM010000010.1:0-231505 GCF_057708105.1 Actinacidiphila sp. bgisy144 | reverse complement strand
TGTGTGGTCCTTGTCCCCCCGCACGGGCGTCCGCGGCTGCCAAGGTGCCCGAGGCGTGGGAAAGGCCCGGAGAACCGCGGTGGCGGTCTCCCGGGCCTTGGTCGCGTCCCCGGTCGGCCGATGTCCGGCCGTGCCCCGTGGTCGGGGACCCTGCGTCAGATCCGGCGCAGCACGGCGACGACCTTGCCGAGGATCGTGGCCTCGTCGCCGGGGATGGGCTGGTAGGCGGCGTTGTGCGGCAGCAGCCAGACGTGGCCGTTGTCCCGCTTGAAGCGCTTGACGGTCGCCTCTCCGTCCAGCATCGCCGCCACGATGTCGCCGTTCTCGGCGACGGGCTGGCGCCGTACGGTGACCCAGTCGCCATCGCAGATCGCCGCCTCGATCATCGAGTCGCCGACCACCTTGAGCACGAACAGCTCGCCGTCCCCGACGAGTTGGCGCGGCAGCGGGAAGACGTCCTCGACCGACTCCTCGGCGAGGATGGGGCCGCCGGCCGCGATCCGGCCGACCAGCGGCACATAGGACGCGGACGGCTTGCCGGTGGTGTCGGTGGGCTGCGCGTGGCCGGCGTCGGACGCGCGGACCTCGTAGGCGCGCGGCCGGTGCGGGTCGCGGCGCAGGAAGCCCTTGCGCTCCAGCGCCATGAGCTGGTGGGCGACCGAGGACGTGCTCGACAGGCCGACGGCCTGGCCGATCTCGCGCATGGACGGCGGATAACCGCGGCGCTGCACCGAGTCCCTGATCACCTCGATGACGCGGCGCTGACGCTCGGTCAACCCCGAGCTGTCGGCGCGAATTCCCGGGGGCCGTCC
The DNA here is from genome assembly GCF_057708105.1 of Actinacidiphila sp. bgisy144. NCBI lineage: Bacteria > Bacillati > Actinomycetota > Actinomycetes > Kitasatosporales > Streptomycetaceae > Actinacidiphila > Actinacidiphila sp. bgisy144. The sequence goes on along the minus strand of NZ_JBYIRM010000010.1, from coordinate 230,693 downwards.
GGGCAGCGCGCGTGCCGGCTTGGGGCTGCTGTCTTCGTTCGCGACGTCCAACGGGCCGATTCCGTCCGGGGAGCGGTCATGGGCGGGCAATGTGCCGGTGGCGCTCTCTGCGGTGGTGGTCACGGCGGCCCCTTTCGAGTTGTTCTCCACCGCATGGACTGCGGTCGGCCCGTCTCCGCGTGCGGGCAGTTAGTACAACGGTAGTGGGTTTCGAAAGGTTGCGCCAAACACACGTTCGAGTGAATTAGCAAAAATCCGCTGACGTGATCAAGGTACCGGGTGTATAGATCGAATGGAAGTTCGAATCCGACTCCGCTGCCGCCATGCCGACTCGAAGGCTCGCGAGATCTGGCCGAGGCGACGATCGAACGTCGTTCGATATCGGGTCGGGTCCGCGGATTCCGGCCGGCCCAGTCTCGCACCGTGTCCTGGAAAGCGCCCCGCGGATTCGTCCCCGTACGCTCCGGCGCGCCGCGAACGCCCTCCGTGGCCGCCGGCCCCGGCGCGACACGCGGATGGCACCCCTTGGTGCGGCGCCACCAGATCTAGTGGTTGGATAGGGCCCGGCCACCACAAGTTGTGGTTTCCAAGCAGGCCCCGTGGCTCCTGTGCCACCGCCATCGCCTATGCTTGAGGCTGCTCTCGCAGGTTCCGGCAGGAACCCGTCGGAGCTTGTTCGCCATGCGCTCACCGCGGGTGAGGGAGGGAGTGGAAGACCGTGCACTGCCCCTTCTGCAGACACCCCGACAGCCGCGTCGTCGACAGCCGGACCACCGATGACGGTGCCGCGATCCGACGCCGGCGTCAGTGTCCCGACTGCGGGAGGCGCTTCACCACCGTCGAGTCGGCCTCGCTGATGGTGATCAAGCGCAGCGGCGTCACGGAGCCCTTCAGTCGCACCAAGGTGATCGCGGGCGTGCGCAAGGCATGCCAGGGCCGCCCGGTGACCGAGGACGCCCTCGCGCTGCTCGGCCAGCGGGTCGAGGAGGCGGTCCGGGCCACCGGCAGCGCCGAGCTGTCGACGCACGACGTGGGACTGGCCATACTCGGCCCGCTCCAGGAGCTCGATCTCGTCGCCTACCTGCGCTTCGCGAGCGTCTACCGGGCCTTCGACTCGCTCGACGACTTCGAGCGGGCCATCACGGAGCTGCGCGAGCAGCTCCCACCCACCACTCCCGGCGGGCTTGACGAGGACCTCGGGGTCCCCGCGCCCGCGGCCGCCGACTGACCGGCGCCGGGACACGGATTTGCCGAGGCGCCGCCAGCGCGCCGAGGCGGCAGACAACACACGGTGCTGCGGGGAAGAACCGCGCACATCAGGGCGTTTGCCCATATTGGGAGGCGGAATGACAGAGACGACGAGCGGCCCGGCACGCGGTTCACGCACCAAGGGGTCGAAGGCGAGCAAGGGCCTGCGTATCGAGCGCATCCACACCACCCCCGGCGTGCACCCGTACGACGAGGTGGTGTGGGAGCACCGTGACGTCGTCATGACGAACTGGCGCGACGGATCGATCAACTTCGAGCAGCGCGGTGTCGAGTTCCCCGACTTCTGGTCGGTGAACGCGGTGAACATCGTGACGAGCAAGTACTTCCGCGGCGCGGTGGGCAGCCCGAAGCGCGAGAAGAGCCTCAAGCAGCTGATCGACCGGGTCGTGCTCACCTACCGCAAGGCGGGCGAGGAGCACGGCTACTTCACCGGCCCCGCGGACGCGGAGATCTTCGAGCACGAACTGACGTACGCGCTGCTGCACCAGGTGTTCAGCTTCAACTCCCCGGTGTGGTTCAACGTGGGCACCGCCCAGCCGCAGCAGGTCTCCGCCTGCTTCATCCTGTCCGTCGACGACTCGATGGACTCGATCCTCGACTGGTACAAGGAAGAGGGGATGATCTTCAAGGGCGGCTCCGGCGCCGGCCTGAACCTCTCCCGCATCCGCTCCTCCAAGGAACTGCTCTCCTCCGGCGGCAACGCCTCGGGGCCGGTCTCCTTCATGCGCGGCGCCGACGCGTCCGCCGGCACCATCAAGTCGGGCGGCGCCACCCGCCGTGCCGCCAAGATGGTGGTCCTGGACGTCGACCACCCCGACGTCGAGGCGTTCATCGAGACCAAGGTCAAGGAAGAGCAGAAGATCCGCGCGCTGCGCGACGCCGGCTTCGACATGGACCTCGGCGGGGACGACATCACCTCCGTCCAGTACCAGAACGCGAACAACTCCGTCCGCGTCAACGACGAGTTCATGAAGGCCGTCGAGAAGGGCGGGCAGTTCGGCCTGCGCGCCCGGATGACCGGTGAGGTCATCGAGCAGGTCGACGCCAAGTCGCTGTTCCGGAAGATGGCCGAGGCCGCCTGGGCCTGTGCCGACCCCGGCATCCAGTACGACGACACGATCAACCACTGGCACACCTCGCCCGAGAGCGGCCGCATCACCGCGTCCAACCCGTGCAGCGAGTACATGCACCTGGACAACTCGAGCTGCAACCTCGCCTCGCTCAACCTGCTGAAGTTCCTGCGCCACGACGACGAGGGCCGCCAGACCTTCGACGCGGAGCGCTTCGCCAAGGTCGTCGAGCTGGTCATCACCGCGATGGACATCTCGATCTGCTTCGCGGACTTCCCGACGGAGAAGATCGGCGAGACCACCCGCGCCTTCCGCCAGCTCGGCATCGGCTACGCGAACCTGGGCGCGCTGCTCATGGCGACCGGCCACGCGTACGACTCGGACGGCGGCCGCGCGCTCGCCGGAGCGATCACCTCGCTGATGACCGGCACCTCCTACAAGCGGTCCGCCGAACTGGCCGCGGTCGTGGGCCCGTACGAGGGCTACGCCCGGAACTCCGACGCCCACAAGCGCGTCATGAAGCAGCACTCCGACGCCAACTCCGTCGCCAAGCGCATGGACGACCTCGACACCCCGGTGTGGGCCGCGGCGACCGAGGCGTGGCAGGACGTCATCCGCCTCGGCGAGAAGAACGGTTTCCGCAACGCCCAGGCCTCGGTGCTCGCCCCCACCGGCACCATCGGCCTGATGATGGACTGCGACACCACGGGCGTGGAGCCCGACCTGGCGCTGGTGAAGTTCAAGAAGCTGGTCGGCGGCGGCTCGATGCAGATCGTGAACAACACCGTCCCGGTCGCGCTCAAGCGCCTGGGGTACCAGGAAGAGCAGATCGAGGCGATCGTCGCCCACATCTCCGAGCACGGCAACGTGATCGACGCGCCCGGCCTGAAGACCGAGCACTACGAAGTCTTCGACTGCGCCATGGGCGACCGCGCGATCTCGGCCATGGGCCACGTCCGGATGATGGCCGCGGCGCAGCCCTTCCTGTCGGGTGCCATCTCCAAGACGGTCAACCTGCCGGAGTCCGCGACCGTCGAGGAGGTCGAGGAAGTCTACTACGAAGGCTGGAAGCTCGGCCTGAAGGCGCTGGCGATCTACCGCGACAACTGCAAGGTCGGCCAGCCGCTGTCGGCGAAGAAGAAGCCGGACACCACGGCCGACGCCGGCACCGAGGAAGCACTTCCCGCGCAGGTCGAGAAGGTCGTCGAGTACCGCCCGGTCCGCAAGCGCCTGCCCAAGGGCCGCCCGGGGATCACCACCTCCTTCACCGTCGGCGGCGCCGAGGGTTACATGACGGCCAACTCCTACCCGGACGACGGGCTCGGCGAGGTCTTCCTGAAGATGTCCAAGCAGGGCTCGACCCTCGCGGGCATGATGGACGCCTTCTCCATCGCCGTCTCCGTCGGCATGCAGTACGGCGTCCCGCTGGAGACCTACGTCTCGAAGTTCACCAACATGCGCTTCGAGCCGGCCGGCCTGACCGACGACCCGGACGTGCGGATGGCGCAGTCCATCGTGGACTACATCTTCCGCCGCCTGGCGCTGGACTTCCTGCCCTTCGAGACCCGCTCGGCGCTCGGCATCCACTCGGCCGAGGAGCGTCAGCGGCACCTGGACACCGGCTCCTACGAAGCCGGTGAGGACGACGTCGACGTCGAGGGCCTGGCGCAGTCCGCGCCGCGCCACGTGGAGGCCCCCAAGCCCTTGTCGGCGGCCAAGCCCGCGGCTCCCGCGGAGGCCCCGGCTCCCAAGGAGGCGCACAACTCCACGGAGCTGCTGGAGATCCAGCTCGGTCTGAACGCCGACGCGCCGCTGTGCTTCTCCTGCGGCACCAAGATGCGCCGCGCCGGCAGCTGCTACCTCTGCGAGGGCTGCGGCTCCACCAGCGGCTGCAGCTGAGCTGGAAGGCGGATCTGCCGATCTGCCGTGACCTCCGGTAGGGACGGCTGAGCCGCGCTGAGAGCAGCGCGAAGGGGCGCCGACATTCCGTCGGCGCCCCTTCGCGTGTCGTTCGCGGCCCCGGGGCGGGCCCGCAGAGACGCCGCCGGCATGTGCGCAGCCGGAATACGACGGCTGGGGCGCCCGGCGCGACTACGATGGCGCGGTGTTGGTCAAGTGGATACGCTGCGGGGTCGTCGATCGGCCCGGATTCGACCGGGGACAACGGCGGTGGGCGGCGCTGCGGCAGCAGCCCGGGTTCCTCGGCCAGGGCGGCGGCTGGAGCCGCGCCCAGCCGGGAGTGGCGCACATCTTCGGGTTCTGGGACGGCCGGAGCGCGTACGACGCCTTCATGGCCGGCCCGCACGGCGGCTTCGTCGCCGGACAGCAGGGCACGTACGAAATGCTCGCGGTGCGGCTGTTCGAACACCAGCTGGATGTGAAGGTCGGTTTCGAGCCGCTCTTCGCCGACACCGATCTGCTCAGGGTCGCGCTGTGCAAGGTGCGGCCGGAGCGGGTCGAGCACTTCACGCAGATGCAGGAGCGGGTGTGGAACCCGGCCATGGCCGGATCACCCGGGATGCTGCGCGGCGCCTTCGGCCGGGGGGAGTCGGACGACTTCCTGGTGCTGTCGATGTGGGATTCGGCCACGGAGCACGGCAAGTACCGGGAAGGGGCCGTCGAGCGGCTGTCCGAGCGCGCCGGGCTGGACGCCGACGTGCTGTCCGTGGCCGGCGACGTGGTGGACGTGGTGCCGGAGTGGACGGTCTGAGCGCGAGGCCCGCTCGGACCGGTCCGGGCGGTCCGGGGGGCGGAAAGGCGCCGGGCCGGCGGGCGCAATAGGCTGGCCGGTATGGGACGTCCTCAACGCATCGTGCTCATCCGGCACGGAGAGTCCCAGGGCAACGCGGACGACAGCATCTACGAACGGGTGCCCGACCACGCCCTGGAGCTGACCGCCAACGGCCGACGGCAGGCCGCGCGGGCCGGCGCCCGTCTGCGCGAGGTGTTCGGCGGGGAGCGGGTGCAGGCGTTCGTCTCCCCGTACCGGCGCACCTGGCACACCTACGAGGAGCTGGGCCTGGACCCGGCGCTGGCACAGGCGCGCGAGGAGCCCCGGCTGCGCGAACAGGACTGGGGCAACTGGCAGGACCAGGAGGACATCCAGCGCCAGCGCAAGGCCCGCGACGCCTACGGCCACTTCTTCTACCGTTTCGCGATGGGGGAGAGCGGCGCCGACGTCCACGACCGGGTGGGAGCGTTCCTGGAGACTCTCTACCGGGCCTTCGACAAGCCGGACTTCCCGCCGAACGTCCTGCTGGTCACGCACGGGCTGACGATGCGGCTGTTCTGCATGCGCTGGTTCCACTGGACGGTCGAGGAGTTCGAGACGCTGTCCAACCCGTCCAACGCCGAGACCCGGATGCTCCTGCGGCAGCCCTCGGGCCGCTACATCCTGGACCGGCCGTTCGAGCGCTGGGGCACCCCCTGCCCGCCCGGCGGCGGCCTGCAGTGACGGCGGCGGCGAAGACCGCCTCCACCCCGCGCCCTGTGTGCCTGGGCGCCACCACCCGGAGCTGCTTCGTGCCGCACCCTGGCGTCGGACGGGCACACCAGTACGATGCCTCGGATGACTCCCAAGGCTCCAGCACGATGATCCCCGATTCCACCCCCGAGCAGGACCCGCCCGCTTCCGATTCCGGCCCGGCTGCCGCCTCCTACGCGGGCATGGACGCCGAACGCCTGGCACGGGCGAGTGCCGGCCTGCGCGGCCTCGCGGTCGGCGACGCGCTCGGCTCGCAGTTCTTCGTACCGGCCAACCGCCCCGCCCTCCAAAGCGGCGAACTGCCACCCGGACCCTGGGCATGGACGGACGACACCGAGATGGCCTGCTCGGTGCTGGCCGTGCTCATGGCGCACGGCCGGATCGACCAGGACGCGCTCGCCCGGTCCTTCGCCGAGCACCACGACTTCGACCGGGGCTACGGTCCGGCCGTGAACCGGATGCTGCGGCTGATCCGGCAGGAGAACGGCGACTGGCGCGAACTCGCCGCCGGGCTGTTCGACGGGCAGGGCTCCTGGGGAAACGGAGCGGCGATGCGGATAGCGCCCCTGGGCGCCTGGTACGCCGACGACCCCGAGCAGGCGGCCCGGCAGGCCGCGGCCTCCGCCGTCACCACCCATCGGCACCAGGAGGCCGTGGCCGGCGCCGTGGCCGTGGCCGTCGCCGCCGCACTGGCCGCGGGACCGGCGGGTCCCGGCACCCCGGACGCGTTCCTGGGCTCGGTGCTCGACCTGCTGCCCCGCAGCGCCGTGCGCGCAGGGGTGGAACGCGCCCGCAGCATGCTGGACTACGACGACGCGGCGACCGTCGCCGCGGTCCTCGGCTGCGGCCGCCGCACCAGCGCCCCCGACACAGTGCCCTTCGCCTTGTGGGCCGCCGCGCGCCATTTCGACGACTACGAGCGGGCGTTCTGGACCACCGCGCGGGTGGGCGGCGACGTGGACACCAACTGCGCGATCGTCGGCGGCATCGTCGCCGCCCGCCCCGGTGGTGCGCCGCCCGCGACCTGGACACGGCGTACCGAACCGCTACCGCAGTGGGCCGGAGTGTCCTGAGGGACACGTGGGACCAGGCGTCCATTGCCGGCCGATCACCCCTCTATGGGCGGGACGTTGCCGAGAGGTACGCTGACTGCGTCATGCCGTACGTACCACCCACCCACACCGTCGAGCGTTCGATGCGCGCCACCCTCGGCGTACGCACCGTCGCAGGTGTGGACGAGGTGGGCCGCGGCGCCTGGGCCGGACCCGTCACCGTGTGCGCGGCGGTCACCGGACTGCGGCGGCCGCCCGAGGGGCTGACCGACTCCAAGCTGATCACGCCCAAGCGCCGGACCAAGCTCGCGGCTCTGCTCGCCGACTGGGTGACGTCCTACGCGCTCGGCCAGGCGTCCCCCGAGGAGATCGACGGCCTCGGGATGACGGCGGCACTGCGGCTGGCGGCGGAACGCGCCCTGGAGGCGCTGCCCGAGCGGCCGGAGGCGGTCATCCTGGACGGCAAGCACAACTACCTGGGCGGGTCCTGGAAGGTGCGGACCGTCATCAAAGGCGACCAGTCATGTGTCGCGGTGGCGGCCGCGTCCGTGATCGCCAAGGTGCGGCGTGACACCGCGATGGCCGAACTCGGCGTGGAATACACCCCGTTCGCGTTCGCGGACAACGCCGGTTATCCGTCACCGGTGCACCGTGCGGCACTGGAGGAACTGGGCCCGACCTCCCAGCACCGGCTGTCCTGGTCGTACCTGGACACGATGCCGCGCTGGCAGCACCTCAAGAAGGTGCGGAACGACGCCGACACAGGGGAACAACTCGGTTTCGATTTCTGATTCGGGCGCCACCCCCCGCTGCGCATCCACAGCGCGTTTGATAGACATCAACTCATGCCTCTCACCCCCGAGGAGCCTCAGATTCACGAGAGCGTCCCGGGTCCCCGCACTGCTCCGGCCGCCGGCCGGAGTGCGTCGACCCCCCGTCCAGTCCCCGGCCCGCCGCGACCCGCGGCTCCGCGCCCCACGCCGTCCAGGGAATCCGCGGCCGCGGGTGTCGGTCCGGGCCGTCCCGGACCCAACCGGCCCGCGGGCAAGAGCGGACCGGTGACCCCGGCCGCGCCGCCCGCCGCCCCCTCCGCACAACAGCCCGCCGCCAAGAGCGCGTCCGCCCAGATCCAGCTCATCCCCGCGCCGGAGTCCGGTGCGGTCGACGCGGCCGACGAAACGGTTGACCTGCTGCTGGACACCGGGCGTCCGCCCGGCGAGATCCTGGTGCTGACCGCGGGCGAGCAGCACCCGTGGGCCGCGCACGAGCTGTCCTTCGGCGAGGCGTCCTACTGGGCGCAGCACGAAGCAGCCGACGACGTGTTCTACGCCGACATCCGCGCCGACCGGGCCACCGGTCGCCCCGTCGTGGTCGTCGCGCTCAACGGCGGTGACGACGAGGGCATGTCGCGTGCGCTGGCGGGGGCACTGGCCCGTGCCGGTGTGCTGCTGATCGTGTGCGGCGACCCTGCCCGGATCAACGGACTGCTCGGCGCCAGCGCCTGAACGGGCGCTCGGCCGGGCCGCGGTAGGAAGGCCCCGCGCCTTTCCGGCCGGGTCCCTGCCGCGGTCTCGCCCTGTCGCGGGAGCTTTCCGCCGGGCTCAGCGCACGGCCGCCCGGCGCCCGGCCATCGGGGCGTCCTGCGGCAGCGGGGCGTGCGCCGGCGGGTTCGCCGACCGGGCGGGTGCGGAGTGGGCGTTGGGGGTACGGCCGGCGCGGCTCTCGCCGATGACGTTCCAGCCGTCGTCGGTGAGGGTGACGTACGACCCGCAGCGCAGCCCGTGCAGCGTGCAGGCGTCGCGCAGCCCCCACATCCAGGCGCCGTCCTCCGCGGTCCACCCGGGACCGCCCTCCCGGCACACCATGAGGACCGCGACCCGTACGGGGTGGCGGAGCCGCAGGTCGTGCGGGATGACCCGGCGCAGGTGGGAGAGCAGGGCGTTGCGGCGCTCCCACCCGTCGAGCACCCCGTCGCGGCCGGTGAACGAGGCGCTGGCCCTGATCCTGCCGTCCGGGTCGTAGACCGCGACGACCGCGGTCGACGGCGTGGGCAGGTGTCTGGCGTGCAGGTCCTTGATGACATCGCGCGGGCTCGCCAGCATCGGCACACCGCTGCCGGCCCACTCGGCCGGCTCCATGCTGCGCGACACCCGGGGGGAACCGGCGGACGAGGTCTCAGGAACGAACCCGATGGTCACGGTCCTCCCTTCGCGGATGCACCCGTGGACCGGGCGCGGGCGCACGCCGGTCAAGGGGCTCGGAGAGCCGATCGGGAATCCACGGCCAATTCTTCCTCTCGTACTGCCTTGCGGCAACGGGCAATTGGCGGCAACGACCGGTATGGCAACGTCCGCCGGATAGATCCCACCCGGATGATCGACTCGGCCGCGCACTGCCGGGACCAGCGGGAACGCGGCGGAAACCGGGGGCGGCACCCCCGTCGCCCGCCGTGGCCGCCTCCGGACCCGCGGTGTCGGACGGTCCGTCCCTGGGGGTGGGGATTGGGACGATGACAGTGCTGTGGGGTTGCATGGGGGCATGAGCAACCAGGAGCTGCGCGCGGAGGCCGATCTGATCCTTGCCGAGCTGGTGGGCGCCGCGGAGGGCGCCGCGCGGCTGCGGGAGGACCAGTGGCAGGCGGTGGCCGCGCTGGTGCAGGAGCGCCGGCGCGCGCTCGTGGTCCAGCGCACCGGCTGGGGCAAGTCGGCGGTGTACTTCGTCGCCACGGCGCTGCTGCGGCGACGCGGCGCCGGTCCCACGGTGATCATCTCCCCGCTGCTGGCTCTGATGCGCAACCAGGTCGAGGCGGCGGCCCGCGCCGGCATCCGGGCGCGGACGATCAACTCTGCCAACCCGGAGGAGTGGGAGACGATCTACGGGGAGGTGGAGCGGGGGGAGACGGACGTGCTGTTGGTCAGCCCCGAACGCCTCAACTCCGTCGACTTCCGCGACCAGGTGCTGCCCGAGCTCGCGGCCACGACCGGTCTGCTGGTGGTCGACGAGGCGCACTGCATCTCCGACTGGGGCCACGACTTCCGGCCCGACTACCGCCGGCTGCGGGCGATGCTCGCCGAGCTGCCGACCGGCGTACCGGTGCTGGCCACCACCGCGACCGCCAACGCGCGCGTCACCGCCGACGTGGCCGAGCAACTGGGCACCGGCGCCGGCGAGGCGCTGGTGCTCAGGGGCACGCTCGAACGGGAGAGCCTGCGGCTGGGCGTGATCCGGCTCCCCGACGCCGCGCACCGCCTGGCCTGGCTCGCGGAGCACCTCGAGGAGCTGCCGGGCTCCGGGATCGTCTACACCCTCACGGTCGCCGCGGCCGAGGAGGCGACCGCGTTCCTGCGCCAGCGCGGTTTCGAGGTGGCCTCGTACACCGGGAAGACGGAGAACGCCGAGCGGCTGCAGGCCGAGATGGACCTGCAGGAGAACCGGGTCAAGGCGCTGGTCGCGACATCGGCACTGGGCATGGGGTACGACAAGCCGGACCTGGGCTTCGTGGTCCACCTCGGCTCTCCGTCCTCGCCGATCGCCTACTACCAGCAGGTGGGCCGTGCCGGGCGCGGTGTCGCGCACGCCGACGTGCTGCTGCTGCCCGGCAGGGAGGACGAGGCGATCTGGCGCTACTTCGCCGACACCGCCTTCCCGCCCGAGGGACAGGTCCGGCAGACCCTCGCGACCCTCGCCGACGCGGGCCGGCCGCTGTCCGTACCTGCTCTGGAAGCGGCGGTGGACCTCCGGCGCGGCCGGCTGGAGACGATGCTGAAGGTGCTGGACGTCGACGGCGCGGTCCGGCGCGTGAAGGGCGGCTGGGCGTCCACCGGCGACGAGTGGGTCTACGACGCGGAGCGCTACGCCTGGGTGGCCCGGCAGCGCGCGGCCGAGCAGCAGGCCATGCGCGACTACGTCGGCACCACCCAGTGCCGGATGGAGTTCCTGCGGCAGCAGCTCGACGACGAGGGCGCGGTTCCCTGCGGCCGCTGCGACAACTGCGCGGGCGCGTGGATCGAGGCGGCCGTCTCCGCGGGCGCGTTGACCGGTGCGGCCAAGGAACTGGACCGGCCCGGAGTGGAGGTCGAGCCGCGGCGGATGTGGCCCACCGGGATGGCCGCGCTCGGCGTCGACCTCAAGGGCCGCATCCCGGCCCAGGAGCAGTGTTCGACGGGGCGGGCCCTGGGCAGGCTGTCGGACATCGGGTGGGGCAACCGGCTGCGGCCGCTGCTGGCCGAGGACGCGCCCGACGTCGCGGTGCCCGACGAGGTCCTGCGTGCCGCCGTGGCGGTGCTGGCCGACTGGGCCCGCTCCGCCGGGGGATGGTCATCCGGTGCGCCGGACGCCCCGGCGCGGCCGGTCGGTGTCGTCGCCGTTCCGTCCCTCACCCGCCCCCAGCTGGTCGGTTCACTGGCCCAGGGGATCGCATCGGTCGGCCGCATGCCGTTCCTGGGCAGCCTGACGTACACCGGCGGGAACGGGGCGCACGCCGCACGCCGGAGCAACTCCGCGCAGCGGCTGAAGGCACTGTCCGGAGCGTTCACGGTCTCCGAGGAGTTGGCGGGCGCCTTGGCGGCGTCGCCGGGTTCCGTCCTGCTGGTGGACGACTCGACCGACTCCGGGTGGACCCTCGCGGTCTGCGCGCGGCTGCTGCGGCAGGCGGGCAGCGGGCCGGTCCTTCCGCTGGTCCTCGCCGCGGCGGGCTGATCGCCGGGCCCGAAGGACGGATGGTCCGGGCGCCGTGCGGACGTCCTGCCCGGAAGTTGTCCACAGCCGAACGGGTGGTCGGCCGCGGGAAGGCCGGGCGATGCGTCATCGTCGAGTCATGACACAGAGCGACGAAATTCAGCACGGAGAGTCATCGGATCGCCCGACGGAGGTCAAGGTCACGCTGCGCGGCCCCGGAGAACTGGCGGACGCGCTGCCCTATCTGCTCGGTTTCCAACCGACCGACAGCCTGGTCCTCGTGGCCCTGCACGGCGAGCACGGCCGCTTCGGCGGGAGGCTGCGGGTGGCCCTGCCCGAGAGCCCGGAGGAGTGGCCGGTCTGCGCCGGCCGCCTCGCCGAGTGCCTGGTGCGGAACAGCACCCGCCGGACCGGGCGCCCCGACGCGGCCGTGGTCTTCCTCTGCCAGGACCCGGCCGAGGGCGAGCGGCCGTCGGACGTGGTGGAGCGGCTGCGCCCGCTCGCCCAGCGGCTGCGGGTCGCCTGCGGGGAACTGGACGTGCCGGTGATCGAGGCGCTGTGCGTGTCGGCCGGCCGCTGGTGGTCCTACTGCCTGCCGGACCGCACGCCGTCGCCCGCCGAGGGCACCGCCCTCCCACCGCCGGGCAGCACCGAAATGGCCGTCACCGCCGCGTCCGTCGGGCTGCCGGTGCCCGGCCCGCTGCGGGACATCGAGGCGCGGCTGCGGCCGTCGGCGGCCGACGACCACCACAAACAGGAGGTCGCGCTCGACATCGCGTGCGCCGAACTGCTGCCGCGGATGCTGACCGGCGACCGCGTCGAGGAAGCCCGCCGCCGCACACTCGGGCTGACCCGTGCGGCGCTGGAGAGGTTCCGGGCCGCGCCGCGGCTCGACGAACCGGTCCGGGCCGACGAGCAGGACGACGCTCTCCTCGATGAGGACGAGGCGGCGGTCATGATCCTCGGCCTCCAGGACAAGGCCGTCCGCGACCGTGCCGCGGAGTGGGCGGAGCCCGGGCAGGCCGACGCGGCGGTGCGGCTGTGGCGTGCGCTGGCCCGGCGCTGCGTCGGCCCCTACCAGGACCATGCGGCCACTCCGCTCACCCTCGCCGGCTGGGTCGCCTGGTCCACCGGGGACGAGACCGAGGCCCGGGTCGCCCTGCGGATGGCGCTGGACCTCGACCCGGACTACACCTTCGCCCGGCTGCTGCACACCTCCGTCAACGAGGGCCTGGACCCCGAGCTGCTGCGGCGCAGCATGCGCCAGGAGCGGCGCAAACGGGTGCTCGGAAGGGCCGCGCTGCACCGCGGCCCGATCGGTCCGGCCGGCCGCGGCCCCGCCCACCGCGCGCCCAAGGGCCGCCGCAGCAGGACCCGCCGGTGAGCAGCCGCACAGCTCGTGTGCTTCCGGCGGGCCCGCGGCGCGCGGACACCGCGCCGCACGCCACCGGGAAGCCGTCGGGCGCAGGCGGCGGCGGGCGGAGCGGGGGAGGCGCGACGGGCGGCGGACGGGAATCTCCGCCGGCCGGCTGTCAAGATCGCCGATCCGGCTGTTTATCGTCAGGGAGACGACTAGGATCGCGTCATGTCGCCCTACGACCCGTCGGCCTTCCCGCCCTTTGCCGTCACCGTCGACCTGGTGGTGCTCACGGTTCGGCATCACGCGCTGTGCGCGCTCACGGTGCGCAGGGGAGAGGCTCCGTTCCAGGGCCGATGGGCGCTGCCGGGTGGTTTCGTCCGCGACGAGGAGGACCTCTCGCAGGCGGCGGCCCGCGAGTTGGCCGAGGAGACGGGTCTGCACGCTCAAAGCGGTGCCCACCTGGAGCAACTCGCCACGTACGGCGATCCGCAGCGCGACCCGCGGATGCGGGTGGTCAGCGTCGCGCATCTGGTGCTGGCCCCGGACCTGCCGGCGCCCCGTGCCGGTGGCGACGCGCGCAGCGCCCGCTGGGCGCCGGTCGACACGCTCCTGACGGACAACGGCCAGGACCTGGGAGAGGCGGCGCCGCTCGCTTTCGACCATGGGCGCATCCTCGCCGACGGGGTGGAACGGGCCCGGTCGAAGATCGAGTACTCCTCGCTGGCCACGGCGTTCTGCCCGCCGGAGTTCACCGTCGGCGAGCTGCGGCGGGTCTACGAGGCGGTCTGGGGCGTGGCGCTCGACCCGCGCAACTTCCACCGGAAGGTGACGGGGACGGTCGGGTTCCTGGTGCCGACCGGGGGCACGACGACACGTCAGGGTGGGCGCCCGGCGCAGCTGTTCAGGGCGGGTGGCGCCGCGCTGCTGAATCCGCCGATGCTCCGACCAGAGGTGTAGTTTCGGGGGTTTTGTCCATTTTGCTGGTCATTTCGGCGTTATGGTGCTGGGGTGATCCAGGCCATCGGACTGACCAGCTTGTCCCGCCGCAACACCCCGCCCGCCGTCGCCGACCTGACCTTCGAGGTGCGGGAGGGCGAGGTGACCGGCCTGCTCGGACCGGCCGGTGCGGGCAAGTCCACCGCGCTCCGGCTCCTGCTCGGGGTGCAGCAGGGCCGTGGCGCCACCCTCGTCGACGGCCGCCCCCTGCACGAACTGGCCCGCCCCACCGACGAGATCGGCGCGGTGCTGGGGGACGTCCCCGGCCACCCCCGCCGCAGCGCCCGCGGACATCTGCGCATGCTCTGCTCCGCCCACGGGCTGCCGCTCTCGCGCGCCGACGAGGTCCTGGAACTGGTCGGGTTGGACGCGGTCGCGGACGAACGGCTCGACACGCACTCGCTCGCCATGGACCGCCGGCTCGGCTTCGCCGTCGCGCTGCTCTCCCGCCCGAGGGCCCTGATCCTGGATGACCCCGCGCACGAGTTGCCGCCGCGCGAGGCCGCCTGGGTCCACCAACTGGTGCGCGGGCACGCGGCCGAAGGCGGCGCTGTGCTGCTCGCGGGCCGGGACGCGGGCGCGCTGGCCCGCACAGCGGACCGCGTACTCGCGCTGGACGGCGGCCGGCTCGTCGCCGACGAGGCGGCGGCGCAGTTCGCGCGCAGCCGCATGCGGCCGTACGTGGCGGTCCGGTCGCCGTACGCCCAGCGGCTGGCGGCACTGCTCAGCGACGACGGCGCCGAAGTGGTCAGCGCGAGCGGCAGCCGTATCGCCGTGTACGGCACGACCTCCGCGGCGGTGGGCGAGACCGCCTACCGGCACGGCATCCTGCTGCACGAGTTGGCCGACACCTCGGCGGACCGGCTCGACCGGACCCGGGCCGAGGCCGAGCCGCCGCAGCCCGCGGTGCCGCAGTCCGCCCTGCCGCGGCAGCGCGGCGAGCGCCGCAAGCCCCGGCGGGTCGGGCGCCGCCCGGGTCCGGTCCGGCCGATCCGCTACGAGCTCCGGCGCGCGTTCGGGGTGCGCACGCCCTGGCCCACCGTGTTCGGCGCACTGCTGTGCTCGGCGCTCGCCGGCGTGCTGATCGCCCGGGCCGGTGTGGCGCACACCTCGGTGCTGCGGGTGCTGTCGGGCTGGGCCCCCGAACTGCCGCTGCCTGCCGCGGCGATCGGGTCCGGACTGCTCGGTGCGCTCAGCTACGGCCAGGAGTTCCGCTATCCCGCTCTCGCGCCCGGTCATGGTCCCGAGCCGCGCAGTTCCCGGCTGCTCGGCGCCAAACTTGTCGTAGGGGCGGTGTCCGCCCTGCTGCTCACCGCCGCGGCCACGGCCGTCGACGTCGGCGTACTGAGGCTGCTCACCGCCCGCGGCCGCGTGCCCGACCCCTGGGCCCATCCCGCCGCGCTGGCCGGGAGCGCCGCGCTGGCGGTCGGGTGCTGCTGGGCCGGTGTGCTGGCCGCTGCGGTCTTCCGTACCACCGCGCTCGGTGTGTCCGCGGTGCTCGCGGTGCCGCTGCTCGCCGTACCGGCCGTACGAGCACTGCTCGGTGGGCCGCAGCTGAAGGAACTCGGCGACGCCGGCGGGGCGTTGTGGTCGGTGGTGTGCGGAGTGTCGCAGGGCGGCGGCGGGGGCGTGGCCAAGGCGCTGCGCTTCGCCGGGCAACCCCTCTTCCTGGGGCTGGTGTTGCTGCTGGTTGTGCTTGTTGCGGCCTTCGCGGCAAGCGCGTTGCGCGGGCGGCGGCAAGGGCGGCGGTCAACTGCGGTGCCCACCGGAGGAAGTGCGCCGCTTCCCGGGGACGAGGGGTGATTCCTCCAGAAAAGACGTCAATGATCAGGTGATGAGTGCTCACCCTTTCGTGTGCTTTTCAGCAAAGCCCTCAAGGCCGGGTTCGGCATCGCCGACAAAGGATGCGTGAGTACCCTTGCGCATTCCATGATGACCGCGGCCCGTTCTGCCGACTCCGGCATTGCCGGTTCGGGCGAGCTCGATCGCTATCCGTACCCCGAAGCCCCCGGTGGAGACCGTCCCGGGCTCAACGCCTGGGAAGGGGTCGAGCCCGACATGGGCCGGGTCGGCCGCCGTGCCGGAGGCAGCCGCGGCCGGGGTCTGCACGGCCAACTCGTCCAGCAGCTCGGTCAGATGATCGTCTCCGGTGACCTGGGCGCCGATCGCCCGCTGGTCCCCGAGGAGATCGGCCAGCGTTTCGAGGTCTCCCGCACCGTGGTGCGCGAGTCCTTGCGCGTGCTGGAGGCCAAGGGCCTGGTCAGCGCCCGGCCGAACGTCGGCACCCGGGTCCGTCCGGTCAGCGACTGGAACCTGCTCGACCCCGACATCATCGAATGGCGCGCCTTCGGACCCCATCGGGACGACCAGCGCCGCGAACTGCTCGAACTGCGCGCGACCATCGAGCCGGTCGCCGCCCGGCTCGCGGCCGGCCACGGCCGGGAGGACGTGCAGCAGCGGCTCGCCGACATGGCCGAGATCATGGCGCACGCCAGCTCCCAGGGTGACGCTCTCACCTTCTCCCGTGCCGACGCCGAGTTCCACACCCTGGTGCTCCAGGTGGCCGGCAACCGGATGCTGGAGCACCTGTCCGGCATCGTGTCGGCCGCCCTGCACGTCTCCGGCGGCCTCGCCACCGGGTGCGAGCGTCCGGGGGACACCTCGGTCGGTCTGCACCAGCGGATCGTCGAGGCGCTCGCGGAGGGCGACGGGGGCACCGCCGAGGCGGCGATGCGCGAACTGCTGGCCGCCTCGGCCGAGCCGGTCCCGGCGCCCGCCGCCGACCATGTCGTCCCGGCGCCGCGAGAGAAGAACTGACCTGCATCTGGCGCCGCCGCGGACCCCGATCCGGGAGTCGGCGGCGGCTCCACGTGTATGTGATGTCCCACTCTGGTATGTATAAGCGTGTTATGGGGTGTGACTCGGGCCACGTAAGCTTGGCGTAACGCTTGGCGAGGCAGTGCGATGACTTAAGAGGTGGCCGCCGCACACGCAATGTTCAACCGAATATTCGGCATCAGGACTGACGCCGAGTCGCTGTGCGGTACCACTCAGTCGTTCCCATCGTTCCGAGAGGTTGTTCGTGTCGGCCAGCACATCCCGTACGCTCCCGTCCGAGATCGCCGAATCCGAGTCTCTGATGGCGCTCATCGAGCAGGGTAAGGCCCAGGGCCAGATCGCCGGCGACGATGTGCGTCGGGCGTTCGAAGCGGACCAGATTCCGGCAACCCAGTGGAAGAACGTTCTGCGCAGCCTCAACCAGGTCCTCGACGAGGAGGGGGTGACGCTCATGGTGACCGCGGCAGAGGCGCCCAAGCGCACCCGCAAGAGCGTCGCAGCCAAGAGTCCGGCGAAGCGTACTGCCACCAAGACGGTCGCCACCAAGACGGCGGCCCCTGTCAAGAAGACCGTAGCGCCCAAGGCCCCCGCCCCGGAGGCGGTGACCGAGGCCGAGACCACGGTGGAGCCATCGGTGGAGGCGGAGAACCCAGCCAAGAAGGCGCCCGCGAAGAAGACCGCGGCGAAGAAGACGGCTGCCAAGAAGGCACCGGCCAAGAAGGCGACGGCGAAGAAGTCCGCCGGGTCCGGTGACGAGGCGGTCGAGCCGGACGAGGCACTCGAGGACGTCGCGCCCGGCAAGGGCGACGAGGACGCCGAGAAGCCGGAGTCCGAGAGCTTCGTGCTCTCCGACGACGACGAGGACGACGCGCCTGCCCAGCAGGTCGCGGTCGCCGGCGCCACCGCCGACCCGGTCAAGGACTACCTGAAGCAGATCGGCAAGGTCCCGCTGCTCAACGCCGAGCAGGAGGTCGAGCTCGCCAAGCGGATCGAGGCCGGCCTCTTCGCCGAGGACAAGCTCGCGGCCGCCGACAAGCTCGCGCCCAAGCTCAAGCGCGAGCTGGAGATCATCGCCGAGGACGGCCGCTGGGCGAAGAACCACCTGCTGGAGGCCAACCTCCGCCTCGTGGTCTCGCTGGCCAAGCGCTACACCGGCCGCGGCATGCTCTTCCTCGACCTGATCCAGGAGGGCAACCTCGGTCTGATCCGGGCGGTCGAGAAGTTCGACTACACCAAGGGCTTCAAGTTCTCCACGTACGCGACCTGGTGGATCCGGCAGGCGATCACCCGCGCCATGGCCGACCAGGCCCGCACCATCCGCATCCCGGTGCACATGGTCGAGGTCATCAACAAGCTGGCCCGCGTCCAGCGCCAGATGCTCCAGGACCTGGGCCGCGAGCCCACCCCGGAGGAACTGGCCAAGGAACTCGACATGACCCCCGAGAAGGTCATCGAGGTCCAGAAGTACGGCCGTGAGCCCATCTCGCTGCACACCCCGCTCGGCGAGGACGGCGACAGCGAGTTCGGTGACCTGATCGAGGACTCCGAGGCGGTCGTGCCGGCCGACGCGGTGAGCTTCACCCTCCTCCAGGAGCAGCTCCACTCCGTCCTGGACACCCTGTCGGAGCGCGAGGCGGGCGTGGTCTCCATGCGCTTCGGCCTCACCGACGGGCAGCCCAAGACGCTGGACGAGATCGGCAAGGTCTACGGGGTGACGCGTGAGCGCATCCGCCAGATCGAGTCGAAGACGATGTCCAAGCTGCGCCACCCGTCGCGCTCGCAGGTGCTGCGCGACTACCTGGACTGATCGCCACATCACCACCCAGCCGCGGGGGCGAGCCGACCTTCGGCCCGCCCCCGCGGCTGTTCTCTGCGGATGCGGCCTCCCGACCTGTCCATGACTCTGGGTGTGCAGAGTGAGTCACAGCGTCAGGAGGCCGTATGCGTTTCCGTGTTCGTACCGTCATCGCGTCGATAGTCGCGCTGCTGCCGGCTCTGGCGGTGCCCCTCGCACTGCCCGCCACGTCGGCGGCGGCCCATGAAGTCGTCGTGGGCGGTACTCCGACCACGACCCAGCAGGAGCCCTGGGTGGTCGCGCTGTCCAGCCGTTCGCGCTTCGGCAGTGACCGTTCCGGCCAGTTCTGCGGCGGCGTCGCGGTCGGCCCACGCACCGTGGTGACCGCCGCCCACTGCTTCGGCGAGGAAGCGCTCGGCGTGTCCGACTGGCAGCAACTGCCGGACCTCCGGGTCATCGCGGACCGCACCGATCTGACCAGCGACAGTGGCGAGGAGCTACAGCTGTCCAAGGTGTGGGTGAACCCGGACTTCGACCAGGCCACCAACGCCAACGACGTCGCGGTGATCACCCTGGCCGAGCCACTGCCGAGCGGGGCGGCCATCCCGATGGCGGATTCCTCCGACACGGATTCCTACCGCCCCGGCACCCAGGCCGAGGTCTATGGCTGGGGCGACACCACCGGAGGCGGCGACTACGCGACCACACTGCGTACCGCCGACATCTCGGTCCTTGACGACTCGGCGTGCGAACAGGCGTATCCCGGTGGGAGCGTCGGCACCTATGTGCCCGCGTCGATGATGTGCGCGGGGGAGAAGCAGGGCGGGCGGGACGCCTGCCAGGGCGACAGCGGTGGACCGCTGGTGGTCGCCGGCCGCCTGGTCGGCCTGGTGTCGTGGGGGAACGGCTGCGCGCTGGCGAACTACCCGGGCGTGTACACGCGGGTCTCCGCGATGGAAGCGCTGATCGCGCAGCACATGTGAGTCGTGACGTGGAGTGATCCACGGCAGGCGCGAGCTGCTGTCACGGGCCGCAGTGCAGGGCACCGTCGGCCTGGTGGGGCGGCCGGCGCGGGGGAGCGATGGTACAGAACGGCCGACGCGGCCTGGAGATCGGTGAAAACCCGCGGGCGGACACCCCCTCAAGGGGTCTGTCCGCCCGCGGCTCCGATTCGTCGCTGGTGCGAAGGCTCAGCGCTCGTCGTCTCCCGATGACGCCGGGTTCTCGGTCAGCCGACCGGTCTCGTCCTGTATCTCGGCTGCGATCTTCTTCAGTTCAGGCTCGAACTTGCGGCCGTGATGGGCGCAGAAGAGCAGCTCTCCACCGCTGATGAGTGTGACGCGCAGGTAGGCCTGAGCGCCGCAGCGGTCGCAGCGGTCGCCCGCTGTCAGCGGACTCGCGGGGGTCAGAACAGTAGTCACGTCGCCTCTTCTCTAGCTCGACGAGCTGTCGTACCAGGGTCAACATCCAACCAGGCCGAAAACGTTCCCGCTGACGGCATTTTCTCGGAACCGTCCTCGGTGTGACCGGGTGTTACCGATTGGCGGCGAATAGGAGTCAGTTGCGTCGGATGTCGGGTGTGGAGCTGTTGTCCGGGTCGTCCCCCGGCTGGCAACCGGGTTGTTGGAGAGGACGTGCCCGGAGCCTAAATGGTTCATGCCTCTTTGGGAACGTGACATGTGTATCACTCGTGCGGGTTATCGAACGCGCGATCGAAAACGGCTAAGATGGATCATCCGGATACCGGGTCGCGTCGGTGCCCGCCCACCCCGCATCGGTACCCTCTCACCGACACGCCTGAATATCTTGACCGAGGAGCTGCCCGCGTGACCGCCGAAACCTCCGTGCCGCCCGCCTCGATGCTGACGGGCGCAGATCGTGACGGTTCCAACTACACCGCGCGGCACCTCCTCGTCCTCGAAGGCCTCGAAGCGGTTCGCAAGCGGCCCGGTATGTACATCGGGTCCACGGACAGCCGCGGCCTGATGCACTGCATCTGGGAGATCATCGACAACGCCGTCGACGAGGCGCTGGCCGGCCACGGCGACCGGATCGAGGTGGTCCTCGGCGCCGACGGGTCCATCGAGGTCCGCGACAACGCCCGCGGCATCCCGGTGGACGTGGAGCCGAAGACGGGCCTGTCCGGCGTCGAGGTCGTCATGACGAAGCTGCACGCCGGCGGCAAGTTCGGCGGCGGCTCCTATGCCGCCTCCGGCGGTCTGCACGGCGTCGGCGCCTCGGTGGTCAACGCCCTCTCCTCGCGCCTTGACGTCGAGGTGGACCGCGGCGGCCACACGCACACCATCAGCTTCCGCCGCGGTGTGCCCGGGATCTTCACCGAGTCCGGCCCCGACGCTCCCTTCGAGCCGGCCAGCGGCGTGGTCCGCACCAAGAAGATCCCCCGCACCCGCACCGGCACCCGCGTGCGGTACTGGGCGGACCGGCAGATCTTCCTCAAGGACGCCAAGCTCTCCCTGGACACCCTCCACCAGCGTGCCCGGCAGACCGCGTTCCTCGTCCCCGGCCTCACCATCGTGGTGCGCGACGAGCGCGGCATCGAGGAGGACAAGCCGGTCGAGGACGTCTTCCACTTCGACGGCGGGATCAGCGAGTTCTGCGAGTACCTCGCCCCCGACAAGCCGATCAGCGACGTGCAGCGGCTCACCGGCAGCGGCACCTTCAAGGAGACCGTCCCCGTACTCGACGACCGCGGCCACATGACCCCCACCGAGGTCACCCGCGAACTCGGCGTCGACATCGCGCTGCGCTGGGGCACCGGATACGACACGACGCTCAAGTCCTTCGTCAACATCATCGCCACGCCCAAGGGCGGCACCCATGTGACCGGCTTCGAGCGGTCGGTCGCCAAGACGGTCAACGAGGTGCTGCGCGCCACCAAGTTGCTGCGCGTCGCCGAGGACGACATCGTCAAGGACGACGCGATGGAGGGGCTGACGGCGGTGGTCACCGTCCGGCTGGCCGAGCCGCAGTTCGAGGGGCAGACCAAGGAGGTGCTGGGCACCTCCGCCGCCAACCGGATCGTGGCCGCCGTGGTGGCCAAGGAGCTCAAGGAGTTCCTGACCTCCACCCGGCGGGACACCAAGGGCCAGGCCCGGGCGGTCCTGGAGAAGGCCGTCGCGGCCGCCAGGACCCGGATCGCCGCCCGGCAGCACAAAGAGGCCCAGCGCAGGAAGACCGCGCTGGAGACCTCCTCGCTGCCCGCGAAGCTCGCCGACTGCCGCAGCGACAACGTGGAGCGCAGCGAACTGTTCATCGTCGAGGGCGACTCGGCGCTCGGCACCGCCAAGCTGGCCCGCAACTCCGAGTTCCAGGCCCTGCTGCCGATCCGCGGCAAGATCCTCAACGTGCAGAAGTCCTCCGTCTCGGACATGCTCAAGAACGCCGAGTGCGGTGCGATCATCCAGGTCATAGGGGCCGGCTCCGGGCGCACCTTCGACATCGACCAGGCGCGCTACGGCAAGGTGATCTTCCTCGCCGACGCCGATGTCGACGGCGCCCACATCCGCTGCCTCCTGCTGACCCTCTTCCAGCGCTACATGCGCGCCATGGTCGAGGAGGGCCGGGTCTTCTCCGCGGTCCCGCCGCTGCACCGGATCGAGCTCGTCCAGCCCAAGAAGGGCCAGGACAAGTACCTGTACACCTACTCCGACGCCGAGCTGCGCCAGACCCTCCAGGACCTCAACCGGCGCAACGTCCGCTACAAGGACAGCATCCAGCGGTACAAGGGCCTCGGCGAGATGGACGCCAACCAACTGGCCGAGACGACCATGGACCCGCGCCACCGCACCCTGCGACGGATCAACATCAGCGACCTCGAAGCCGCGGAGCAGGCGTTCGACCTCCTGATGGGCAACGAGGTGGCGCCGCGCAAGGAGTTCATCTCCAGCTCCGCCTCCACCCTGGACCGCGCGCGGATCGACGTCTGACCGGCGGCCGGCCACCAGCTGTACCCGACTCAACCCGGCTTCGCCGGTCTCCGCCCGTCTCGAACGGGCCGAAACGCTCTCCACCCCCGGGTGGAGAGCGTTTTTCCACCCCTGGCTTGATCAATTGACCAGCGATTTTCCGTAGATTCGAGACATAGCAACATCGTCGAATCGTCTACGGAGGCACGTGCCATGTCCGGTCCGGTCCATGCGTTGGTGGTTGTCGCAGCCGTCGCGTCTGTCGCGTCCGTCGCCGGCCCCGCGATGTCCCCGATAAGCGGGCGGGCGCTCTTCGGGCGGGACCGGCCCCGCACACCGTTGCGGTGCACGGTCTCATGAGCACCTGGACGGCCTGGCCGTCACGCGAGGCGCTCTCCCGCGACCTGCGGCCGCAGGCGCGGCGGCAGGTCGGTCGGGGCATCAGGGTCGCGCTGATGGCCGCGGCGCTGTGGGCCGTGGTCGCCAAAGGCGGGCTGCGCCCGTGGGCCGCCGTGGGCGCGTGCCTCGGTTTGCTGGTGCTGTACGGGGTGGTGTGGGCCTACTTCCGGACCACGCTGCGGCACCGGCTGTGGCCCGCGCTCGGTATGGCCGCGCTGCTGCTCGCGGGGGGCGCCATCGCGACGGCGGTGGACGCGCCGCTGCCCGCGGTGCTGCTGTGGTGCGGGTCCGCGGTGCTGGCACTGGAGCGGCTGCCCCTGGCAGCGGGGATACCGGTGGCAGCGGCCTCGCTCACCCTGTTCGTGGTGCTCGACCGGGCGGACAGCTGGTTGGTGACGATGCTGACCGCGCTCGGGGTGGCACTCGTGGGCTACACCGTGCGGCTGGACGCGGAAGCACGGGGGCACACCCAGCGGCTGCTGGCCCAGGAGCGGGCCGCGCGGAAAGCCGAGGCGGAGACGGCCGCGCTCGCCGAACGGGCCAGGATCGCCCGGGAGATCCACGACGTGCTCGCACACAGCCTGTCCGCGCAGACCGTCCATCTGGAGGCGACCCGGCTGCTGATCGAGCGGGGCGAGGACCGGGAGGTGGTGCTGGAGCGGGTGGTGGCGGCCCGGCGGATGGCCCGGGAGGGGCTGGCGGAGACCCGGCAGGCACTGTCCGCGCTGCGCGGGGAGATGGCGCCGGTG
The DNA here is from genome assembly GCF_057708105.1 of Actinacidiphila sp. bgisy144. Lineage (NCBI taxonomy): Bacteria > Bacillati > Actinomycetota > Actinomycetes > Kitasatosporales > Streptomycetaceae > Actinacidiphila > Actinacidiphila sp. bgisy144. The sequence goes on along the minus strand of NZ_JBYIRM010000010.1, from coordinate 207,078 downwards.
GAGGAGTTCCTGCGGGAGTTGGTGGCGTCGGAGGGAGCGCGGTTGGAGGTGGACGGGCAGCCGCGGCGGCTGCCGGCCGAGGCGGGGCTGACGGTGCGGCGGGTCGCCCAGGAGGCGATGACGAACGTGCGGAAGCACGCGCCGGGTGCGGACGTCGTGCTGCGGCTGGAGTACCGGCCGGACGAGGTGGAGTTGGAGTTCCGGGACTTCGGCGGCAGATCGCCTGTGGATAACTCTCTGGGCGTTTCCGGATCGGGCTACGGTCTTCGTGGAATGAGGGAGCGCGCCGAACTGCTGGGCGGCGCGCTGGATGCCGGACCGGTGGAGGAGGGCTTCGTGGTGCGCTTGCGGGTGCCCGCATGACGCGGGTGGTGGTCGCGGACGACCAGACGGTGGTGCGTGGGGGGATCGTGATGCTGCTGGGGCTGCTGCCCGGGATCGAGGTGGTGGGAGCGGCGGGCGACGGGGAGGAGGCGGTGCGGCTGGTGGCGCAGCAGCATCCGGACGTGGTGCTGATGGATCTGCGGATGCCGCGGTGCGACGGAGTCGAGGCGACCCGGAGGATTCGGGTCGGGTATCCGGGCACGCAGGTGGTGGTGCTGACGACGTACGCGGACGACGACTCGTTGTTCCCGGCGCTGCGGGCCGGAGCACGGGGCTATCTGACGAAGGATGCGGGCGGTGAGGAGATCGCGAGGGTGATTGCCGATGTGACGGCAGGGCGGGCGGGATTGTCGTCGTCGGTGCAGCGCCGGGTGCTGGATGTGCTCGCACAGGGTGAGCCCGCGGCGGCGAGGCTGGTGCGGCGTGAGGGAGAGGAGTTGCCTGACGGGCTGACGATACGGGAGGCAGAGGTGTTGGCGCTGGTTGCCGAGGGGCTGTCCAACGCGGAGATCGCCGAGCGGTTGCACGTCAGCATGGCCACCGTGAAGACGCACATCAACAACCTGTTTGCCAAGACCGGGGCACGCGATCGGGCTCAGGCCGTGGGATACGCCTACCGGCACGGGATCACCTGATGGTGTGAAGGTTTGGGCATGTTGGTTCTGGATCTTCCCGGTCTGCCCATGATGGGCCGCACGACCGACCGGTCGGCGGATCGAGGAGATTTCGGTGGACGAGCACGGCGGGGGAGACCCGGGGACGCTGGGGGTGGACAGCCCGTGGCGACAGGCCGCGGTGGCACGGCAGTGGACGCCGGTGCCGGATACGGATGCGGGGTCGGGCGCGGTCAGAGAGCAGGTGACACCGCCTGTGGTGCTGCCGAGGGCGCGCTCGGCGGACGAGGCGGACGCGCGGGCGGCGGTGTACCTCGAGGTGCAGCACAGCGCGGCGTTCAGCCAGGTGCGGGACCGCTACCGGGGGTTCGCGTTTCCGGCGGCGGCGGCGTTCGTCACCTGGTACCTGGTCTACGTGGTGGCAGCAACCACCGCACCGGGTGTGATGGCCCGCCGGGTGGTGGGCGAGTTGAACGTGGCGCTGGTTGCGGGGCTGGCGCAGTTCGCGACGACCTTCCTGCTGACCTGGGCGTATGCGCGGCATGCGCGGCTGCGGCGGGACCAGGCGGCGCTTGACCTTCGGTGGACGCTGGCCACCAGGACCGGGCAGGAGCGGGTGCGGTGACAGGGCAGTTGACGGGGCAGTTGGCGGGGCAGCTGGTGGGGCAGCGGGCCGAGGTGGCGTACCTGGCCGATACGACCGGGGACCACCAGGGGCTGGCGATCGTCCTGTTCACGGTGTTCGTGTCGGTGACGCTGGCGATCACGGCGTGGGCCGGGCGGCGGCGCAGTTCGTCGGAGGAGTTCTTCGCCGGCGGGCGGCTGTTCACCCCGGCGGAGAACGGGTTCGCGATCGCCGGGGACTACATGTCGGCGGCGTCGTTCCTCGGGATCTCCGGGCTGATCGCGCTGTTCGGCTATGACGGGCTGCTGTACTCGGTCGGGTTCTTCGTGGCGTGGCTGATCGTGCTGATGCTCGTCGCCGAACTGGTGCGGAACGTCGGCCGGTACACGCTGGCCGATGTGCTGTCGGCGCGGCTGCGGCACCGGCCGGTGCGGATCGCGGCGGGGACGGCGTCGGTGACGGTGTCGATCCTGTACCTGGTGGCGCAGATGGTCGGGGCGGGCAGCCTGGTCGGGCTGCTGCTCGGCGGTACCGGGGCGGCCAGGACCTGGACGGTCATCGGGGTCGGGGCGCTGATGGTGGTCTACGTGTCGTTCGGCGGGATGCGGGCGACCACGTGGATCCAGATCGTCAAGACCGTGCTGCTGATGGGCGGGACGGTGGCGCTGACGGTGATGGTGCTGGTCAAGTACCACGGCAACGTGGACGGGTTGCTGCGCTCGGCGGTGACGGGGAGCGGGCAGGGCGACGCGTTCCTGGCGCCGGGGCTGAAGTACGGGATCAGCGGGACGTCGCGGCTGGACTTCATCAGCCTGGGACTGGCGCTGGTGCTGGGCACGGCCGGGCTGCCGCACATTCTGTCGCGGTTCTACACGGTGCCGACGGCGCGTTCGGCGCGGCGGTCGGTGGTGTGGGCGATCGGGCTGATCGGGGCGTTCTACCTGATGACGATCGTACTGGGCTTCGGGGCGGCGGCGATGGTCGGTTCGGACACCGTGCGGGCGTCGAACGAGGCGGGCAACACCGCGGTGCCGCTGCTGGCGGAGGCCCTGGGCGGTGGGTCGGGCACGACCGGCGGCGCGGTGCTCTTCGCGGTGGTCGGGTCGGTGGCGTTCGCGACGATCCTGGCGGTGGTGGCGGGGATCACCCTCGCGTCCTCCGCCTCGGTGGCGCACGACCTGTATGCGACGGTGCGGCGCGCACCGCGCCATGCCGCGGCCCGGGGCGACGCCGGGAACCCGGGCGGCCGGATGGAGGAGGACGAGGTACGGGTGGCGCGGTTCTCGGCGGTCGGCATCGGTGCGGTGGCGATCGCGCTGAGCCTGCTGGCGCAGGATCAGAACATCGCGTTCCTGGTGGGGTTGGCGTTCGCGGTGGCGGCGTCGGCGAACCTGCCGTCGTTGCTCTACTCGCTGTTCTGGCGGCGGTTCACCACCAAGGGCGCCGTGTGGTCGATCTACGGCGGGCTGCTTCCGGCGCTGACCTTGGTGGTGCTGTCGCCGGTGACGTCCGGACGGGCCGACTCGCTCTTCCCGGGGGTGGACTTCCACCTCTTCCCGCTGGAGAACCCCGGGTTGGTCTCGATTCCGCTCGGGTTCTTCGCCGGCTGGCTGGGCACGGTGCTGACCCGGGAGCCGGCGGACGAGGCCGCGTTCGCGGAGACCGAGGTGCGGTCGCTGACGGGAGCGGGCGCGGTGTAGGGCGCCCACGGGGTTACGGGGCCGGCGTTCCCGGGGCGGTCTGCTCGATGGACTCGACGTCCATCCGGGCGGGCGTGCCGAGGGCGGCCCCGCAGCTTTCGGGGCGCGGGGGAGTGGCGGCGTGCTGGGCGACCAGCGCCCGCCACTCCCGTCCGTCGGTGTGCCGTACGTGCACCGACCAGGCGGCGGACTCCGCTGCCGGGTTATCCGGGCGGACATTGTGGACCGGATCGGCGGAGTGCACCGCCAGCGCGTCCGCGCCGTCCTCGCCGATGAGCGCGCGCACCGCCAGGTCAGCGGCCTGCCCCGGCCGGGACCAGCTGGAGCGGCCTCGGCACCCTTCGAGGGCGATACGGCCGGAGTGCGCGGCGGTCAGCGCGGCCTTGGCGGTGGCGGCGTCCAGGCGGCCATAGGCATAGCCGTGCGGGAGGACCAGCATGGTCGGGGCGAAGCGGTGGCCGCCGAGATGGGTGGTCTCCCACACGTCGAGGCTGCTGTCGGCGGCGAGTTCGGCGGCGAGCGGGCGGCCCTGGACGGCGCAGCAGCGGTCGCGGGTGCCGTTGGTGCAGACGAGGGCGATCGGCGGGTGCCCGGGACCGTCGGCGGGGGCGCCGAAGCCGGCGGGCAGGCCCGCGCCGAGCGCCTGGAAGTCCAGGGCGGCCAGGTCGGCGGGGTCGGCCACGTCGGTGCTGCGTACCCAGGAGCGCCCGGGCGCGGTGTGCGCGGCGATGACCCGGTGGCGCGGCCGGCGGGTGTCGGCGTGCCGGCCGGGACGGCGGATGAGGCCGAGCCGGACCCCGGTGCCGTCGGCGAGCCGCTCCAGCTCGCGGCCCAGTGCCGGGTCGAGGTGGCTGGCCCGGAGTGCCTTGGCGCCCCAGGGCCCCGGCTGCTCGATCAGCAGCCAGGTCCGTGCGGTTGCCGCGGTGGCGGCCGTCGGTTCGGCCAGTTCGATCGAGGCACTGGTGCAAAGACTCACCCCGCCGAGCCTAGTGGGCGCCGCCGCCGCGCCCGTGCGGCTCCCTGTGCCCGGGGTTGGCTCGGCCCCGGGCACAGGGTCCGGATCACGCCGGGCCTGCGACCGCCGCCACCGGCTTCGCCAGGGGCACCCCGGAGCCGTCACGGCGCGGGTCCTTCGGGGGCAGTTCGGCGGGCGCCCCCGTGGAGGTGGCCGCGCGGGCGGGCGCGGGACCGGCCCAGGCCAGCAGCAACCCGTTCTCGCCGCGCAGGAACCGCTGGCAGCGCACTCCGCCGGTGGCCCGCCCCTTGCGCGGGTACTGGTCGAACGGGGTCAGTTTCGCGGTGCCCTCGCCCCCGTCGTCGAGGGTGCCCTCGGAACGGGCCACGGTGAACACGACCGCCTCCACGGCCGGATCGACCGCGGTGAAGGAGATCACCCGGGCGCCATCGGCGAGCTTGATGCCCGCCATACCGCCCGCCGGGCGGCCCTGCGGCCGGACCTGCCCGGCCGGATAGCGCAGCAGTTGGGCGTCGTCGGTGATGAAGACCAGGTCCTCCTCACCGGTGCGCAGTTCCACCGCGCCCACGAGGGTGTCGCCCTCCTTGAGGGTGATGACCTCCAGGTCGTCCTTGTTCGCCGGATAGTCCGGCACGACCCGCTTGACCACGCCCTGCGCGGTGCCGAGCGCCAGCCCGGGGGAGGACTCGTCGAGCGTGGTCAGGCACAGCGCCCGTTCCCCGTCGTCCAAGGCCACGAACTCCGACAGCGGCGCCCCGCCGGCCAGCGAGGGCGCGCCCGCGGTGTCCGGCAGCATCGGCAGGTCGATGACGGTCAGCCGCAGCAGCCGGCCGGTCGAGGTCACCACGCCGAGGTCGGAGCGCGCGGTGGTCGACACCGCGGACAGGATCACGTCGTGCTTGGCGCGCTTGGCCGAGGTGTCCTGCTCCGGTCCGCCGGCCGCGGTGCGCGCCAGCAGGCCGGTGGAGGACAGCAGCACCCGGCACGGGTCGTCGGCGACCTCCAGCGGCACCGCGGCGGCCGGCGTGCCCGCCGACTCCAGCAGCACGGTGCGCCGCTCGGTGCCGTACTTCTTCGCGACCGCGGCCAGCTCCGCCGAGACCAGCTTGCGCAGCTCGGCGTCCGACTCCAGGATGCGGGTCAGCTCGGCGATCTCCTCGTTGAGCCGGTCGCGTTCGGCCTCCAGCTCGATCCGGTCGAAGCGGGTCAGCCGGCGCAGCGGGGTGTCGAGGATGTACTGCGTCTGGATGTCGGACAGGCCGAACCGCGCCATCAGCCGTTCCTTGGCCTGCGCCGCGTTCTCGCTGGAGCGGATGATGGAGATGACCTCGTCGATGTCGACGAGCGCCACCAGCAGGCCGTCCACCAGGTGCAGCCGGTCGCGGCGCTTGGTGCGGCGGAACTCGCAGCGGCGCCGGACCACGGTGAAGCGGTGGTCGACGTAGACCTCCAGCAGCTCCTTGAGGCCCAGCGTGAGCGGCTGGCCGTCCACCAGGGCCACGTTGTTGATGCCGAAGGAGTCCTCCATCGGCGTCAGCTTGTAGAGCTGTTCGAGGACGGCCTCGGGGTTGAAGCCGTTCTTGATCTCGATGACCAGCCGCAGCCCGTGCTCGCGGTCGGTGAGGTCCTTGACGTCGGCGATGCCCTGGAGCTTCTTGGCGCCGACCATGTCCTTGATCTTGGCGATGACCTTCTCGGGCCCGACGGTGAAGGGCAGTTCGGTGACGACCAGGCCCTTGCGGCGCGGGGTGACGTCCTCGACGGCCACGGTGGCGCGGATCTTGAAGGTGCCGCGGCCGCTCTCGTACGCGTCGCGGATACCGGACAGCCCGATGATCCGGCCGCCGGTGGGCAGGTCGGGCCCGGGGACGTGGCGCATCAGCGCGTCGAGGTCGGCGTTCGGGTGGCGGATCAGGTGCCGGGCGGCGGCGACGACCTCGCCCAGGTTGTGCGGCGGCATGTTCGTGGCCATGCCGACCGCGATCCCGGACGAGCCGTTGACCAGCAGGTTCGGGTAGGCGGCCGGCAGGACCTCGGGCTCCTGCTCCTGGCCGTCGTAGTTGGGCGCGAAGTCGACGGTGTCCTCGTCGATCGACTCGACCATGAGCTGGGCCGGGCCCGACATGCGGGCCTCGGTGTAGCGCATCGCGGCGGGCAGGTCGTCGAGCGAACCGAAGTTGCCGTGCCCGTCGACCAGCGGCAGCCGCTGGGAGAAGGGCTGCGCCATCCGCACCATCGCGTCGTAGATCGACGCGTCGCCGTGCGGGTGCAGCTTGCCCATCACCTCGCCGACCACGCGGGCGCACTTGACGAAGCCGCGCTCGGGGCGCAGGCCCATCTCGTTCATCTGGTAGACGATGCGGCGGTGCACCGGCTTCATGCCGTCACGGGCGTCGGGCAGCGCGCGGGCGTAGATCACCGAGTAGGCGTACTCAAGGTAGGAGCCCTTCATCTCGTCCACGACGTCGATGTCGAGGATGCGCTCCTCGAAGTCGTCGTCCGGAGCCGGGCTCTTCGTCGTGCGGCGGGCCATCTCGGCGGCGCTCCTTTGCCTTGCGTGGTGCCTACAGGTGCGTGGTGCTGGTGCGGGCGGTACTTCGTTCGGGTGCTGCGGCAGGCGTACGCCGCGGTGCGGCGCGGTCCATTGTGGACCGCGGCACCGACAGCGCGGACCGCGACCCGGCACGGAGGACGTTCCGAGCGGGAACTTCGCGCAGCGCGGGCACGCTTGCCTAGAGTGGCAGCACTCTACGCAGTCACGCAGCAGCGACCGGAAGGACAGCTTGCCCATGGGTCACACGGCCACCCCGGAGGCACACTCCAGCGGCCTGACAGCCACCGAGCACCGCCTGGCGAACGGCCTGCGCGTGGTGCTCTCCGAGGACCACCTCACCCCGGTCGCCGCGGTATGCCTCTGGTACGACGTCGGTTCGCGCCATGAGGTCAAGGGCCGCACCGGCCTCGCCCACCTCTTCGAGCACCTGATGTTCCAGGGCTCGGCCAACGTGCAGGGGAACGGGCACTTCGAGCTCGTCCAGGGCGCGGGCGGTTCGCTCAACGGCACCACCAGCTTCGAGCGCACCAACTACTTCGAGACGATGCCCGCCCACCAGCTCGAACTCGCCCTGTGGCTGGAGGCCGACCGCATGGGCAGCCTGCTGACCGCGCTGGACCAGGAGAGCCTGGACAACCAGCGGGACGTGGTGAAGAACGAGCGCCGCCAGCGGTACGACAACGTGCCCTACGGCACCGCCTTCGAACGCCTCAGCGCGCTCTCCTTCCCGGACGGGCACCCCTACCACCACACGCCGATCGGCTCGATGGCCGACCTCGACGCGGCCTCGCTGGAGGACGCCCGCGCCTTCTTCCGCACGTACTACGCGCCCGGCAACGCGGTGCTGTCGGTGGTCGGCGACATCGACCCGGAGCAGACGCTCGCCTGGATCGAGAAGTACTTCGGCACCATCCCGGCGCACGACGGCAAGCCCGCGCCGCGCGACGGCTCGCTGCCCGACCTGGTCGGCGAGGGCGTCCGCGAGGTCGTCGAGGAGGACGTCCCCTCGCGCGCCCTGATGGCCGTCTACCGGCTGCCGCACGACGGCACCCGGGAGAGTGACGCCGCCGACCTGGCGTTGACGGTGCTGGGCGGCGGCGAGTCCTCCCGCCTGCACAACCGGCTGGTACGCCGGGACCGCTCCGCGGTCACCGCCGGGTTCGGCCTGCTCCGGCTGGCCGGGGCGCCCTCGCTCGGCTGGCTGGACGTCAAGGCGTCCAGCGGCGTCGAACTGCCCGTCATCGAGGCGGCCGTCGACGAGGAGCTGGCCCGCTTCGCCGAAGAGGGGCCCACCGCCGAGGAGATGGAGCGCGCGCAGGCCCAGCTGGAGCGCGAGTGGCTGGACCGGCTGGCCACGGTGGCCGGCCGCGCCGACGAACTGTGCCGGTTCGCCGTGCTGTTCGGCGACCCGCAGCTCGCCCTCACCGCGGTGCAGCGGGTGCTGGACGTGACGGCCGAGGAGGTCAGGGCGGTCGCCGCCGCGCGGCTGCGCCCCGACAACCGGGCCGTCCTCGTCTACGAGCCCACCGCGGGCAGCGCCGAGCAGCAGGACGACCAGGACGAGCAGGGAGAGGGTGCCGAGGCATGAGCGACACCGCCGCCACCATGACGTTCCACCCGCAGCCGCAGGCCGGCGAGCCCAGGCCGTGGGCCTTTCCCGCCCCCGAGCGCAGCACCCTGGCCAACGGCCTGACGGTGCTCACCAGCCACCGCCCCGGCCAGCAGGTCGTCGCGGTCGAGGTGCTGCTCGCCGCCCCGCTGGCCGCCGAACCCGAGGGCCTGGACGGGGTCGGCACCATCATGGCCAGGGCGCTGTCGGAGGGTACCGACCAGCACTCCGCGGAGGAGTTCGCCGCCGAGCTGGAGCGCTGCGGCGCGACGCTGGGCGCGCACGCGGACCACCCGGGCGTGCGGGTCTCCCTCGAAGTGCCCGCGTCCCGGCTGGACAAGGCGCTCGACCTGCTCGCCGAGGCACTGCGGGCCCCGGCCTTCGCGGACGACGAGGTCAAGCGGCTGGTCGCCAACCGGCTCGACGAGATCCCGCACGAGCTGGCCAACCCCGGCCGCCGGGCCGCGATGGCGCTGTCCAAGGAGCTGTTCCCGCCCGAGGCGCGCAACTCCCGGCCCCGGCAGGGCACCGAGGAGACAGTGCGGCGGATCGACGCGGCCGCCGTGCGCGCCTTCTACACCGCGCACGTGCGGCCGGTCACGGCCACCGTCGTGGTGGTCGGCGACCTGACCGGGATCGCGCTGCCCGCGCTGCTGGAGAGCACCCTGGGCCGCTGGACCGGCGCCAAGGCCGAGCCGCCGGCCCGCCCGGCGATCACCGCCGACGACACCGCCCGCGTGGTGATCGTGGACCGGCCCGGCTCGGTGCAGACCCAGATGCTCATCGGCCGGACCGGACCGGACCGCCAGGACCCGGTGTGGGCCGCGCAGGTGCTCGGCACCTACTGCCTCGGCGGCACCCTCACCTCCCGGCTGGACCGGGTGCTGCGCGAGGAGAAGGGCTACACCTACGGGGTGCGCGCCTCCGCCCAGGTGCTGCTGTCCTCCGCGGACGGCACGGGCGCCGCGATGCTGGCCATCAGCGGCTCGGTCGCCACCGAGGTGACCGGCCCGGCGCTGGCCGACACCTGGCGGGTGATCCGCGAGCTGGGCGAGGGCGGGCTGACCGACGCCGAGCGCGACGTGGCCGTGCAGAACCTCGTCGGGGTGGCGCCGCTGCGCTACGAGACCGCCGCCGCGGTGGCGGACACCTTCGCCGACCAGGTCGAGCAGGAACTGCCCGACGACTTCCAGGCCGCGCTGTACGCCCGGCTGACCGAGACCGGCACCGTGGAGGCGACGGCCGCGGTCGTCAACGCCTTCCCGCTCGACCGCCTCGTGGTGGTCCTGGTCGGCGACGCGGCCGCGATCACGGAGCCGGTACGGGAGCTGGGCATCGGCCCGGTGACCGTCGTCTCCTGACCGCTGTCCGACTGCTGTCCGATCGCCGTTCGGCCGCCGTGTCGTGAACGGCGCCCGCCGCCGCACGCACGCCCCACCGGAACCCCGGCCCGCCCACCCCGGCGCGCCGGGGTTCCGGCGTCACCGCCTTTGCGCCTTCACGCCCCCGCTGTCCGAAAACGAACCGGACTTTCCGGTAATTCGGGGGCTGCTTTCCCAACCGCCCCCTGCTGCAATAGAGTCGCGGCAGAACGCTTACGGGGAGAGAGCGGAGTTCGTGTGATGCGGAAACGGATGTGAACGGCGCGGGGGGCACCGATCGGCGTATCTCGGCCCAGGTGGTGTGTACGGCGATCCGCGACGACATCGTGGGCGGATTCTTCCCGCCCGGCAGCCGCCTGACCGAGGAACTGCTCGCGCAGCGGTACGGGGTGTCGCGGGTGCCGGTGCGCGAGGCGCTGCGCACCCTGGAGTCCGAGGGCTTCGTCCGCACCCGGCGGCACGCCGGCGCGTCGGTGGCCGAGCCGACCGAGCAGGAGGCCGCGGACCTGCTGGAGCTGCGCGGCCTGCTGGAGCCGCTGGGCGCGGCGAGAGCGGCGCAGCGGCGCGGCGAGGCGCACCTGAAGGTGCTGCGCGGCCTGGTCAGACTGGGCCAGGAGCGGGCGGTGCAGGGCCAGCTGTCGGATCTGCCGGCCCTCGGCGGCTGGTTCCACGAGACACTGGCGCAGGCGTCCGGCAGCCCCACGCTGGCCGCGCTGCTCACCCAGCTGCGGCACAAGATCGCCTGGGTGTACGGCGGGGGCAGCGCCGACCGCGCCGCGCAGGCGTGGGAGGAGCACGCGGCGATCGTGGACGCGGTGGCCCGCGGCGACGCCGAGCGGGCCCGCCGGCTGGCCGCGCTGCATGTGGAGCGCGCCACCGCGGTGAGAACCCCGAAACACGCCGTACACGTGGGGCGCCGCCGCGCTTAACAATGGCGCCGTATACAAGAACGTGAATTGCTCTCCCCGGTCGCGCCGGAAAACCGGGCCGGTCGGCACCCCGGTGTTTTTCGGGCGGTGGCCGGGTGCGGATTGCGGGCGCTCTTTCCGACTGGATATGCGAGGGCCGGTGAATTCCGCCGCGCCGGGGGAATTCCGTGCGCCCGCGGCCCGGCCGCGGCCCGCCCGGGGAGCGGGGCGCTCAGACCGTCTCGGGCAACTCCTCCAGGCCCTCGGCGACGAGCTTCACCAGCCGGTCCAGCGCCGCCTCGGCGCCCTCGGCCGGCGAGTCGAGCACGACCTCCTCGCCGCCCTGCACCCCCAGGCCCAGCACCGCCAGCATCGAGCGGGCGTTGACCGGTTCGCCGCCGGCCCGGGCGATCGTCACCGGCACCCCGGCGGCCGTCGCCGCGCGCACGAAGATGGAAGCGGGGCGGGCGTGCAGGCCGTCCGCCCAACCGACGTTGACGTGCCGCTCAGCCATGGTGAAGCCCTTCGGGTCGGTGCGGTCCGCACAGGTGGTCCAGCAGGTCCCGGCCGCCCCGGCAGGCCCCCGGCGCTGCGTGCGCCGGCCGGCCCGCGCGGGAAACGGCCTCCCCCAGACTGCCCCCTGCGCGTCGGCGGCGCGAGCAGACACCCCACGCGCTCCGGCGCATACGCTGGGGACATGAGCGACCAGCCGTACCCCGTCCACTGGGAGGCCGACGTGGTGCTGCGCGACGGCAGCATCGCCCGCATCCGGCCGATCGGCCCGGAGGACGCCGGACGGCTGGTCCACTTCTACGAACAGGTCTCCGACGAGTCGAAGTACTACCGGTTCTTCGCGCCCTACCCGCGGCTGTCCGACCGGGACGTGCACCGCTTCACCCACCACGACTACAACGACCGGGTCGGCCTGGCCGCCACCGTCGGGGGCGAGTTCATCGCCACCGTCCGCTACGACCGCACCGACGACCAGGGGCGCGCCGCCTCCGGCCCGGCCGCCACCCGCGCCGAGGTCGCCTTCCTCGTCCAGGACGCGCACCAGGGCCGCGGCGTCGCCTCCGCGCTGCTCGAACACATCGCCGCGGTCGCCCGGGAGCGCGGCATCCTGCACTTCACCGCCGAAGTCCTGCCCGCCAACCGCAAGATGGTCAAGGTCTTCACCGACGCCGGCTACACCCAGCAGCGCAGCTTCGCCGACGGCGTGGTCCACCTCGACCTCGACCTGGAACCCACCGACGAGTCGGTACGCGTGATGCGCGCCCGCGAGCACCGCGCCGAGGCCCGCTCGGTCCAGCGGCTGCTGCGGCCGGAGTCCGTCGCGGTGGTCGGCACCGGACGCCGCCCGGGCGGCATCGGCCGCACGCTGCTGCGCAACATCGCGGCCGGCGGCTTCACCGGGCGGCTCTACGCGGTCAACCACGCCTTCCCCGAGGGCGGCACCGACCTCGGCGGGGTGCCCGGGCACCGCTCGGTCCGTCGGATCGCGGACAGCGGTGCGAGCGTCGACCTCGCGGTGGTGGCGGTGCCCGCCCAGCGGGTGCCCGAGGCCGTCGCCGACTGCGGCGCCGCCGGGGTACGGGGCCTGGTCGTGGTCAGCGCGGGCTACTCCGAGACCGGCCCCGAGGGCCGGGCCCGGCAGCGCGAACTGGTCCGGCAGGCCCGCTCCCACGGCATGCGGGTGATCGGGCCGAACGCGTTCGGAGTGATCAACACCGCGCCCGACTCCCGGCTGAACGCCTCGCTGTCGCCCGACATGCCGCGCCGCGGCAAGCTCGGGCTGTTCACCCAGTCCGGCTCCATCGGCATCGCCCTGCTGTCCGGGCTGCACCGCCGCGGGCTGGGCCCGTCCGCCTTCGTCTCGGCGGGCAACCGCGCCGACGTCTCCGGCAACGACATGCTCCAGTACTGGCAGGACGACCCGGACACCAGCGCGGTGCTGATGTACCTGGAGTCGTTCGGCAACCCGCGCAAGTTCACCCGGCTCGCCCGCCGCGCCGCCGCCGACAAGCCCGTGGTCGTGGTGAAGGGCGCCCTGCACTCCGGCGCGGTGCCCGCAGGACACGAGGTGCCGTCCCCCCGCATCCCGGACTCCACGGTGTCCGCGCTGTTCCGGCAGGCCGGGGTGATGCGGGTGGACACCGTCACCGAACTCCTGGACGCCGGGCTGTTCCTGGCCCTCCAGCCGCTCCCGGCCGGCGACCGCGTCGCCATCCTCGGCAACTCCGAGTCACTGGGCCTGCTCACCTACGACTCGGCGCTCACCGCCGGGCTGCGCCCCGCCGCCCCGGCCGACCTCACCACCGCGGCCGGCCCGGACGACTTCGCCGCCGCGCTCACCGCCGCCCTCGCCGACCCCGGCAGCGACGCGGTGGTGGTCACCGCGATCCCGCGGGTCGGCACCGACCTGCTGACCGCCGACCCGAGCGACCCCAGTGACGCGGCCACGCTCCCCACCCCGCCGAGCCCCGCGCGCGAAGCGAGCGCCACCCCGGCCGGCACCCCCGATCCGGGCGCCGCCCCGGCCACCGGACCCGGTCCTGACCCCGTACCCGGCCCCGCATCCGACCCCGAGGCCGGCGACGACCCGGAACTGGCCGCCGCCCTGCGCGCCGCCGCCGCCGGCGCGGCCAAGCCCGTCGTCGTGGTCCACCTCGCCCTGGACGCCATGGCCGACCGGCTCGGCGCCCCCGCCGACGACAGCGGCCCGCCCGCCGCCCGCATCCCCGCCTACCGCGCCCCGGACCGCGCCGTCCGCTCGCTCGCCGAGGCCACCGCCTACGCCGCCTGGCGCGCCGGCGAGGCCGACCCCGGCCGCGTGCCGGAGCTGGACGGCATCGACGAGGACGGCGCGGCCGCCGACGTCCGCCGGCTGCTGCCCCCGGGCACGCCCCCCGACGAGGGCGTCACCCTCACCGACGCCGACACCGCGGCCCTGCTCGGCCGTTACGGCATCGAGGTCCGGCTGGCCCGGCCCGCGCCCGACCCGGACGCCGCCGCCGAGGCCGCCGCCGCGCTCGGCTACCCGGTGGCGCTGAAGACCACCGCGCCCCACCTGCGCCACCGGGCCGACCTCGGCGGCGTACGGCTCGACCTCGCCGACGAGGACGACCTGCGGCGGGCCTACGGCGAGCTGACCACGCGGCTGGGCGGCCCCGCCGAACTGCGCCCGGTGGTCCAGGCGATGGCCCCGCGCGGAGTCGACACGGTGGTACGGGCCGGGGTGGACCCGGCGGCCGGGGCGGTGCTCTCCTTCGGGCTGGCCGGGGCACCCTCCGAACTGCTGGGCGACGTGGCGCACCGGCTGGTTCCGGCCACCGACCGCGATGCCGCGGAACTGGTGCGCTCCATCAAGTCCGCGCCCATGCTCTTCGGCTGGCGCGGCGCCGAACCGGTGGACACCGCGGCCCTGGAGGAACTGCTGCTGCGGGTGTCGATGCTCGCCGACGACCTGCCGGAAGTGGTCGCGGTCGACCTGGAGCCCGTGGTGGTCGCCCCGCGCGGCCTGAGCGTGCTCGGCGCGCGGGTCCGGCTGGCAACCCCGCCGGCCCGTACGGACCTGGGCCCGCGCGCCCTGACGACGTACTGAACGCCCTGGCGCGCGCATAGGATGGACGGCATGGCGAAGACCGGTACGACGACGCAGGGACTGCGCACGGCCATCGAGCGCAGCGGCTACTACCCGGCCCTGGTGGCCGAGGCCGTAGAGGCGGCCGTGGGGCGCGAGCCGGTCACGTCGTACCTGGTCCACCAGGAGACCACCTTCGACGCCAATGAGGTGCGGCGGCACGTGACGGTGCTGGTGCTCACCGGCAGCCGCTTCATCGTCAGCCACACCGACGAGCAGGCCGCCGACGACACCTCGCCGAGCCCGTACGCGACCACCTCCACCGAATCGGTGAAGATCGGCCGGATCTCCTCGGTGGTGGTCAGCCGGGTGGTGGCCAACCCCGAGTCCTACACGCCCGGCACCCCCGGCCAGCCGGGCACCCTGCCGCGCGAGGTGGTGCTCACCATCGGCTGGGGCGCCGTCTCCCGGATCGACCTGGAGCCGGCCGCCTGCGGCGACCCCAACTGCGAGGCCGACCACGGCTACACCGGTTCCTCCACCGTGGACGACCTCTCGCTGCGGGTGAGCGAGGCCGGGGACGGCCCCGACACCGTGCGGCAGGCCCTTGCCTTCGCGCAGGCCCTCTCCGAGGCGACAGCGGCCACGGACTGATGGCCGGAGCACCGCCCGACACCCACGACCCCGAGCCGCTCGACCCGCGCACCGCCCCGGTCCCCGCCTACGGCACCGCCGCGCTGTGCGACGTGATCCCCGCCGCGGTCGCCGGGTTCGGCGTCCCCGGCATGCCGGCCACCGGACTGGTCCTCGAACCGGCCGACCGGGTCTGCGTGTTCCTGGTGGACGGGCTCGGCTGGGAGCTGATCCTGCGCCACCCCGACGAGGCGCCCTACCTCACCTCGCTGCTGGGCACCTCGCTCGGCGGCAGCGGCCGCCCGCTCACCGCCGGCTTCCCGTCCACCACCGCCACCTCGCTCGCCTCCGTCGGCACCGGCCTGCCGCCGGGCGCACACGGCCTGGCCGGGTACACCGCGCTCAACCCCGCCACCGGCGAGCTGATGAACCAGCTGCGCTGGCAGCCGTGGACCGCGCCGGGCGCCTGGCAGCCGCACCCGACCGTCTTCCGGCTCGCCGACGCGGCCGGCATCGCCACCTGCCAGGTCTCCTCGCCGGCCTTCGCGCAGACCCCGCTGACGAAGGTCGCGCTGTCCGGCGGCACCTTCCACGGGCGGCTGTCCGGCGAGGAGCGGATGGACCTGGCCGCCGACCGGCTCGCCGCCGCCGACCGCGCGCTGGTCTACACGTACTACAGCGAACTGGACGGCATGGGCCACCGCTACGGCGTCGACTCCGACGCCTGGCGCGGGCAGTTGGCCATGGTCGACCGGCTGGCGCAGCGCCTGGCCGAGAAACTGCCGCCGCGCAGCGCCCTGTACGTCACCGCCGACCACGGCATGATCGACATCCCGTTCGACGAGGAGTCCAGGATCGACTTCGACGAGGACTGGGAGCTGCGCGCGGGGGTCGCGGTGCTGGGCGGCGAGGGCCGGGCCCGGCACGTGTACGCGGTGCCCGGCGCCGCGGCCGATGTGCTCGCGGTGTGGCGCGAGGTGCTCGGCGACCGGATGTGGGTGGCCGGCCGCGCGGAGGCGGTGGCCGCGGGCTGGTTCGGGCCGCAGTGCGAGCCGCGGGTGCTGGGCCGGATCGGGGACGTGGTGGCCGTGGCGCGCGACGACATCGCGATCGTGGCGGGCCGCGGCGAACCCGGGGAGTCGAAGATGGTGGGCCTGCACGGCTCCATGGCCCCCGTCGAGCAGCTGGTGCCGCTGCTCGAAGTACGCTCCTGAGGGCGTCCGCCGCGCCGCCGTCCGTGTCCTGCCCGCCTGAGCCCTGCCCGCCCGTGCTCTGACCGCCCGTCCGTGCCCTGACCGTCCTTGCCGCCGCGTCCCGTCCGCCCCCTCCGCCGCACCGAAAGGCCGTCGTCCCTCCCATGTCCGAGCTGGTCTTCTTCTCCGGAACGATGGACTGCGGCAAGAGCACCCTCGCGTTGCAGATCGTCCACAACCGCACCGCCCGCGGCCTCCAGGCGGTGATCTTCACCCGGGACGACCGCGCCGGACAGGGCAAGCTCTCCTCCCGGCTCGGCCTGGTCACCGACGCGGTGGAGGTGGCCGACGGCATGGACCTGTACAGCCACCTGGTCGGGGTGATCAGCCGCGGCGGCCGGGTGGACTACGCGGTCGTCGACGAGGCGCAGTTCCTCGCGCCGGAGCAGATCGACCAGCTGGCCCGGGTGGTGGACGAACTCGACCTGGACGTCTACGCGTTCGGCATCACCACCGACTTCCGCACCCGGCTCTTCCCCGGTTCGCGGCGGCTGATGGAACTGGCCGACCGGATAGAGACGCTCCAGGTGGAGGCGCTGTGCTGGTGCGGAGCCCGCGCCACCCACAACGCGCGCACGATCGGCGGCGTCATGGTGGTCGAGGGCGCCCAGGTGGTGATCGGCGACGTGGACCGCGCCGCCGAGGTCGGCTACGAAGTGCTCTGCCGCCGCCACCACCGGCGCCGGATGACGAGCGCGTCGGCCGCGGCAGGCACGCTCTCGCCGGACGTGCTGCCGGTCAACCACCCGGGCTGAACCGCCGGGCTGCCGCGCCCGGACCGCGGCGCCGGCCCCGGCCGCCGCCCACAATGGGGGCATGGAACCCATCATCACCGCGGCAGAACTGGCCGCGGCGCCCGCCGCCACCGCCGTGCTCGACGTCCGCTACCGGATGGGCGGGCCGCCCGGGCACGGCGAGTACGCGGCCGGCCACATCCCCGGCGCCCGCTACGTCGACCTGGACGCCGCCCTCGCCGCGGCGCCCGGCCCGCGCGGCCGCCACCCGCTGCCGGACGTCGAGGTGCTCGGCGCGGCGATGCGCGCGGCGGGCGTCGGCGCGGACACCGACGTGGTGCTCTACGACGACTGGAACGGCTGGGGGCCGGCCCGCGCGTGGTGGCTGCTGCGCTGGGCGGGCCACGAGCGGGTGCGGGTGCTGGACGGCGGGCTGGCGGCGTGGAAGGCGGCGGGGCTGCCGCTGAGCACCGAGGAACCGCCGCCGGGCGACGGGGACTTCGTGCCGCGGCCCGGCGCGCTGCCGGTGCTCGACGCGGCCGGCGCCGCCGAACTCGCCCGCCGCGGGCTGCTGCTGGACGCCCGGGCGGGGGAGCGGTACCGCGGCGAGAGCGAGCCGATCGACCCCGTCGCCGGCCACATCCCGGGCGCGGTGAGCGCCCCCACGACGCAGAACGTCACCGAGGACGGCCGCTTCCGCACCGCGGCCGAACTCGCGGCGCGCTTCCGCGCCCTGGGCGCGACCCCCGGCGCGGAGGTGGGCGTCTACTGCGGCTCGGGCGTCTCCGCCGCGCACGAGATCCTCGCGCTGGCCGTGGCGGGCGTCCCCGCGGCGCTGTACGTCGGCTCCTGGAGCGAGTGGGGCGCCGACCCGTCCCGCCCGGTGGCCACGGGCGACCAGCCGGGCTGAGCCGCGCATACGCGCCGGGACCGTACGCGTAAGGGGCAGCCACCATGGTGGCTGCCCCTTACGGCCGTCGGCTCCCGGTCTGGTGTCCCGATTCCCCGCAAGGAGCCGGTCTACTCCTGCTTCTTGCGGCGGCTGCCGAAGACGATCTCGTCCCAACTCGGCACCGTGGCGCGCCGGCCCGGCCGGACACCGTCCGCCTCGGCCTGGCGGTCGGTGGTGCCCTTGAGGCGGTCCCGGTGGCCCGCCACGGCGCGCGGCATCAGCACGTCCGCATACGCCGACCCCGCGCCGGCGCTGGCCGCCGGAGCGGCCTCCTCCGACTCCTCCTGCGGCACCTCCACCGCCGGAGCGGCGTCCGGCGGCACCGGGGGAGCCGGCACCACCATGTCGCCGCGGAAGCTCGGCACCGCTTCGAGCAGGCTGGTGAGCGAGTCGCGCTCCTCCGGCTGCTCCTCGGCGCGCGCCTCGCGGTCCTGCCGGTCGCGTTCGGGCCGCTCGGGCCGCTCGGGCCGTTCCTGGCCGGGGCGGTCCAGCGGGCGGTCCCTGGGCAGCCGGGCGATCCGGGGCACGAACGGGAAGCTCGGCTCCTGGCCCTGGGTCTGCGCGGTCTCGCCGATCAGCGCCCGTGCCTCGTCGTCGACCGCCTGCACCAGGCGGCGCGGCGGGTCGTACGTCCAGCACGCCGAGTGCGGTTCGCCGGCGACCTGGTAGACGAGCAGGACCTCCCAGGTGCCGTCGTCGCGGCGCCAGGAGTCCCACAGCACGGTGTCCTTCTCCGCGCCGCGCAGCAGCAGGCGTTCGGCGACCGCCTCGCCCAACTGCGGCCCGGTGGTCTCGCCCTGGCGGCGGACCGGGGTCTTCCTGGCGCGCTCGGCCATGAAGGCCCGCTCCGCCAGCACCGGCCCCTCGAACCGCCGCACCCGCTCCACCGGGATGCCGCCGAGCTGGGCGACCTCCTCGGCCGAAGCGCCGGCTCGTATCCGGGCCTGGATGTCCCGCGGCCGCAGATGGCTCTCGACCTCGATCTCGATCTGCCCGAGCCGCGCGCGGTCGTTGCGCACGGCGGCGCGCAGCCGCTCGTCGATCGGGAGGGTGTACTCCGTGCTGTCGGCAGCTTTGAGCACCAGTCGGGTGCCGTCGTTGCTGACGGCCACGACCCGCAGTTCGGGCACGGTTACCTCCCGGGTGGTGCCTGCCGACGTCACGTGCGTCGCTGCTCCCGTTGAACGAGTGTGGCCTGCCCGGGTGCAGCGTGCCACAACCTTGCCGAGTTATCCGGCGTGTCGGGACGAGATGGTGACACGCCGTCATGGGACGGTGGTCAGTTGGCCACCGTGTGTGACCAATGATGGCACCCCGGGACGAGTGCTCCCGACTCCCCGCCACGCGTCCTGGGCGCCGGCCGGGCACCGGCAGCCAGGATTCGTCACGGTACTCCATTCGGGCCACCGCGGGGCGGCTGCCGCGCCAGCGAATGTCGTGCGGGGAGCGGGAGTTGGGTGACCCGTCTCACACGGGAGCGCGTCGTTCATCACCCAAAAGGGGACGTACGGAGCGAAGTCGTCGTCACCCGTCACGTACGGGGCCCCAGCACCCGGCGCAGGTAGTCGTTGTCGAAGACCCCCTCCGGGTCGAGCCGGTCGCGCAGCGCGGTGAACTCGTCGAACCGCGGGTAGGCCGCGCGCAGGTACGCCGCGTCCCGGGTGTGCATCTTGCCCCAGTGCGGCCGACCGCCGGCCGCGACCATGATCCGCTCGACCGCGGTGAAGTACTCCTGGTAGCGGCTGCCGCGGTACATGTGCACCGCGACATAGGCGCTGTCCCGGCCGGACGCGGTGGACAGCGCGATGTCGTCGGCCGGCGCCACCCGCACCTCCACCGGGAAGCTGACGCGCAGGTCCGAGCGCTCCACCATGGCCTTCAACTCCCGCAGCACCGGCACCGCGGCCTCGCGTGGCACCGCGTACTCCATCTCCACGAACCGCACCCGGCGCGGGCTGGTGAAGACCTTGTAGGGGATGTCGGTGTACGTCCGGGCGGACAGCGCGCGGCTGGAGAGCCTCGCGATCCCGGGGATCGCCGCGGGGGCGACCCGCCCCAGCGCGCAGGCGGCCTGGAACACGCCGTTGGACAGCAGTTCGTCGTCGATCCAGCCGCGCAGCGCGGGCACCGGGGCGGCCGGGCCGGCGGTGCGGTTGTTGCGCTTGGTGGTGCAGCCCTCGGTGTGCGGGAACCAGTAGAACTCGAAGTGCTCGTTCTCCGCGACGAGCCGGTCGAAGTCCGCGGTGACCCGGTCGAAGGTCATCGGCTCCTCGCGGGCGGTGAGGAGGAACAGCGGCTCGACGGCGAAGGTGAGGGCGCTGACCACGCCGAGCGCGCCCAGCCCGACCCGGGCGGCGGCGAAGACCTCCGGGTGCTGGCCGGCCGAGCAGTGCAGCACCGACCCGTCGGCGGTGACCAGTTCCAGCGCGGTCAGCTGCGCGGCGATCGAGCCGGAGTCGCGGCCGGTGCCGTGGGTGCCGGTGCTGGTGGCGCCGGCCACCGTCTGCGCCATGATGTCGCCCATGTTCCGCAGCGACAGCCCGGCGCCGGCCAGCGCCGCGTTGAGCTGCCGCAACTGCACCCCCGACTCCACCGTCACGGTGCCGGCCGCGGCGTCGATCGACCGGATCGCGGTCAGGCCTTCGGGCCGCACCAGCAGCCCGTCGGTGGCCGCGGCCGCGGTGAAGGAGTGGCCGGAGCCGACCGCCTTCACCCGCAGCCCGTCGGCGGCGGCCTTCCGCACGGCCGCGGCGAGTTCGTCGACGGAGGCGGGCGCGGCGACCCGCCCGGGGCGCGCGCGGACGTTGCCCGCCCAGTTACGCCACTCCCTCGCCCTCGCGGGCGCCGTTTTGCCGTCGCTGGTCCTCAGTGCGCTTGCGGTCCGGCCCATCGTGGTCGTGCTCCTCCCGATCCGGTGCCGGCCGCAGCCGGCGGTAGCCGAGGAACGCCACCGCCGCCGCGAAGACCGCGGCGGAGGTGCTCACCCAGTAGGCGGCCGAGGCACCGTGCGTGTCGATCACCCGACCGGCGAGCGCGGCGCCCGCGGCGACGCCGACCGCGAGACCCGTGCTGGTCCACGTGATGCCCTCGGTCAACCGCCCCCGGGGTACCAGCTGTTCGACCAGGCCCATCGCGTTCACCATCGTGGGGGCGATGGTCAGGCCGGAGACGAACAGCGCCAAGGCCAGGAAGTGGAGACTCCCGACCAGTAGTGGCGGGATCATACTCACCGCCATCAGCGCGATGCCCGCCCGGAACCGGCCGGCGACGGTCCCGCGCGGCCGGCTCAGCCCGAACACCAGCCCCGCGACGCACGAACCGAGCGCGTAGGTGGCCAGCACCACGCTCGCCAGCGCCTTGTGGCCGCGCTCGTCGGCGAACGCGACGGTGACCACCTCCACCGCGCCGAACATCGCGCCGGTGCCGACGAAGACCCCGACCAGCACTGCGAGCCCCGGCGCGGCCAGCACTGAGCCGCCCGCCCGGTGCGCGTCGGGGTGCGGCACCGGCTCGGTGCCGCGCAGCGCGGTCAGCGCCAGCACCCCCGCGGCCAGGAACACCGCCGCCAGCAGCGGCCCGGCCTCGGCGAACCAGCCGGTGCTCAGGCCCACCGACAGGATCGGGCCGACGATGAAGACGATCTCGTCGACGACCGCCTCGACCGAGTACGCGGTGTGCAGCTGCTCCGGGGTGTCGCGCAGCAGCTCCGACCAGCGGGCCCGCACCATCGCGCCGGTGCTCGGGGTGGTCCCGGCGCCCAGCACGCACACGAAGTACGCCCAGTCCGGTGCGCCCGCCCAGGTGCAGGCCAGCAGCCCGGCCACCGACACCACCGTCACCGCGCAGACCGGGCGCAGCACCCTCCGCTGCCCGTGGCGGTCGACCAGCCGGGAGATGCGCGGCCCGGTCACGGCGCCGGACAGCGCCAGGGTGGCCGACAGCGCGCCGGCCAGGCCGTACCGCCCGGTCACCTGGGAGACCATCGTCACGATGCCGATGCCGAGCATCGACAGGGGCATCCGGCCGACCAGCCCGGCCACACTGAACGCCATGGCGCCCGGGGTCCGGTAGATCGCGCGGTAGGGGCTGGTCACGTGGCGCTCCCCGGCGTCGTCGCCGTCGGGACAGGCAGGACGGTAGGGGGTCCCGCGTAAGGAACAGAGCTGGCGAGTACAGCTTACGGAGCGCGGCAAGTCGTTTTTCTGCGGAGTGTCTGAGGAGTTCGGAGGAGTTCCGCGGAGCCCGGGCGCCGGGCGGGGCGGGGCGAGGTGGCAGGATCGGAGGCATGCCTGATCAGCGTGACCCGAACGCCGCGCCGGACCGACCCGCGGCGCCGAACGGACCGGACACCGGCCCCTACGACGCTCTGCTGCTGCTCTCCTTCGGCGGGCCGGAGGGCCCGGACGACGTGGTGCCGTTCCTGGAGAACGTCACCCGGGGGCGCGGCATCCCGCGCGAGCGGTTGAAGGAGGTCGGCAAGCACTACTTCCTGTTCGGCGGGGTCAGCCCGATCAACGAGCAGAACCGCGAGCTGCTGGCCGCGCTCCGCAAGGAGTTCTCCGACCAGGGCGTCGACCTGCCCGTCTACTGGGGCAACCGGAACTGGGCGCCCTATCTGACCGACGCGCTGCGCGAGATCGCCGACGCCGGGCACCGCCGGGTGCTGGTGCTGGCCACCAGCGCCTACGCGTCGTACTCCGGCTGCCGCCAGTACCGGGAGAACCTCGCCGCCTCGCTGGCCGTCCTCGCCGAGGAGGGCCGCCCGGCGCTGCGGGTGGACAAGCTGCGGCACTACTTCAACCACCCGGGCTTCGTGGAGCCGATGGTCGACAACACCCTCGCCGCGCTCGCCGCGCTGCCCGCCGACGTCCGCGACCGCGCGCGCCTGGCCTTCACCACGCACTCCATCCCCACCGCCGCGGCCGACACCTCCGGACCGGTCGCCGCCCACGGCGACGGCGGCGCGTACGTCGCGCAGCACCTGGAGACGGCCCGGCTGGTCGCCGACCGCGTCCGGCAGGCCACCGGCGCCGACCGCGACTGGCAGCTGGTCTACCAGTCGCGCTCCGGCGCCCCGCACATCCCGTGGCTGGAGCCGGACATCTGCGACCACCTGGAGAGCGAGCACGCCGACGGCGCGCCCGCGGTGGTCATGGTGCCGATCGGCTTCGTCTCGGACCACATGGAAGTCAAGTACGACCTCGACACCGAGGCCGCGGCCAAGGCAGCCGAGCTCGGGCTGCCGGTCAGCCGCGCCGCCACCGTGGGCGCCGACCCGCGCTTCGCCGCCGCGGTGCGCGAGCTGGTGCTGGAGCGCGCGGCGACCGAGCGGGGCCTGGCGCCGGTCCGCTGCGCGCTCGGGCGGCTGGGCCCGAGCCACGACGTGTGCCCCGCGGGCTGCTGCCCGGCCGCCGACCGGGGCCGGCCGAGCCGGCCCGCCGCCGCAGGAACCGACTGAGGAGACCGGAATGAGCACATCTGCCAACGGCGCGGCGGAGCAGGACGCGCCCGCCGCCGGTCCCGCCGCCACCGGTGAGGACGCCGAACTGCTGGCGATCGCGCTGGAGGCGGCCCGCAGGGCCGGCGCGCTGCTACGGGACGGCCGCCCCGCGGACCTGGGCGTGGCCGCCACCAAGTCCAGCCCGATCGACGTCGTGACCGAGATGGACATCGCCGCCGAGAAGCTGATCACCGCGTACATCGGGCGGCTGCGCCCCGACGACGGCTTCCTGGGCGAGGAGGGCGCGAGCAGCCCGGGCACCAGCGGGGTGCGCTGGGTGATCGACCCGCTCGACGGCACCGTGAACTACCTCTACGGCCTGCCCTCCTGGTCGGTGAGCATCGCCGCGGAGCGCGACGGGCAGACCGTCGTGGGCGTCGTGGAGGCGCCGATGCGCCGCGAGACGTACCAGGCGGTGCGCGGCGGCGGCGCGTACGTGGCCGGGGTGCGGGCGCACTGCCGCCCTGCGCCGGACTTCGAGCACGCGCTCGTCGCCACCGGCTTCAGCTACCTGCGCGAGCGCCGGGTCGCGATGGCCGAGGTGATCAAGGGGCTGCTGCCGCAGGTCCGCGACATCCGCCGGGCCGGTTCGGCGGCCATCGACCTCGCGGACGTCGGCTGCGGCCGCCTGGACGCGTACTACGAGCGGGGCCTGAACCCCTGGGACCTGGCGGCCGGCGACCTCTTCGCCCGGGAGGCCGGGGCGCTGACCGGCGGGCGGCCGGGCGAGCCGCCGTCCGGGGAGCTGGCCGTGGCCGCACCGCCCGGGCTCTTCGAGCCGCTCCAGCGCCGCCTGGACGAGCTGGGCGCCTGGCACGACTAGATCCACCCGGACCGGGCGGCGGGCCCGCACACGGGCGTACAGACCCCCTGGTACGCCCCTGAGCGGGCCCTTCGCCGTCCCCGTTCGCCGAGCGCGGCGGGTCCGGCCGGGCATGCGAACGCCCCGGCGCCTTCCTGGCGGCCGGGGCGTGCGGCTTGGGGAGCCGGAGGTTCAGGCGACCTTGGGCCGTACGTCCACCCCGTGCTCGGCGGCCAGGCGGCGCAGGTCGTCCAGCTCACCCTGCTCGACCTCGGCGAGGAAGTCGTCGCCCGTCTCCCGGGCCCGGCGCAGATCGGACTCCGTGCTGTGTATGCGCTGGAGGATGCCATTCGTGAACGCGTCCATGGTGCGCCCCCTCGTCGTCTCCGTTGACACGCGAGTGTCAAGCCCGTCGCCCTCGCGCGGGAAGCGCGGGGCAAGGCGTGGTGGGTGGGTGTAAAGCCGTCCTCCCCACCCCGCCGGCCCCGGAAACCTCACCCGCGGAAACGAATTTCCACCCCTTCGCGGCGTCCCGTCCACCGGTCCGCGGCGTCCCACCCCTCGGGCCCGCGGGCCCTCCCCCTTACCGCCGATTTACGGGGGCCCGGTGCAGGATGGATGAAGATTCCCACAGCTCACGGAAGGACAGCGCCTTGCGCGTACTGGTCGTCGAGGACGAGCAACTGCTCGCCGATGCGGTTGCCACCGGCCTGCGGCGCGAAGCCATGGCCGTCGACGTGGTCTACGACGGCGGTGCCGCCCTGGAGCGGATCGGCGTCAACGACTACGACGTGGTGGTGCTCGACCGCGACCTGCCGGTGGTGCACGGTGACGAGGTGTGCCGCCAGATCGTCGGCCTCGGCATGCCGACCCGGGTGCTCATGCTCACCGCGGCGGGCGATGTGAGCGACCGGGTCGAGGGCCTGGAGCTGGGCGCCGACGACTACCTGCCCAAGCCGTTCGCCTTCACCGAGCTGACCGCCCGGGTGCGCGCGCTCGGGCGGCGGACCACCACGGCCCTGCCGCCGGTGCTGGAGCGCTCCGGCATCCGGCTGGACCCCAACCGCCGGGAGGCGTTCCGCGACGGCAGGGAGGTCCACCTCGCGCCCAAGGAGTTCGCCGTCCTGGAGGTCCTGATGCGCAGCGAGGGCTCGGTGGTCTCCGCCGAGCAGCTGCTGGAGAAGGCGTGGGACGAGAACACCGACCCGTTCACCAACGTGGTGCGGGTGACCGTGATGACCCTGCGCCGCAAGCTCGGCGAGCCGCCGGTGATCGTCACGGTGCCCGGCTCCGGCTACCGGATCTGATCCGCCATGGCCCACCCCTCCTCCCCGGGCCCCGTGGGGCCGACGCCGACCCGGCCGTCCGCGCCGCCGCGCCCGACCTGGGACCCCGCGCCCGCCGAGAACCGGCCGCCCTGGCTGCGGCCCACGATCCGGATACGCCTCACCGTGCTGTACGGGGGGATGTTCCTGATCGCCGGCGTCGTGCTGCTGTGGATCATCTACCTGCTGGCGGCGCAGGCGATCCACAAGGGCGCCGAGCTGCCGTTCGAGATCGCCGGCATCCAGATCCGCTCGGTCGCGGGCAGCTGCGTGCAGGTCACCCCGCAGACCACCAACGACCAGGTGATCAACGCGATCAACGCCTGTATGCAGCACCAGCGCGACGAGGCGCTGGGCACCCTGCTCAAGCGGTCGCTGCTGGCCCTGATCGGCCTGGCCGTGGTCGCCTTCGCCTTCGGCTACGTGATGGCCGGCCGGGTGCTGGCGCCGCTCGGCCGGATCACCCGCACCGCGCGCGGCGTGGTCGGCTCCGACCTCAAGCGCCGCATCGAGCTGGACGGCCCGGACGACGAGCTGAAGGAGCTGGCCGACACCTTCGACGGCATGCTGGACCGGCTGGAGCGCTCCTTCACCGCCCAGCGCCGCTTCGTCGCCAACGCCTCGCACGAGCTGCGCACCCCGCTGGCGATCAACCGCACCCTGCTGGAGGTGCAGCTCGCCGACCCGAACGCCTCGCCGGACCTCCAGCAGCTGGGCAAGACGCTGCTGGCCACCAACGAGCGCAGCGAGCAGCTGGTCGAGGGACTGCTGCTGCTGGCCCGCAGCGAGAACGAGATCGTGGACCGCAAGCCCGTCGACCTGGCCGAGGCGGCCTCCAGAGCGCTGGAGCAAAGCCGCGGGGAGGCCGCGGACAAGGGCGTGGCGCTGCGCGAGTCGCTGGCTCCCGCGGTCGTGCAGGGCAACGGCGTGCTGCTGGAGCGGATCGCGCTGAACCTGGTGCAGAACGCCGTGCGCTACAACGTGCCCGAGGGCGGCTGGGTCGATGTGACCACCAGCGCGGAGCACGGCCAGGCGCTGCTGGTGGTGGCGAACACCGGACCGGTGGTGCCCGCGTACGAGGTGGACAACATGTTCGAGCCCTTCCGCCGGCTGCGCACCGAGCGCACGGGCAGCGACAAGGGCGTCGGGCTGGGGCTGTCCATCGTCCGCTCGGTCGCCAGAGCCCACGGCGGGGTGATCGCCGCCGAGCCGCGTGAGGGAGGCGGCCTGG
Source organism: Actinacidiphila sp. bgisy144 (assembly GCF_057708105.1). Taxonomy (NCBI): domain Bacteria; kingdom Bacillati; phylum Actinomycetota; class Actinomycetes; order Kitasatosporales; family Streptomycetaceae; genus Actinacidiphila; species Actinacidiphila sp. bgisy144. Next base: position 180,316 of record NZ_JBYIRM010000010.1, on the reverse strand, counting down.
TCATGCGGGTCGCGATCCCGATGTGAGCTGTGAAGCGCGTCACGCCCGGGCGGGCAGCGCCACGCCGGGCCGGCCGGGATGCTGTTCGCTTTGCGAGTAATCGACACTTCTGGCGCGGCCGTGCCGCACCTGTGATCGATTGCACACGGATCTCTTACAGTGTGTACGCTCGGTGAGCACAGATCTGGGAGAAACGGCGGCAAATTCCATGTTTCCGCAGGTCATGATCACGGGAAGTACACGGAGAGGCATCCCTGGCGGAGGGCTTTCAGGCCGCCGCGGACCATGATCGGCCACCTCGGTGATCACCTCTTCGGGGGCGTCATTGGGTGTCGATTGAGTAACGAGCCTTGATGTGAGGCAAAATCTCCGCCTCGGGTCGGGCACAAGTCCGGCCTCCCGCGCGTTACGTGCGCTGGAGACACCACAGACACCCACAGGGGGAGAGCGAAATGGCTACGGATTACGACACCCCACGCAAGACCGACGATGACGTCAATGAGGACAGCATCGAGGAGCTGAAGGCCCGGCGGAACGAGAAGTCGACCTCCGCGGTCGACGTCGACGAGTTCGACCAGGCCGAGTCCCTGGAGCTGCCCGGCGCCGACCTCTCCAACGAGGAGCTGTCGGTCCGCGTGCTGCCCCGGCAGGCCGACGAGTTCACCTGCATGAGCTGCTTCCTGGTGCACCACCGGAGCCAGCTCGCCGCGGAGAAGAACGGCAACCCCATCTGCCGCGACTGCGCGGCCTGACCGGTCGGCGCCGTGACCGGCACACCGGAGGAGAAGAGAGGGAACGTCGAGCGGGGCCGTGCGGCCTCGCTCGCGGCCGCGACCGCCCGCGGGGTCACACGGGGCGTCGGCGGTGGAGCACGCGCGAGCGGCCGGCTGGCCAGGGCCGGGATGACGTCGGTCGCCGAGCGGCTCATCGAGACCGCTCCGCGCATCCCGGTGCGCGAACTGGCCACCCTGCGCGCCCAGTTCCCCGGGCTGGGCCCGGACGAGATCGCCGACCGGCTGATCGCGGCCGCGGTGAAGGGCACCATGACGGTGGGCGCCGGTGTGGGCGCTGCCGCCATGCTGCCGGTGCCGCCCGCCATGCCGACCGAACTGGCCACCGAGACCCTGGGCGTGGCCGCCGTGGAGTACAAGCTCATCGCCGAGCTGCACGAGGTCTACGGCCTGCGCGCGCCCGGCACCGTCCGCCAGCGGGCCACCGCGTACCTATGGTCGTGGACCGAGCAGCGCGGTATCGACGCGCTGCGGCCCTCGACCCTCAACGTGGCCCTCGGCAGCGGCATGAAGCGCGAGATGCGCCAGCGGCTGATGCGCCGCAGCCTGCGGCACATGCCCGCCCTGACCCCGTTCATGATCGGTGCCGCCGTCGGCGCGGTGATGAACCGGCGCGACACCCGCAAACTCGCCCACCGGGTCCGCAAGGACCTGCGCGCGCACCAGCTTCCGTGGCCGCCGCTCACGGACGCCCCCGCGCCCACCGGCACCGGCGGCTAGACCGCCCCCGGCGAGCGCGCCACAGGGCCCTGTGAGCCCCTCGGCGCCCGCCCGCGAGCCCCGCTCGCCTAGACCGCCCGCCCGGCCGTCCTGAGGCTGTTCAGCGCCTCCGCGAGCCGCTTCGGCGAACGCGTCGACAAGTAGACGTACGGCGTCGGGTCCGCCGGATCGGTCACCTCGACCTTCACCGCCGTCGGCACGTACGACCGCAGCAGCATGAACGCCCGCGGGTCCGCCTTGTACGACCGCCAGGCCACCGCCTCCGCCGGGTCGAGCACCAGCGCGTCGCCCAGCGCCTCCAGCGGGATGCGGGCCTTGCCGGCGACCAGCGACCCGGCCACCACGCGGATGCGCGCGGACCCGTACGAGCTGACCGTCATCATCGCCAGCGCGCCGCCCACCACCAACCCGCCGAGCATCGCGAGCACACCGAAGGGGAAGAACACCAGCGCCAGGCCGACCCCGGCGCCGACGGCCATGAACCACCAGGAGCGCGGCACAGTGAGGCGTTCGTCGTAAGGCTGCGAAACGGACATGGCACAAGCGTCCCACGCCCGCCCGCGGACGCGGGCCCGGGTACGGGCGAGGCGGGGTCGCCGCGAACCGGGGGCGCTCACACCTTCGCGCGATAAGGTCTGCGGCGTGAGTGCAGCCACAACACCCCCCAACCCGGGCCGATCGAGTCTGGTGCCGCCCCCCGGCGCCGTCGCGCCCGTACGCCACCCCGAGGCGCCCGCGCCCGGCGAACTGCTCGGCGCGCACTACGAGCACTGCTTCGGCTGCGGTGAGAGCCAGCCGTACGGGCTGCACCTGGCGGCCAGGGCCGGCGAAGGCGTCAGCGTCACCGCGGAGTTCACCGTCCAGCCCGCCCACCAGGGCGCGCCCGGCCTCGCGCACGGCGGGGTGCTCGCCACCGCGCTGGACGAGACGCTCGGCTCGCTGAGCTGGATACTCCGGGTCATCGCGGTGACCGGGCGGCTGGAGTCGGACTTCGTCCGGCCGGTCCCGGTCGGCGCGACGCTGCACCTGTCCGCGCGCTGCACCGCGGTGGACGGCCGCAAGATCTACAGCAGTGCCGTCGGCCGGATCGGCGGGCCCGACGGCCCGGTCGCCGTCCGCGCCGACGCGCTCTTCGTCGAGGTCAAGATCGACCACTTCACCAGCAACGGCCGCCCCGACGAGATCCAGGCCGCACTGTCCGACCCCGACCAGGTCAAGGTCGCCCGCGCCTTCGAGGTGAACCCATGAGCAAGCCGCCCGTCGACGTGCTGCTGCGCCGGCTCGACCCGTCGGTGCCAGTCCCCGCCTACGCGCACCCCGGAGACGCCGGCGCCGACCTGATCACCACCGAGGCCGCCGAACTCGCGCCCGGCGAGCGGGCGGTGCTGCCCACCGGCATCTCCCTCGCACTGCCGGACGGCTACGCGGCCTTCGTCCACCCCCGCTCGGGCCTCGCCGCGCGCTGCGGGGTCGCGATGGTGAATGCCCCGGGAACGGTCGATGCCGGGTACCGTGGGGAGATCAAGGTGATCGTGGTCAATCTCGACCCGCGCGAGACCGTCAGGTTCCAGCCGGGCGACCGGATCGCCCAACTGGTCGTCCAGCAGGTCGAACGGGTCCGCTTCCACGAGGTCGCGGAACTGCCGGGATCTGCCAGGGCCGCGGGGGGCTTCGGCTCCACGGGGGGTCACGCCGCGGTGCAGACACCGTCGGCGGGCACGTCCAGCAACGGATACGCATCGGTCGGCAGCGACCGGGAAGGACAGTGACCGTGTTCCGTCGTCGCAAGGAGCGCGAAGACGCCATCGACGAGCTCGACGAGGCCGAGGGCCCGGAGGACTCGGCCGAGGACGCCGCGGAGCCGGACGACTCCGAGGAGTCGCCCGGGTACAACCTCCCGCCCGCCCCGCGGCCCGACGGCCCCTGGGACATCAGCGAGGTCCAGGAGCCCGGCGAGGGCCGGGTCGACCTCGGCGGCCTGTTCGTGCCCGGCGTCGAGGGCATGGAACTGCGGGTCGAGGTGGCCGGCGAGTCCATCGTCGCCGCGACCGTGGTCCTGCGCGACAGCGCCGTCCAGCTCCAGGCGTTCGCCGCCCCGAAGTCCGAGGGCATCTGGGGCGAGGTGCGCGAGGAGATCGCCTCGGGCATCACCCAGCAGGGCGGCGTCGTCGACGAGGTCGAAGGTCCGCTCGGCTGGGAGCTGCGCGCGCAGGTGCCGGTCCAGCTGCCCGACGGCACCAACGGGGTGCAGCTCGTGCGCTTCGTCGGCTGCGACGGCCCGCGCTGGTTCCTGCGCGGTGTCATCTCCGGCCAGGGCGCGGTGCAGCCGGCCGCGGCGGGCGTGCTGGAGTCGGTCTTCCGCGACACCGTCGTGCTGCGCGGCGAGGCCCCGATGGCGCCCCGCGACCCGATCGTGCTCAAACTCCCCAACGACGCGCAGATGGTGCCCGACGGCGCCGCGGCCGAGCAGGGCGAGCCGTCGAAGTTCGGCGACGGCATCGACCCGATGCGGCGCGGTCCGGAGATCACCGAGCTGCACTGAACCGCCGCGCTCAGCCCCGCGCACCCGGCCGCCGTCGCGTACGGCAGCCGGGTGCGTCGTTTCCGCGGACCCTTCGGGATCGTTATCGGCCGCCCGGCTGGATTCGGCCCGACCGCAGCGTACGGTACGGGATACGCGGCGGCCGGGGGCTGCCGGCACAGCGTGGCGCGGCGCGACCAGGGGGCGGGCCGGCACCGGGGGAGGAGCACCGATGAGCGAGCAGTCCACCGACCGCGACCGGGCGGCAGCAGCCGCGACGGGGTCCGCCGTCGCCGTGGCGGAGCCGGCGGCGGCCGACGGCGACATGGTCGTCGTCGAGGACCTGCGCCGCACCTACGGCTCGGGCGACACCGCGGTGGCGGCGCTGCGCGGGGTGTCCTTCCGGGTGCCGCGCGGTGAACTGGTCGCGCTCAAGGGCCGTTCCGGGTCCGGCAAGACCACGATCCTCAACCTGGTCGGCGGCCTGGACACCCCCGACGGCGGGCGGATCACCGTCGACGGCACGGACCTGGCCGGGCTCGGCGACGACGAGCTGTTGGCGCTGCGCCGCGACCGGATCGGCTTCGTCTTCCAGTCCTTCGGGCTGATCCCGATCCTGACCGCGGCCGAGAACGTCGGGGTGCCGATGCGGCTGCGCAGGACCCCGGCCCGCGAGCGCGAGGAGCGGGTCGCGCTGCTGCTGGGCCTGGTGGGGCTGGCCGAGCACGCCGCGCAGCGGCCGGGGGAGCTGTCCGGCGGCCAGCAGCAGCGCGTGGCGATCGCCCGCGCCCTCGCCAACCGCCCGGTGCTGCTGATCGCCGACGAACCCACCGGCCAGCTCGACGCGGACACCGGGCTCGCGGTGATGGAGCTGCTGCGCGCGGTGGTCCGCAGCGAGGGCGTGACCGCGCTGGTCGCCACGCACGACACGCAGCTGCTGGCGCTGGCCGACCGGGTGCTGGAACTGCGCGACGGGCGGATCGTCGACGCCGGTCAGGAGACCGCCCCGGGCGCGGATGCCGACGAGGGCACGGACGCCGCCCCGGGCGCGGGGACGGGGAAGCCGTAGCCGCGGTGCCCGGCCCCGGCCCCGGCCGTACGCAGGCGGGTTCCGGGCTCTGGTCCCGCGCGGACATCCCGGTACCCTTGGCGGCATGAGTGGTGGCATCCGTCCCGATCGGCCCGCGGGCCGCTTTCGCCGCATGCTCGACCGGCTGTCCTCCTCGCAGGAGGAACTGCACTCCGAGGAACTGCGGCAGCAGGCCCTCGAGGTCGGCTGCACGCGGATCTCCGACTGCTCGGACCGGCAGATCGTGTCGGTGACCGGTACGCTGCGTACGGTCACGCTCCGTCCCCGGGCCGGCGTGCCCGCACTGGAAGCCGAGCTGTTCGACGGTTCGGCCGCACTCGACGTGGTGTGGCTGGGGCGCCGCAGCATCGTCGGCATAGAACCCGGACGCATGATCATCGCGTCCGGACGGATCTCGATGAACCGGGGCCGTCCGGTGCTGTTCAACCCCAAGTACGAACTGCGTCCGGTCGGACAGGAGTGAACCAGGTGACGTCGATCGACAACACGGACCAGACGGTGGGCGCCGACCAGCCGCCGGGCACCGACGAGGCGGCCCGCGCGGTCACCGAGGCGGCGCTCTTCGAGGCGTTCGGCGGCGTGCGCGGCATGGTGGAGACCACCGTGCCCGGGCTGGTCTTCGTGGCGATCTACACGGTCGACCACGACATCAAGATCTCCGCCGTCGCCTCGCTCGCGCTGTCCGTCGTGATGGGCGCCGCCCGGCTGCTGCGGCGCGACACCCTCAAGCACGCCTTCAGCGGGGTGTTCGGGGTCGCCTTCGGCGCGGTCTTCGCGATGATGTCGGGCAACGCGAAGAACTTCTACCTGCCGGGCATGCTCTACACGCTCGGCCTCGCCGTCGCCTACATCGTCACCGCCGCCGCCAAGGTGCCGCTCCTCGGCCTGATCCTCGGGCCGATCTTCAAGGAGAACCTCTCCTGGCGCACCCGCAACCCGGGCCGGCTGCGCGCCTACACCAAGGCGAGCTGGGCGTGGGGGCTGATCCTGCTCGCGAAGTCCGCGATCCTCTTCCCGCTGTACTGGTGGGGCAACGCCACCCAGCTCGGCTGGGTCAAGGTGGCGCTGGGCATCCCGCCGTTCCTGCTGTCGGTCTACCTCACCTGGATCTTCCTGGTGAAGGCGCCGCCGCCGATCGACGTGATCGCGGAGATGGAGGCGGCCGAGAAGGCGGAGAAGGCCGAGAAGGAGCGCCAGGCGTCCGCGTCGTCCTGACCGCGCGCCCGGCGCCCCCTCGGGCCGGGCGCTACTCCTTGTCGGCGTCCTGGACCGACAGCAGGTCCTCCAGCTGCTCCTCGCGGTGCGGTGCGGCGACGAACAGCAGCTCGTCGCCCGCCTCCAGGGCGTCGTCCCTGGCGGGGGTGAGCACCCGGTTGCCGCGGATGATCGTCACCAGCGAGGTGTCGGTCGGCCACTCCACGTCACCGACCCGGGTGCCGACCAGCGCGGCCTCCTCCGGCAGCGTCAACTCCACGAGGTTCGCGTCACCCTGGCTGAATCGCAGCAGCCGGACCAGGTCGCCGACGCTCACCGCCTCCTCGACCAGCGCCGACATCAGGCGCGGCGTGGACACGGCGACATCCACCCCCCAGGACTCGTTGAACAGCCACTCGTTCTTGGGGTTGTTGACGCGCGCGACCACCCGCGGCACGCCGTACTCGGTCTTGGCCAGCAGCGAGACGACCAGGTTGACCTTGTCGTCGCCGGTGGCGGCGATCACCACGTTGCAGCGCTGGAGCGCGGCCTCGTCCAGCGAGGTGATCTCGCAGGCGTCGGCGAGCAGCCACTCCGCTTGCGGCACCCGCTCCACGGAGATCGACGTCGGGTTCTTGTCGACCAGCAGCACTTCGTGGCCGTTCTCCAGCAGCTCCCCGGCGATGGAGCGGCCGACCGCACCGGCTCCCGCGATGGCGACCCTCATGACTGCTCTCCCTCGGGTCCCGCGGCGAACGCCGCCTCCACCGCGGCCACTCCGTCGGTGCGCATCATGACGTGCACGAGGTCGCCCTCCTGGAGCACCGTCTCGGAGGTCGGCAGCATGGCCTCGCCGAGGCGCGTGATGAAGGCCACACGGACCCCGGTCTCCTCCTGGAGCCGGCTCACCTTGTGGCCGATCCACGCGGTGGAGGTGTGCACCTCGGCGAGCTGCACCCCGCCGCTGGGGTCGCGCCACAGCGGCTCCGCGCCCGACGGGAGCAGCCGGCGCAGCATCTGGTCGGCGGTCCAGCGCACCGTGGCGACGGTCGGGATGCCCAGGCGCTGGTAGACCTCGGCGCGCTTGGGGTCGTAGATCCGGGCCGCCACGTTCTCGATGCCGAACATCTCGCGGGCCACCCGGGCCGCGATGATGTTGGAGTTGTCGCCGCTGCTCACGGCCGCGAAGGCGCCCGCTTCCTCGATACCGGCCTCGCGCAGCGTGTCCTGGTCGAACCCGACTCCGGTCACCCGGCGCCCGCCGAACCCGGACCCCAGGCGGCGGAAAGCCGTCGGGTCCTGGTCGACCACCGCGACCGTATGACCATGCTGTTCGAGGGAGTGCGCGAGAGCGGAACCCACTCGCCCGCATCCCATAATCACGACGTGCACGACCGTCCTTCCGGCTGCCAACACAATTTGGTCCAAGACTCTCAGACCGTGCCTCGAAGTCTCGGACCGCGCCCAAAGCTACACAGGGCCGCGGGCCCGCAGAAGTTCCGTGCGGGCGCCGGACGCAGGTTCTTCACACTCGGTGCGGCACTCGGAGGCACGGGGGCCGGGGACATCCCTTAACATCGCGGGGTGTCCAAACTGACCGACCTGCCGAAACGGATTCTGATCGGCCGGGCGTTGCGCAGCGACAGGCTGGGCGAGACGCTGCTGCCCAAGCGGCTCGCGCTCCCCGTCTTCGCCTCCGACCCGCTCTCCTCGGTCGCCTATGCGCCCGGCGAGGTGCTCCTCGTCCTCTCGATCGCCGGCGTCTCCGCCTACCACTTCAGCCCGTGGATCGCGGTCGCGGTGGTCGTACTGATGTTCACGGTGGTCGCGTCCTACCGGCAGAACGTCCACGCCTACCCCTCCGGGGGTGGCGACTACGAGGTCGCCACCACCAACCTGGGCCCGAAGGCGGGACTGACCGTCGCCAGCGCGCTGATGGTCGACTACGTGCTCACCGTCGCGGTGTCGGTCGCCTCCGGGATCGAGAACCTCGGCTCCGCGGTCCCGTTCTTCGTCACGCACAAGGTGCTCGGCGCGGTCGGCATGATCGTGGTGCTGATGCTGATGAACCTGCGCGGGGTGCGGGAGTCCGGCTCGATCTTCGCCATCCCGACCTACGCGTTCGTCTTCGGCGTGTTCTGCATGATCGCGTGGGGCATCGTCAAGATCGCCACCGGGCATGACATGAGCGCGCCCAGCGCGCACTACACGATCCACGCCGAGTCCCCGGGGCTCGGCGGCTTCGCGCTGATCTTCCTGCTGCTGCGCGCCTTCTCCTCCGGGTGCGCCGCGCTCACCGGCGTGGAGGCGATCAGCAACGGCGTGCCGGCGTTCCGCAAGCCCAAGTCGAAGAACGCCGCCACCACGCTGGCCGCCATGGGCCTGCTCGCGGTCACCATGTTCTGCGGGATCATCGCGCTGGCGATGAACACCCACGTGCGGATGGCCGAGAACCCGGCCACCGACCTGCTCAGCCACGGCAAGCCGATCGGCACCGGCTACACCCAGGACCCGGTGATCGCCCAGGTCGCCGGGGCGGTCTTCGGACACAACTCGATCCCCTTCGTCTTCCTGGCCGCGGTCACCGCGCTGGTGCTCTTCCTGGCCGCGAACACCGCCTACAACGGCTTCCCGGTGCTCGGCTCGATCCTCGCCCAGGACCGCTACCTGCCCCGGCAGCTGCACACCCGCGGCGACCGGCTCGCCTTCTCCAACGGCATCGTGCTGCTGGCCGGCTTCGCCGCGGTGCTGGTCTACATCTACGGTGCGAACTCCACCCGGCTGATCCAGCTCTACATCGTCGGCGTGTTCGTCTCCTTCACGCTCAGCCAGACCGGCATGGTCCGGCACTGGAACCGGCACCTGCGCACCGAGACCGACCCGGCCAAGCGGCGGCACATGCACCGCTCCCGCGCGATCAACACCTTCGGCGCCTTCCTCACCGGCCTGGTGCTGGTGATCGTGCTGCTGACCAAGTTCACCCACGGCGCCTGGGTCGCGGTGCTCGGCATGGTGGTCTTCTACGCCACCATGACCGCCATCCGCCGCCACTACACCCGCGTCGCGGAGGAGATCGCCGCCGAGGAAGAGCCTGGCGACGACTACGTCCGCCCCTCCCGGGTGCACTCCATCGTGCTGGTCTCCAAGCTGCACAAGCCCACCCTGCGCGCCCTGTCGTACGCCAAGCTGATGCGCTCCGACAGCCTGGAGGCGCTGAGCATCAACGTCGACCCGGAGGACACCAAGGCGCTCCAGGCCGAGTGGCAGAGCCGCGGCATCGACGTGCCGCTGAAGATCCTCGACTCGCCCTACCGCGAGATCACCCGGCCGATCATCGACTACGTCAAGGGCCTGCGCCGCGACAGCCCGCGCGACGTGGTCAGCGTGTACATCCCCGAGTACGTCGTCGGCCACTGGTACGAGCACCTGCTGCACAACCAGAGCGCGCTGCGGCTCAAGGGGCGGCTGCTGTTCAGCCCCGGTGTGATGGTCACCTCGGTGCCCTGGCAGCTGGACTCCTCCGAGGCGGCCCGGGTACGGGCCCGCCGCCGGGCGGACTGGAGCGCGCCCGGGTCGATCCGCCGCGGGCCGGTCGGACCGCCGCGCTCCGACCAGCGCGAGCACACGACACCGGGGGCCGGGGCGCCGTAGGGCGGGCCGGAGCCGCTCGGAGGGGCTCCGAGCGGCTCGGAGGGCCGCCGGAGGGGCTGGAACACGGCCCCCGGGGACCGGGGCGCTGGCGGTCGGGCGCGGCCGCGCACGCACGTAGACTGGGCGGTCGCCGTCCGGCCCGTGATCCGCCCCGCCGTCCACCCCAGGAGCAGCGCCGCCATGCAGACCGATTCCGTCCCCTCGCTGGTCGGCCACGAGTTCGAGGTCGAGGTCGGGCCGGTCGCGCACGGCGGCCACTGCGTGGCCCGTACCGAGGCCGGGCAGGTGCTCTTCGTCCGGCACACGCTGCCCGGCGAGCGGGTCGTCGCCCGCGTCACCGAGGGCGACCGCGACGCCCGCTTCCTGCGCGCCGACGCCGTGACCGTGCTCCAGCCGGCCAAGGACCGGGTCGAGCCGCCCTGCCCCTTCTCCGGGCCGGGCCGCTGCGGCGGCTGCGACTGGCAGCACGCCACGCCAGGCGCCCAGCGCCGGCTGAAGGCCGCGGTGCTCACCGAGCAGCTCGCCCGGCTGGCCGGGCTGACCCCCCAGGAGGCGGGCTGGGACGGCACTGTGGCGCCCGCGCCCGGGGACAAGGTGAGCCAGGCCGAGCTGGACGCCGGCGCGTCCCCGGTGCCCGCCTGGCGCACCCGCGTGCAGTACGCGATCGACCCCGAGGGCCGGGCCGGACTGCGCCGCCACCGCTCGCACGACGTCGAGGTGATCGACCACTGCCTGATCGCGGCGCCCGGCGTCAGCGAACTCGGCATCGAGGCCCGCACCTGGCCGCAGATCGCCTCCGTGGAGGCGATCGCCGCCACCGGCTCGAACGACCGGCAGGTGGTGCTCACGCCGCGGCCCGGCGGCCGGCTGCCGATCGTCGAACTCGACCGGCCGGTGTCGGTGCAGCGGATCGGCGAGCGCGACCACGCCGTGCACCGGGTGCACGGCCGCCCCTTCGTCCGCGAGCGGGCCGCCGGCCGCACCTGGCGGGTCGGCGACGGCGGCTTCTGGCAGGTGCACCCGAAGGCCGCCGACGTGCTGGTGGAAGCGGTGATGCAGGGGCTGATGCCGCGCAAGGGCGACATGGCGCTCGACCTGTACTGCGGGGTCGGGCTCTTCGCCGGTGCGCTGGCCGAACGCGTCGGCGAGCGCGGCGCGGTGCTCGGCGTGGAGTCCGCCAAGCGCGCGGTCGAGGACGCCCGGCACAACCTCCAGGACCTGGAGCGGGTCAGGATCGAGCAGGGCAAGGTCGAGCAGGTGCTGCCCCGTACCGGCATCACCGAGGCCGACCTGGTCGTCCTCGACCCCCCGCGGGCCGGGGCCGGCCACGACACCGTGCGGCAGATCGCGGCGCTCGGCGCCCGCCGCGTCGCCTACGTCGCCTGCGACCCGGCCGCCCTGGCGCGGGACCTCGCCTGGTTCGCCGAGGAGGGCTACCGCCCGCTCCGCCTGCTCGCCTTCGACCTCTTCCCCTTCACCCACCACATGGAGTGCGTGGCCATCCTCGAACCGGCCCCGCGCAGCGCCTGACGTGATCGCCCGCGCGGTCAACGGCACCGACCGCAGCGTGCGCGACATGGGGCTGCTGGTGTCGGCGGTCGAGCGGCCCCGGACCAGCGTGTTCGGCGTCGAGCCGTATCCCACGCCCCACGAGAAGGCGGCGGCGCTGATGCATTCCGTCGCGCGCAACCACGCGCTGATCGACGGCAACAAGCGGACCGCGTGGCTCGCGATGCGCGTCTTCCTGCGCTTCAACGGGGCCGCCGCCCGTACCGCCCCGCCGCCCGTCTCCACCGCAGGCCCGTTCGTCGAGGACGTCGCGCAGGACACCGTCGACCTACCGCTCATCGCCAAGCGCCTGTCCGGCTGGTTCCCCCTGTCCTGACGTCCGGCCCGGAGGGGCGCCCTGCTGCGCCGCCCCGCCTGGTCGGCATGCCCCCAAGGGATCGCCGGGCGGGGCGGCGGGGCTCTTGACGGGGGTGCGGGGCGCTCATAGGGTCCCGGACGACAGACATCAGATGTCTTTCGTCAGTCGTCTTATGTTCGACGGGAGTTGGTGCTCGCGCAGCGCCCCCCGCCTCCCGTTCGCCGATCCGGCACCCCCACCCCGAGGAGCACCCTGTGACCGGAAGACCCCCGAACGCTCCGCACCCCTCCCGCGTCCACCTCCCGCGCCGGAGGACCTCGCCGCCGCGGCTGGTGCTGCTGCTGGTCGCCGTACTGGCCGCGCTCGTCGCGCCGCTGGCCAGCGCGGCGCCCGGCAGCGCCGCCACCGGCACGCAGGCGGCGGTCGCCAGTCAGGACTGCAACAGCAGCCGGATCAGGCTGGAACTGCTCAACCCGACCGCGGCGGCGACCACGTTCACCGTGGCCTACGGCGGCAGCACCTGGACGCCCTCGGTCGCGGCCGGCGACCGCACCGACCTGTACTTCACCCGGACCAGCGGCACCGCCTACTCCTTCCACGTCACCACCCCGCAGGGCCTGGACACCACCGCGGCCGGCACCCTCGACTGCAGCGCGGCGCTGGGTGCGCAGGTGAGCCTGGACTGCCCGGGCAACGTCCTGCGGATGACGCTGGTCAACCACTCGTCCGCCGCCCAGGACTTCACCGTCGCCTGGCCCGGCCGCAGCGGCAGCGCCTGGACCCGTACGGTCGCGGCCGGCGCCTCGGACGACTCGCTGCTGTGGACGGTCGCGAGCGGCACCGCTTACTCCTTCACCACCACCACGGCGAGCGGCTTCAGCCGCACCGAGTCCGGCACCGCCACCTGCGGACTGGCCAGCGGCACACCGGGGATGAACGCGCAGACGCTCTTCAGCACCTCGACCGCGATCCAGGGCCTCAACCGGCTGTCGTCCGACGGCTCGACGTACGAGACGTACACCGGCACGGCGACCTCGGTCCGCATCCCCGCGATGGCCGTGACCAACACCGGCACGATCCTGGCGGTGGCCGACGCGCGGGTGGACAGCTCCGCCGACCTCGGCGGCGGTGACAACAACATCCAGACGGTGATGCGGCGCAGCACCGACGGCGGCGCGACCTGGTCCGCGGCGAAGGTGGTGCTGCACGCCCCGACCACCAGCGAGGGGTACGGCGACCCGAGCCTGGTGGTGGACCGCACGGCGGGCGGCCAGGGCACGATCTACCTGTTCGACAACTACTCGCCGGCCCCCGGCGTCGGCTACTACGGCTCCGCCGCGGGCTCCGACTCCGCCACCGACACCACCGCCATGCACATCCGCTACATCACCTCGACCGACGGCGGGGCGACCTGGAGTGCCCCGGTCGACCTCAACCCGCAGGTGAAGGACGTGGCCTGGGCGGGGATGTTCGCCTCCTCCGGGCACGGCATCCAGTTGGCGAGCGGCCGCCTGGTGCAGCCGATCGTCTACCGGCAGGACGGCGCCGACCACGCGGCCGACATCTACTCCGACGACCACGGCGCCACCTGGCACGCCGGCCCCGCGGCCGCCACCGGCGTCAACGAGAGCAAGGTGCTCCAGCGCGGCGACGGCAAGGTGGTGCAGAACCTCCGCTCCAACAGCGGCGGCAATCGCTGGTACGCCACCGCGGGCGACGCCTCGCCCTCCGGCGCGACCGACGTGGCCGGCGCCTTCGGTCCGGCCTGGAACTCCGGGCTGGTCGACCCGGGCTGCAACGCGGACGAGATCGCGTACCTGGCACCCACCCAGGTGGGTGCGGGCGGCGCGCCGCAGACGACCTCGGTCGCGGTGATGAGCAACAACGCCTCCGCCTCCAGCCGTTCGGAGCTCACCGTGCGGGTCAGCTCCGACGACGGGGCGAGCTGGCCCCGCCAGGCACTCGTCAAGTCCGGTGCCGCGGGCTACTCGACGCTCGCCGTACTCGGCGGCGGGGCGGTCGCCGACCTGTACGAGATCGGCGACACGGGCGGCATTGTCTTCGCCGACTTCACCCTCGACTGGGCGCAGCAGGACCGCTGAGCACCGGTGCGGGAGCGGCCGGGCCCGTGCCCAGCCGCTCCCGCACCCACGCCAGCTGCCGGGCCCGGTGGAACTCGCCGCCGCCCTCGTGGCCGTTGTAGTGGTAGACCGCCACCTCCTTGGGGCCGGCGTACTCGTGGTAGGCCGCGAAACAGGTGGAGGGCGGGCAGATCTGGTCCATCATCGCCACCGAGAACAGCGCCGGGGCGGTGGCGCGCGGCGCGAAGTGCAGGCCGTCGAAGTGGTCCAGTTCGGCGAACAGGGCTTCGGCGCGCTCCCGGTGCAGCGCGAGGTAGGCGGCGATCTCGGTGTACGGCGGCAGCGCGGCGCGCTCGGCGCCGCGCCGTATGTGGCACAGGAACGGGACGTCCGGCATGGCGCCGGCGAGCCCCGGCACCAGGCCCGCCACCGCCAGCGCGATGCCGCCGCCCTGGCTGAAGCCGGTGACCACGACGCGGTCGGGGTCGACCTCGGGATGGCTGCGGGCGGCGGCCACGCAGCGCACCGCGTCGGTGAGCAGCCGCCGGTAGTAGTGGTCGTCGAGGCGGCCGGTGCCGCGGGTGAGGAAGCCCGGCACCGGGCCGTCGCCGCTGCCGCCGCTGTCGGGGGTCGCGCCCGGCGCCGCGGACCAGCCCTGGCCGCGGGTGTCCATGACCAGGTGGGCGTAGCCGGCCGCGGCCCAGGTGAGGTTCTCGTGCGGCAGGCCGCGGCCGCGGCCGTAGCCGAGGTACTCCACCACGCAGCCGAGCGCCCCGGCCGGGGCGGCGGGCAGCCGCAGCCAGCCGCGGACCGGCTCGCCGCCGTGCCCGGAGAAAGTGACGTCCAGGACGCGTACGGCGGCGAGCCCGGCGTCCACCGGGTCGAAGCGCGGTGGCCGGGCGGCCTGTTCGGCCGCCTGGAGGGTCCGGGCCCAGAACGCGTCGAATCCGGCGGGCGCGGGTTGCCGGGCGCGGTAGTCCAGGCACTCCGCCAGGGTGAGGTCGGTCAGGGGCATGCCGGCTCCTCGCGAGGAAGATGGCGGGACATCTGATGTCTGATGTCCCTGTCCGGCGGGAATCTAGGCGGAGCCTTCGGCGGCGTCAAGCCGGTGCTTGGTGCGCCGGGGCGCGACGAGCGGGGTCTCGCGGGAGGCGGGGGCCTTCCGGCGTGGGGTTCCCTCCTGCGGTGCGGCCTGTTCGGCCCCGGCCTCCCGGGTTGCGCCGTCCTGCGTTCCGCCCCGCATTCCGCCGTCCTGCGCACCGGCCGTCCGCGCGTCCGCGATCCGGCGGCGGACCGGCGTGTAGTGGTCGGAGACGGCCGTGGCGAAGGCCGCCGCGTCCCGGGCGCGGGCGGCCTCGACGATGCGGCGGTGGTGGTGCACGGTCTCGACCTCGTCGGCCCGGCTGATCCCGTTCAGGTGCGGGGCGACGATGATGTACACGTCCCAGAACGCGGCCGAGAGCTGGCCGATCAGTTCGTTGCCGAGCGGGGCGACCAGGAGCGCGTGGAAGGTGCGGTCGGCCTCCACGAAGCCGGTCCCGTCGCCGCTGCCGGATGCCTCCATGTCGCTGACCAGGCCGTCGAGGGTGTCCAGGTCCGCGGTGTCGAGCGCGGCGACGATCCGGTCGGCCATGCCGCGCTCGAACAGCTCCCGCATGTCCGCCAGGTCCAGCATCAGCTGCATGTCGTCGTCGCGGTCCAGCAGGCCGCGGAAGGTCAGGTTCTCCACCAGCGCCGACAGCCCGAGCCGCCCCACGTAGGTGCCGTGGCCGCGGCGCACCTCGACGATGTCGAGGACATCCAGGGTCTTGACGGCCTCGCGAATGCTGGAGCGGCTCGCGTCCAGTGCCTCGCACAGCTCGTTCTCGGTCGGCAGAGGGTCGCCGGGACGGAGCCCGTTGTCCAAGATGTAACGTTTGATGCCTTCGCTGACCTCGTGCATCAGCAGACGGCGCCCCCGCCCGCTGCCGGAGTTGCGACTTGCGTCCACCCCTTGACCCCTCTCGTCCTGACGACTACGGTCCACCCTACCAGGCATCAGACATCTGATGTCCTATGTTGCGCAGGGTGTTCTCGATGTTCGGCTCACCCGCGCCGGAAAGCCACCCGGCGGCCGCCCAGCGGCCGTGCGGCGGCTCCGCCCGGCCGCCCGGCCACCGCCCGCCCCTGCTGCTTCGCCTTGCCGTCCCTTCCTGTTCCGGAGGTTCCTGTGTCTTCTCGACGGACGCCCGCCAGAGTCGATCGCCGCGCATTCCTGCGGTATTCCGGGGCGGTCGGCGCGGCCGCCGCCTTCACGGGCACCCTCGCCGCCTGCGGCGGCCCCGCCTCGACCACGCGAAGCGGCGCCGCCACCGACGGCGGCGCGGGCGGCGACACGATCACCGCGGGCATCTCGTACGCGCTCTCCACCGGCTTCGACCCGATGACCTCCTCCGGCGCCACCCCGGTCGCGGCCAACTGGCACATCTTCGAGGGACTGGTGGACCTCAACCCGGTCGACCTGTCGGCGCGCCCGGCGCTGGCCACCGCGATGCCGGCCAAGGTGAACGCGACGACGTACCGCGCCACGCTGCGCGAGGGCGCGACCTTCCACGACGGCTCCGCGGTCACCGCCGACGACGTCGTCTTCAGCGTCGAGCGCATCCTCGACCCGAAGAACGCCTCGCTGATGGCGCAGTTCCTGCCCTTCCTCGACGCCGCCCGCGCGGTCGACACGCACACCGTCGAGTTCACGCTGAAGTACCCCTTCGCGCTGTTCCCGTCGCGGATATCGGTGGTCAAGGTCGTCCCGAAGAAGATCGTGCAGGCCGACGAGAAGGCGTTCGACGCCGAACCGGTCGGCTCGGGTCCGTACGCGCTGGTGTCGGCGACCCGTGAGGACAAGATCGTCTTCAGGAAGTACGCCAAGTACAACGGACGTTACCCGGCCAAGGCCGCCTCGATGACCTGGAACCTGCTCTCCGACGCCTCCGCCCGGGTCAGCGCGATGGAGTCCGGCCGCGTCGAGGCCATCGAGGACGTGCCGTACATCGACATGGCCGGCCTGAAGCGCACCTCCACGGTCGAGTCGGCCGCCTCCTTCGGCAACCTCTTCCTGATGTTCAACTGCGCCAAGAAGCCGTTCGACGACCCCCGGGTGCGCCAGGCCCTGCACTACGCGCTGGACACCGAGAAGATCATCGCCACCGCGATGTCCGGGCAGGCCACCGCGGCCAGCGGCTACCTCCAGCCCGGCCACCCCGACTACGTCAAGGCGAGCACGGTCTACGGCCACGACCCCGCCAGGGCCAGGGAACTGCTGAAGGCCGCCGGCGTCAGCGCCCTGAAGGTGACCGCGCTGACCACCGACACCTCCTGGGTGCAGGACATCGCGCCGCTGGTGAAGGAGAGCTGGGACGCGGCCGGCGTCAGGACCACGCTCGACATCGGCCAGTCCTCGGCCCAGTACGCGAAGGTCGACACCGGCGACTACGACCTGCTGGTCGCACCCGGCGACCCTTCGGTGTTCGGCAACGACGTGGACCTGCTGATGCGCTGGTTCTACGTCGGTACCTGGCCGCAGACCCGCTACCACTGGTCGGGCACCGCCAAGGGGAAGCAGGTCGTCTCGCTGCTCGACCAGGCCGCTCGCAGCGCCGACACCGCCGCGCGCACCGCCCTGTGGGCCCAGGTCAACGACATCGTCGCCGACCAGGTGCCGCTCTACCCGATCCTGCACCGCAAGCTGCCCACCGCCTGGAACAAGTCCGCGCTGGCCGGGTTCAGTCCGGTGCCGACGACCGGGCTGTCGTTCCTCGGTGTGTCCCCGTCCTGACCCGCGGGGCCGGCTCCTGCCGCACCAGCCGCCGGCCCGCACCGTTCGTCGTCCAGGACCTACCGCTAGGAACACCCGATGTTCGCATTCCTCCGGCTCGCGCTGCGCCGCGTGGCGATCATGCCGGCGATGATCCTCGGCATCACCCTGCTGGTCTTCGTCGTGCTCCAGTTCTCTCCCGCGGACCCCGCCTACAACGCGTTGGGGGAGAACTCGACCGCCGCCGCCCGCGCCGCGTTCGCCCGGGCGAACGGGCTCGATGACCCGCTGCCCGTCCGCTACTACCACTTCATCGTCCAACTGCTGCACGGCAACCTCGGTGTGACGGTGCCGCCCAGCCAGCCGGTCGCCCACCGCATCGCCGTCGCCTTCCCGCTCACCTTGCAACTGACGCTGCTGGGGCTGGCGCTGGCGATCGTGCTGGCCGTCGTGCTCGGCGTCGTCGGCGCGGTGTACCGGGACCGCTGGCCCGACCACGTTATCCGGGTGCTGTCGATGGCCGGAGTCGCGGTGCCGTCGTTCTGGCTGGGCGTGCTGCTGATCCAGCGGTTCGCGCTGGACAGCCCGCTCTTCCCGACCGGGGGATACGTCAGCCCCGGCGACTCCTTCACCGGCTGGCTGAAGTGCATGACACTGCCGTCGATCTCGCTCGCGGTACCGGTCGCGGCCTCGCTGGCCCGGCTGATCCGCACCTCGATGGTCACCGAACTCGACCGCGACTACGTCCGCACCGCCACCGGCAACGGCCTGCCACCGCTGCTGGTCGTACGCTCCGTGCTGCGCAACGCGCTGGTCACGCCGCTGACCGTGCT
Organism: Actinacidiphila sp. bgisy144; assembly: GCF_057708105.1. Lineage (NCBI taxonomy): Bacteria > Bacillati > Actinomycetota > Actinomycetes > Kitasatosporales > Streptomycetaceae > Actinacidiphila > Actinacidiphila sp. bgisy144. Next base: position 161,775 of record NZ_JBYIRM010000010.1, on the reverse strand, counting down.
GGGAGTCAAGGTCGGCTACCTGCTCAGCGGCGCGGTCGTCATCGAGACGATCTTCGACCTGCCGGGCATGGGCAAGCTCATCCTGGAGGGCGTCACCGGCGGCGATGTCGCCCTGGTGCAGGGCACCGTCCTGACGATCGCGCTCGCCTTCCTGGTCGTCAACGTCGTCGTCGACCTGCTCTACCTGCTGGTCAACCCGCGCATCAGGACGGTGTGAGATGTTCCTGTTCACTGGCCCGCGACGCATCGTGGCCACACTCTCGCGCCCGGGCATCCGCCTGCGCGCCCTGCCCACGGCCTCGCGGATCGCGCTCGCCGTGCTGGTGGTCGTGGCGCTCGCCGCGATCTGCGCACCCCTGATCGCGGACAACCCGCTGACCACCGGTGTGCCGGTCGACGCGCCGAGCGTCCACCACCTGTTCGGCACCGACCGGCTCGGCCGCGACATCTTCGCCCGGGTCGTCTACGGCGCGCGCTACTCCCTGGTGATCGGCCTGGGTTCGACGGCCGTGGCCGTCCTGGCGGGCGCGCTCCTCGGGTCGCTCGCCGCGACCTCGCCCAAGTGGGGCGACGAGACGGTCATGCGGGTGCTGGACGTGGTGATGTCCTTCCCGCCGATCGCGCTGGCAGCCGTCCTGGTCACCGTCTTCGGCTCCAGCGTGCCCGTCCTCATCCTCACCATCGCCTTCGTGTACGTGCCCTCGCTCGCCCGGGTGGTGCGCGCCAACGTGCTCGCGCAGTACGGCGAGGACTACGTGGCCGCGGAGAAGGTCATCGGCGCGCGGCGCGGGTACATCGTGGTGCGGCACGTGGCGGTCAACTGCGCCGCGCCCGTCATGGTGTTCGCGACGGTGCTGGTCGCCGAGGCGATCATCTTCGAGGCGAGCCTGTCGTTCATCGGCGCCGGGGTGCAGGACCCCGAGCCGAGCTGGGGCAACGTCCTGTCGTACGGCCGGCAGATCCTGCTGTCGGGCGGCTGGTGGGCGACCTTCTTCCCCGGGCTGGTGCTGCTGGTCACGGTGCTGGCGCTGAACGTGCTGTCGGAGGGGCTGACGGACGCGTCGGCGTCGCCGGGGGCCGGGGCCGAGGCGGGCGCCGCTGCGGGGGGCGGCAGCGTGCAGGCCGCCTCCGGGGGCGGTTCCGCGAAGGGCGGCGCTGCCGAGGCCACCGCGGTGGAAGGCGGCGACGCCCGCGCGGCCGTCGAGCGCAGTCTCGTCCTGCTCGCCGAGCGGATGACCGAGCGCCCGCCGGCGATCCGCCCGGTCGCGGCCGACGCGCCGGACCTGCTGGCCATCCGCGACCTGGCGATCCGCTTCCCCGACCGGTACGGCGACGTGCCGGTGGTCGACGGCATCTCGCTGACCGTCCGCGAGGGCGAGACGCTCGGTCTGGTGGGGGAGTCCGGCTGCGGCAAGAGCATCACCAGCCTCGCCGTGATGGGCCTGCTGGCCCGCAACGCCGAGGCGAGCGGCTCCATCGCGTACCGCGGCCGGGAACTGCTCGGCATGGCTCCCCGGCAGCGCCGCGCTCTGGCCGGCAGCGAGATCGCGATGGTCTACCAGGACGCGATGTCCTCGCTCAACCCGTCCGTGCTGGTCGGGCGCCAACTGCGCCAGCTCACCGCACGCGGCGGCACGCGCACCCCGGCCGAACTCCTCGAACTGGTCGGCCTGTCGCCGGACCGCACCCTGCGCAGCTACCCGCACGAGCTGTCCGGCGGCCAGCGCCAGCGGGTGCTGATCGCGATGGCGCTGTCCCGCAGCCCGCGGCTGCTCATCGCCGACGAACCGACCACCGCGCTCGACGTCACCGTGCAGGCCCAGATCGTCGAACTGCTGGTCCGGCTGCGGGACGAGCTGGGCTTCGCGATGATCCTGGTCTCCCACGACCTCGCGCTGGTCAGCGGGCTCGCCCACCGGGTCGCGGTGATGTACGCCGGGCAGGTCGCCGAGACCGGCGACACCCGCGCGCTGCTCACCGACCCCGCCCACCACTACACGCGCGGGCTGCTCGGCTCCGTCACCTCGCTGGAGTCGGGGGCGGCCCGGCTGCACCAGGTGCGCGGTGTGGTGCCGGCGCCCCAGCACTTCGGCGCCGGCTGCCGGTTCGCGTCCAGGTGTGACGCGGCGACGGAGCTGTGCCGCACGGCGGCGCCGGTGCTGGGCGGCCGCGCGGCCGGGGAACCGGCGTCGGCACCGGCCCCGGCGGGCCCGCACGGCTTCGCCTGCCACCACCCGGCCGAACCCGTACTGCTGCAAAGGAGCGGACGATGATCCGGCTCGAAAACGTCCATGTCCGGCACCGGGCCCGGGGCGGCGGCCTGTTCGGGCACGACCACGTCCACGCCCTGACCGGGGCCGAACTGACCGTGGACCGCGGTGAGATCGTCGGACTGGTCGGGGAGTCCGGGTGCGGCAAGTCCACGCTGGCCCGGGTCCTGACGGGCTTGCAGCGGCCCACGGAGGGCAGGGTGCTCTTCCGCGGTGAGGACCTGTGGAGTCTGCCCGCCGCCCGGCGCCGTACCGAGTTCGGCGCGTCGGTCGGGGTGGTCTTCCAGGACGCCTCGACCGCGCTGAACCCGCGCATGCCGGTGGGCCGTATCCTGCGCGACCCGCTGGACGTGCACCGGCGCGGCACGGTCCGCGACCGGGAGCGCCGGGTCGTCGAACTCCTCGACCTGGTCGGGCTGCCCGCCCACACGGTGCAGGCGCTGCCCGGTCGGCTCTCGGGCGGGCAGCGCCAGCGGGTCGCCATCGCCCGGGCACTGGCGCTGGGGCCGGAGCTGATCGTCGCCGACGAGCCCACCAGCGCGCTGGACGTGTCGGTCCGCGCCCAGGTGCTCAACCTGCTGATGGACCTGCGCGCCGAACTGGGCCTGGGCATGGTCTTCATCTCGCACGACATCCAGACCGTCCGGCACCTCTCCGACCGGCTCGCGGTGCTCTACCTCGGCCGGATCGTGGAGGAGGGCCCGGCGGCGGAGGTCTCCAGGACACCCGCCCACCCCTACACCGAGTCGCTCTTCTCCGCGACGCCCAGCCTGCTGGAGACCGTCGATCGGATCGTGCTCAACGGGCCGGTCCCGTCCGCCATCCGCCCGCCGAGCGGCTGCCCGTTCCGTACCCGCTGCTGGAAGGCGGACGACGCGTGCGCCGACGTCTTCCCGGCGCCGACCGAGGACGGCGCGCACCGCTGGCACTGCGTCCACCCGCAGAACTCCGCGCCGGCCGTCGCATCGGCCGCCGCGCCGGTCGGCGCACCTGATGCCGCGCCAAGTCCCTCCGCTCGTCACGCCTCCCGTCCCGTATCCCACCCCGCATCCCGTCCCGCGTCGGCGGACACCGACCCCGCCACGCGGCCCGCCACAAGGAGCAGTTCGTGAAGCCCCGCACCGCCCCCTTCTCGGGAGTCATCCCGCCCGTCGTCACACCGCTCACCGCCGACGGCACCGTCGACACCGTGTCGTTGGAGCGGGTGGTCCGGCACCTCGTCGACGGCGGTGTCGACGCCCTCTTCGCGCTGGGCAGCTCCGGCGAGGTCGCCTACCTGACCGACGACCAGCAGGACACGGTCCTCGACGTGGTGGTCAAGACCGCGGCGGGCCAGGTGCCGGTGCTGGCGGGCGCCATCGAGACCACCACCAACAAGGTGATCGAGCGCGCCCGGTCGGCGGCCGCGAAGGGCGTCGAGGCGATCGTGGCGACGGCCCCCTTCTACACCCGCACCCACCCCACGGAGATCGACCGGCACTTCCGGCAGATCGCCGCGGCCTGCGAACTGCCGCTGCTCGCCTACGACATACCGGTGTGCGTGCACAGCAAGCTCTCCCGCGAGCTGGTGCTGGCGCTGGCCGCCGACGGCGTCCTGGCGGGTGTGAAGGACTCCAGCGGCGACGACGTGTCCTTCCGCCAACTCGCCCTCGACCTGCGCGGGCAGTCCGGGTTCGCGCTGCTGACCGGGCACGAGGTCGTCGTCGACGCGATGCTGCTGGGCGGCGCCGACGGCTCGGTGCCGGGCCTGGGCAACGTCGACCCGCGCGGGTACCGGCGGCTGCACGACGCGGCCGCGCGCGGCGACTGGGACGCCGCCCGCGCCGAACAGGACCGGCTGGCCCGGCTCTTCCGCATCGTCGAGGCGGCCGACCCGGCGGACGCCTCCGGGACCGCTGCCGGACTGGGCGCCTTCAAGACCGCACTCGCCGTCCTCGGGGTGATCGCCGCCAACACCGTCAGCCCGCCGATGCGCCCGCTGACCGCGGAGGAGACCGGCCGCATCGCCGCCATCCTCGAAGAGACGGGGCTGCGGTGACCCTGCTCGCCGGTGTCGACATCGGCGGCACCAAGACGGCCGCCGCCCTGATCACGCCCGACGGCACGCTGCTCGACCGCACCTCGCTCGCCACCCCCGCCGCCCAGGGGCCTGCCGCCGTCCTCGACGCGGCGGCCCGGGCGGTGGCCCGGCTCGGCCGACCGGTGGCCGCCGTCGGCGTCGGCAGCGCGGGCGTCATCGACCCGCACACCGGCCGCGTCCGCTCGGCCACCTCCGCGCTGCCCGGATGGGGCGGTACCGACCTGCGCGGGCAGCTCGCCGCCCGGCTCCAGGTCCCGGTCGCCGTGGACAACGACGTCAACGCCCACGCGCTCGGCGAACACTGGCTCGGCCGCGCCGCCGGCCACACCTGCGTCCTGCTCCTCACCGTCGGTACCGGGGTGGGCGGGTGCGTCCTGATCGGCGGCCGCGTCCACCACGGGGCCGGCGGCGCGGCCGGCGAGGCGGGCCACCTGCCGGTGCCGGCCGCGGCCGGACTGCCCTGCCCCTGCGGCGGCCGCGGCCACGCGGAGGCCGCAGCCTCCGGACCGGCGATGACCGCCGCCTACCGGGAACTCGCCGGGGCCTCGGGCGCGACCCTTCCGGACGTCAACTCCCTTGCTGAGGAGGGCGATCCGGTCGCCCGCACGGTCCTGCGCACCGGCGCCACCGCGCTCGGCGAGGCCATCGGCGGCCTGGTCAACCTCCTCGCCCCCGACCTCGTCATCCTCGGCGGCGGCGTCAGCCGCTCCGGCCCCTTCTGGTGGGACCCGCTGCGGACGACCGTGGCCGCCCACCTCCTCCCCGCGGTGGCCGCCACCCCGGTGCTCGCCGGCGCCCTCGGCGACGACGCGGCGCTCTACGGTGCCGCTTTCCTCGGACGGGAGGTGCTGGTGTGAGCGGCACCGACGGCCTCCTGCCGGGCCCCGGAAGCGCGGGTGGAGGGCACCGGTCACGTGACGGCATCCTGGAACGCCTGCGCGGGCAACTGATCGTCTCCTGCCAGGCGTACCCGGGGGAGCCGCTGCGCGATCCGCTGATCATGCGTCAGATGTCGCTCGCCGTACTGGCCGGCGGCGCGGCCGGCCTGCGCGCTCAGGGCCTGGACGACCTGCGCGCCATCCGCGCGGTGACCGATGTCCCGCTCATCGGCCTCTGGAAGGACGGCACTTCGGGCGTCTACATCACCCCGACCGTGCGGCACGCCCGCGAGGTCGCGGCGACCGGTGCGGACATCGTGGCCGCCGACGCGACCTTCCGCCCGCGGCCCGGTGGCGAGAGGCTGGAGCAGACCGTCGCCGCCGTCCACCAGGACGACCGCCTGTTCATGGCGGACGTCTCCAGTTACGAGGAGGGCGTGCGGGCTGCTGAACTCGGGGCCGACCTGGTCGGCACCACTCTTTCCGGGCACGTCGGTGACGCGCCCCACCCGGAGGGGCCCGACCTCGAACTCGTCGCCCGGTTGGCGGCGGTGCTGTCCGTCCCGGTCGTGGCCGAGGGCCGCATCCACACTCCCGCGCAGGCCCGCGCCGCCCTGGACGCGGGTGCCTTCGCGGTGGTCGTGGGCACGGCCATCACCCACCCGACCAGCCTCACCCGCTGGTTCGCCGAGGGGATGGGGCGGCCCGCCGGATAGGCGAAGTGTGCGGGTGGGGACGGGGACGCCTGCCTACACGCCGCTGAGCTCGACGAGTTTGAGCACCGTGTTCCAGTTGCGCGCGGTCGCGGCCAGACCGAGCCAGCGGTCCGAGAAGCGGGCGGCCAGCTTGGAGTTGCGGATCGAGTCCGGGAAGTGGGCGTAGATCTCGCGCTCACCGGCCCGGAACTCGTCGGGGGCGTAGACGGCCGGGTCCAGGGTGGCCAGCTTGTCCTGGGGCGGCGGCCCGGACAGGAAGATCACCAGGAACCGCGAACCGTTCACACCCTCCATCGGGAACGGGTTGGCGTCCACCACGCGGCGCAGGTCCGTCGCCGCCCGGACCATGCACGTGATGGTGAGCCCCAGCTCGTTCGCGATGCGCTGCTCCAACTCCGCTGCCAGACGCTGCGGTTCCTCCTCCTTTCCGTGGGTGAAGACGGCATTGCCGCTTTGCAGGTAAGTGCGCACCGCGGTGCCGCCCATGTCGGTGAGCAGGCCGCGCAGTGTCTCCATGGGGACGCGTCCGTGGCCCCCGACGTTGATGCCGCGCAGCAGCGCGACGTAGCGCGTGGCGGACGGGTCCGCGGTGCTCGCGAGGTCTGCGGTGCTCGCGGGGTCCGCGGGGCCCGCGGTCTTCGGTGAGTGCGGCGTCCTGGGTTTCGTCACCTCCGTAAAGGTAGTCGCGAGGGTGCGTGGCGGTGGTGTTCCGCGCTGCGCAAGGGCGTTGCGGGTGCGCGGAGGGGAGCGCGGGCCGGTGCGCGGATGCGGGTGCGCCCGGGCGCGCGGGTGCGCGTACAGAGGAGTGCTGCGCGTGTGGGGGTGCGGCCCGGGGGCGGGGGTGATTCGGGCACCACCGCGATCCGATCCGCTGTAGGTCTGTTTTTCCTGAATCCATGCGGACTATGCCGGATGTCCCTCTTTCGAGGTAGGGCACGTACGCCGGAACGGTTCGGCGCGGCCGGCGGTCGTTAGCTTCGCGGCCATGAGCAGCAGCCCCCAGCGCCCGATGATCACCGAACTCCGGCTGTCGGCCTTCAAATCGCACCGCGGTGCCACTTTCCCGCTCGACCCGGTCACGCTTCTGTCCGGGCCGAGCGGCACGGGCAAGTCGAGCGTCCTCGAAGGTCTGGCCGTACTCGGCCGCCTCGCCTCGGGGGCCGATCTGCAAGAGGTGTTCGAGGTGTCGCGCACGGGCAGGTCGTTCATCCGCGGGGGAGCGGCGGCCTGTGTGCCGCAGGACGCGAGCCCCGACGCGCAGGGGCGGCGCGGCTTCCGTATCGGCTGCACCGCCGACGGTGTGCTCGGACCGGTCCGGCTCGACCTGGCCGTGCAGGTCGAGCCGACCTTGCGGATCGTCGGCGAACGGCTGAGCGGCCTCGGCGAGACCCTTCTGACCACGGCGCTGCGCAACCCCGCCCGCCCCACTGTCCAGGCGGCCTGGCACACCGGCGACACCGTCGCGGTCATCCGCGCGCCTCTCCCCGACGACCGGCTCGCCACGCCGATGCTGCCGCTGCGCGTGTCCGGCAGCACCGAGGGGCAGCAGAAGGTGCTGGCGGCGGCCGAGCAGATGGTCGTCGCGCTGCGCGGCGTCTTCCCGGTCGTGCCGCGTCCGGAGGTGATGCGCGGTCCGGTGCGGGTGGGTGACGGGCGGCTGCGCGGTTCGTGCGACAACCTGTCCGCGGTGCTGGCCAGGACCGAGCACGAGTGCAGCATCCGGCACGGGCTGCTGGTGGGTGCGGTGCGCGAGGTGTGCAGCGGGCCGGTGCACGGCCTGACCGCGCTGCCCGCGCTGATGACCGGGGGCGCCCGTGAACCGCTGGTCGAGGCGGTGATCGCCGCGGTGGACCGCGGCGGGCTCGGCATGGTTCCGGTCGACCGGCTCGGCGACGGCGAGCTGCGTTTCCTGGCGCTGGCGCTGGTGCTGCTGACCGGGCCCGGCGTGCTCGACGTGGACACCAGCACCGAGCATCTGCCGGCCGGTCAGGTGCTGACGGTGGTGGCCGACGGGCTGGACGTCGGCGTCGACCGGCGACAGGCCCGGGAACTGCTCCGGCTGGCCGGGCTCGCCTCCGCCCGCGGCCACATCCGGCTGCTGGGCACCGTGCAGGACCCCTCTCACCTGGAGGACGCCGAAACCATCGACAGGGCCCTGCTCGTGGAGCTGGGGGCAGGGTCGGAGGTGGCGCGGATGACGCGGAAGAGGAAGAGGGCGGTGGAGGAGGAAGCAGCGTGCGGGGAGGAGGGCGCTGACACGGCCGTGGAGGGGGCCGCGGATCTCGGTGGTCTGGGGCCGGGCGGTGGGCCTGGGGCGGGGGATGGCGGGCCGCGTGAAGAGGCGCCGTGCGGAGGCGGACCGGGGCGAACGGACGGTGCGGGGGAGGCGGGAGCGGCCGGGCCGACGGATGTCGGGGATGCCGGGGGTGCCGGGAACGTAGGGGCGGTCGGGGAGGCCGGGGAGGCGGTTGCGGGGCCCACCGGTTCCCCGGGCCGCGCTGATCGGAAGGGGCCCGCGCCCGCGGGAACCGTCAGGGAGGAGCGGGTGCCCGCGCAAGCCGGTCCGGACCGGCGGACGTCGTCGGCGGGCGCGCCCACCATGAGGCCGCCGACGGAGCCCTCTCCTTCTCCTTACGGCGGGCCGCCGTTCGACCGGGCCGGGCACGACGACTTCGGGTACTCCGGTTTCGGGAGCGACGAGTCCTGTGGCTACGGCGATGCCGGCTACGACGACTCCGGGTACGGCGACGCCGGGTACGAAGGGCCCGACGACCGCGGATTCGAACCCGGCGACTACGTCCACACCGAAACCGTCGACGACGTGCCCGGCCACGCGGAACCGGGATGGCTCGACTCGGCGTTCGTCCCCGCCCCCGCTGGACAACTCCCCGCTGGACAACTCCCCGTTGAGCAACTTCCGGTTGGGCAACTTCCCGCCGCGATCGGCGCCGGACGGGAGAACGGCGCGGACAGCGGATCGGCGGCGCGGTACGAGGGGGAAGGCGACGGGCGCGGTGACGATGAGGTAGACCGGTCCGTGTGACCGACCGACACGATCTCGCCGAACTCCAGCAGCGCCTGGTGGACTTCGCTGCCAGGCGCCGCTGGGAGCCCTTCCACACGCCGAAGAACCTCGCCGCCGCGCTGAGCGTCGAAGCCGCCGAACTGCTGGAGATCTTCCAGTGGCTGACCCCCGAGCAGTCGGCGGCGGTGATGTCCGGGGAGGGGGACGGAGGCGGCGGTGGAGCGTCGGCGGCCCGCGTACTGGACGAGGTCGCGGATGTCCTGGCGTATCTGCTGCAGTTCTGCGCGGTGCTCGACATCGACGTGCTGGCCGCGCTCTCCGCGAAGATCGACCGCAACGAGCTGCGCTTTCCGGTGCCGGAGCAGGTACCGGAGCAGGTACCGGAACCGGCGCCGGCCGAGAGTGGTGGACAGAAGCCCGCTGATCCCTCGGACGAGTGACCGAGTTATCCACAAGCCAGAAGCTTTCCACAGTTCCGAATTTTCCTCTTTCCAGGCACTTGCGCCGTGTCACTCTGAGTGACATGAGACGGCGGCACCGAGTCGTCGTGCGAGTGCGCGAGAAGGGAAGAGGACATGGACGCTGCACGGCTCGTGGCGGAGGCGGAGCGGGCGATGAGCCGCGATCCGCAGCCTGAGGACGTCATCGCCGAGGCATGGCAGGCGTACGAGTTGACCGAGGCGATCGGACGGCTGCTCGCGGAGATGTGGGGACGTGCGGCCGAAGGCGCGACCGGGCCCATGCGGCCCGGGGAGCGCGGGGCGACGCGCGACCCAGGGCGTACGGTCTCGCGGGCCGGGCCCGTGCCGGTCGTCTCGGCCACGCGGGTCGGCCCGCCCAGAGCCGCGCGGTTGAGCACGATCCGCGAACCGGCCGACACCCTGCGGGCGCTGCGCACCCTCCTCGGCGAGATCGGGCTCGCTTTGGTCGCGCTGATCTCCTCGGCGTGCGACGAGGAGACCTACTGGGAGTGCGTCGAAGCGCTGGACGCGGTCGACGAGGCGAAGGACCGGGTCCATGTGCTCGCGCGTGCCGACTCGGGGTGACGTGGACGGCCGCGGACCTGATGCAGGATGGGGGAATGGATCTACGCATCTTCACTGAGCCCCAGCAGGGGGCGAGCTACGACACGCTGCTGTCGGTCGCCAAGGCAACCGAGGAACTCGGCTTCGACGCCTTTTTCCGCTCGGACCACTACCTGACCATGGGTGGGGACGGGCTGCCGGGACCGACGGACGCCTGGATCACGCTGGCCGGTCTCGCGCGGGAGACCAGCCGGATCAAGCTCGGCACGCTGATGACCGCGGGCACCTTCCGGCTGCCCGGCGTCCTGGCCATCCAGGTGGCCCAGGTCGACCAGATGTCGGGCGGCCGCGTCGAGTTCGGGCTCGGCGCGGGCTGGTACGAGGCGGAGCACACCGCGTACGGCATCCCCTTCCCGAAGGAGAAGTTCGGCCGGCTGGAGGAGCAGCTGGCCGTCATCACCGGACTGTGGGGGACGCCGGTCGGCCAGACCTTCGACTACGACGGCACGTTCTACCAGCTCAAGGACTCGCCGGCGCTGGCGAAGCCCGCGCAGTCGTCGCTTCCGGTGATCATCGGCGGCATGGGCGCCAAGCGGACCCCTGAGCTGGCGGCGCGCTACGCGGCGGAGTTCAACATCCCCTTCGCCTCGGTCGAGGACAGCGGGCGGCAGTTCGAGCGGGTTCGGGAGGCGCTGCGGTCGGCCGGCCGGGCGGCGGACGACATCGTCCTGTCCAACGCGCTGGTCGTCGCGGTCGGCAAGGACGACGCCGAGGTCGGCCGGCGCGCGGCGGCGATCGGCCGGGAGGTCGACGAGCTGAAGGCCAACGGGCTCGCCGGGTCGCCCGCGGAGGTCGTCGACAAGATCGGGCGGTACGCGGAGCTGGGCGCCACCCGGTTCTACCTCCAGGTCCTGGACCTGAAGGATCTGGACCACCTGGAGCTGATCTCCGCGCAGGTCCAGTCGCAGCTCGGATGAGGGCGCGGTGACCCCGCCCGTGCCCGCGGCGGAGCCCGGCCCCGCCCGCGGGCCGGGCGGACCGCCCGCCGCGGAAGAGCCCGCAGGACCGGCCATGCGCGAGACGCACAAGTCTCGCGAGACGCACGAGAAGACGCGAGAGGAAGAGAAGGGAGGTGAGGCGAACGGAACGAAGCCGGTCAGGCGGGCCGCGCCCGGTACGCCCGGCACACCGGCCGGGCGGATACTGCCGGACGAAGGGGCGCTGGTGCTCGACGGCGGGCTGTCCAACCAACTCGTCGACCAGGGCTGCGACTTGACGGACCCGCTGTGGACGGCGCGGTTGCTGGCGGAGGAGCCCGAGCAGGTCTTCGCGGCGCACACCGCGTACCTGGAGGCGGGTGCGCAGGTGGTCACCACGGCCAGTTATCAGGCGACGTTCGAGGGGTTCGCGCGGCGCGGGGTCGGCCGTGCGGAAGCTGCGCGGCTGCTGGAGCGCAGTGTCGAGTTGGCCCGGCGGGCGGCGGCGGGCCGGACCAGGGTGCGGGTGGCGGCGTCGGTCGGGCCGTACGGGGCGATGCTGGCGGACGGCAGCGAGTACCGGGGACGGTACGGGCTGAGTGTGCGGGAGTTGGCGAAGTTCCACCGACCGCGGATCGAGGTACTGGCAGCGGCGGGGCCGGATGTCCTCGCGTTGGAGACGGTGCCGGATGTGGACGAAGCGGAGGCGATGCTGAAGGCGGTTGAGGGCAGCGGGGTGCCGGTGTGGCTGTCATACACGGTCGAGGGCGGCCGGACGCGGGCCGGGCAGCGGCTGGCGGAGGCGTTCTCGCTGGTGGCGGGCCGGGACGAGGTGGTCGCGGTGGGCGTGAACTGCTGCGCTCCGGGCGAGGTGGCCGACGCGGTGCGGCTGGCCGCGGAGGTCTCGGGGAAGCCGGTGGTGGCCTATCCCAACAGCGGTGAGCACTGGGACGCCGAGGGGCGGCGCTGGGCGGGCGAGACGGAGTTCGACCCGGCGCTGGTCACCGGGTGGTGCCAGGAGGGCGCGCGGCTGGTGGGTGGTTGCTGCCGGGTGGGGCCGCCGGGGATCGCCGGGATCGCGGCGGCGCTGCGGGGCGGCGGTCGGGCGGCTTGAGCGGCTGAGTGGCTGAGTTGCTTGTGCGGCTGAGTGGCTCGGGTGGTCGGCTGGTGGGCTGCGGGGCTGAGTTCCGGTCCCGGGTCCGGGTCTGGGTTCGGGTCCGGTCCCGGGTCCGGGTTCGGGTCGGGCTCCGGATTCGGTCCCGGGTCCGGCTTCGGGGGCGGCGTAAATCCGGTGTCGGCCGGGGCTGCGTTGCCGAATACTCGCGTACGTGTTCATGACGATCACTGCCACCGGCAGCACCGAAGTTCCGGCCACCGACCTGGGGTTCCTGCTCCACAAGCACCCGGATCGGGCGCAGGCGTTCTCGACGGCCTACGGCCAGGCGCATGTGTTCTACCCCGAGGCGACCGCCGAGTCGACCACGGTCGCGCTGCTGCTGGAGGTGGATGCGCCCGCGCTGGTGCGACGCGGGAAGGGTCGGGGTCGCGGGGGCGCGCCCGATGCCGCGCTGGCGCAGTACGTGAACGACCGGCCGTACGCTGCGTCGTCGCTGCTGGCGGTGGCGCTGCGGACGGTGTTCGCCACCGCGCTGCGCGGGGAGTGCCGGACGCTTCCGGAGCGGGCGGCGGCGCCGATGCCGTTGCGGGTGGAGGTGCCGGTGCTGCCCGCGCGGGGCGGCCCGGAGCTGGTGGCGAAGCTGTTCGAGCCGCTGGGGTGGCGGGTGGCGGCGGAGCCGATCGCGTTGGACCCGCGGTTCCCGGAGTGGGGCGAGTCGCGGTATGTGGCACTGACGTTGGAAGGGGAGATGCGACTGGCGGAGGCATTGCGGCACCTGTACGTGCTGTTGCCGGTGCTGGACGATGCCAAGCACTACTGGGTGTCGGCCGACGAGGTGGACAAGCTGCTGAGGTTCGGCGAGGGGTGGCTGCCGCGGCACCCGGAGCAGAAGCTGATCACTAGCCGCTACCTGTCCCGGCGCTGGTCGCTGACGCGGCAGGCGCTGGAGCGGCTGGAGCTGGTCCGGCTGGCCGACGCGGACGACATCGAGGTCGAGGCGATCGACAACGCGGTGGAGCCGGAGGTGCCCGAGGAGGTGGCGGAGCGGCCGGCGCCGCTGGCGGTGCAGCGCAGGGAGTCGATCCTCGGCGAGCTGCGCGCGGCGGGTGCGGCGCGGGTGCTGGACCTGGGCTGCGGCCAGGGCCAGTTGGTGGCGGCGATGCTGAAGGAGGCCCGGTTCACCGAGGTCGTCGGGGTCGACGTGTCGGCGCGGGCCCTGGACATCGCCGCGCGGCGGCTGCGGCTGGATCGGATGGGGGAGCGGCAGGCGGGACGGGTCGCGCTGCTCCAGGGTTCGCTGGCGTACACCGACAAGCGGCTGGCGGGGTACGACGCGGCGGTGCTCAGCGAGGTGGTCGAGCACCTGGACCTGCCCAGGCTCCCGGCGCTGGAGTACGCCGTGTTCGGGGCCGCCCGCCCGCGGACGGTGGTCGTGACGACGCCGAACGCCGAGTACAACGTGCGGTGGGAGTCGCTGCCCGCCGGGCATGTGCGGCACGCGGACCACCGGTTCGAGTGGAGCCGGGCGGAGTTCGGCCGGTGGGCGGCCGGAGTGGCCGAGCAGTACGGCTACCGGGTGCGGTTCGCCGGCGTGGGGCCGGACGACCCCGAGGTGGGGCCGCCCACGCAGATGGCCGTCTTCGGCCACGCAGCGGACGAGCAGGACCAGCAGGCCGAGCAGGACCAGCAGGACGGGAAGAGCGAGCAGGGCGAGATGGACGAGAGCGGCGAGAAGAGCGCGAAGGAGGCAGTCGCATGACCGAGCACCGCAGCAGCATGGACGCGGGCACCCCGAAGGCCCCGGAAGTCCAGGAGCACCCCGAGGCGGCGGCCCCCGAGACCGCGCCCGGCCCGGGCGCGCTGGCCGTCACCGACCTGTCGCTGGTCGTGCTGATCGGGGCGACCGGCGCGGGCAAGTCCACCTTCGCCGCACGCCACTTCAAGCCGACCGAGGTGATCTCCTCGGACTTCTGCCGCGGCCTGGTCGGCGACGACGAGAACGACCAGAGCGTGACGCGCGACGCGTTCGACGTCCTGCACTACATCGCCGGCAAGCGGCTCGCCGCCGGGCGCCGCACCGTCATCGACGCCACGAACGTGCAGCGCGAGGCACGCCAGCCGCTGATCCGGCTCGCCCGCGAGCACGACGTCCTGCCGATCGCGATCGTGCTGGACGTGCCGGAGCGGGTGTGCGCCGACCGCAACGCCGCCCGCCCGGACCGGGCCGGCATGCCCCGCCACGTCATCCAGCGCCACCAGCGCGAGCTGCGCCGCTCGCTGCGCGGCCTGGAGCGCGAGGGCTTCCGCAAGGTGCACGTGCTGCGCGGGACCGAGGAGGTGGAGGGCGCGCGGGTCGTCACCGAGCGCCGGTACAACGACCTGACCCACCTCACCGGGCCGTTCGACATCATCGGCGACGTGCACGGATGCAGCTCGGAGCTGGAGACGCTGCTGGCCCGGCTCGGCTACCGGGACGGCGCCCACCCCGAGGGCCGCACCGCCGTGTTCGTCGGCGACCTGGTCGACCGCGGCCCCGACAGCCCGGGTGTACTGCGCCGCGTGATGGGCATGGTCGAGGCGGGCACCGCCCTGTGCGTGCCGGGCAACCACGAGAACAAGCTCGGCCGCTACCTCAAGGGCCGCAAGGTCCAGCACACCCACGGCCTCGCCGAGACCATCGAGCAGTTCGAGCGGGAGGACGCCCGCGACCCGGACTTCCGCGCCCGGGTCCGGACCTTCGTCGAGGGCCTGGTCAGCCACTACGTCCTGGACGGCGGCAAGCTCGTGGTCTGCCACGCCGGGCTGCCCGAGAAGTACCACGGCCGCACCTCCGGCCGGGTCCGCTCGCACGCCCTGTACGGCGACACCACCGGCGAGACGGACGAGTTCGGCCTGCCCGTGCGCTACCCGTGGGCCGAGGACTACCGCGGCCGCGCCGCCGTGGTCTACGGCCACACCCCCGTGCCGGCCACGTCCTGGGTCAACAACACGCTCTGCCTCGACACCGGCGCCGTCTTCGGCGGCCGGATGACCGCGCTGCGCTGGCCGGAACGGGAGATCGTCGACGTGCCGGCCGAGCGGGTCTGGTACGAGCCGGCCAAGCCGCTCGCCGCGCCCGCGCCCGGCGCGAAGGACGGCCGGCCCCTGGACCTCGCCGACGTCGTGGGCCGCCGCACCGTGGAGACCTCCCGGATGGGCCGGCTCGCCGTGCGCGAGGAGAACGCGGCCGCCGCCCTGGAGGTGATGAGCCGCTTCGCGGTCGACCCGCGCCTGCTCGGCTACCTGCCGCCGACCATGGCGCCGTGCGCCACCTCCACCCAGGACGGCTACCTGGAGCACCCGGCCGAGGCGTTCGACGCCTACCGGCAGGACGGCGTCGCCCGGGTGGTGTGCGAGGAGAAGCACATGGGCTCGCGCGCGGTCGCCCTGGTCTGCCGCGACGAGGCGGTCGCCCGCGAGCGCTTCGGCACGACCGCGCCCGGCGTCACCGGCGCCGTGCACACTCGCACCGGGCGGCCGTTCTTCGACGACCCCGCCGTCACCGAGGAGGTGCTCGCCCGGCTGCGCGCGGCCGTCACCGCCGCCGGACTGTGGGAGGAGCTGGACACCGACTGGCTGCTGCTCGACGCCGAGTTGCTGCCCTGGTCGCTGAAGGCGTCCGGCCTGCTGCGCAAGCAGTACGCGGCGGTGGGCGCCGCGTCCGGTGCCGCGTTCCCCGCCGCCCTGACCGCGCTCGGAGCCGCCGTCGCCCGCGGCACCGACGTCGCCGCATTGCTGGCCCGGCAGGAGGAACGGGCGGCGGACGCGGCCGCGTTCACCGAGGCGTACCGCCGCTACTGCTGGAGCACCGACGGGCTCCAGGGGGTGCGGCTGGCACCGTTCCAGCTGCTGGCCGTGCGGGGCCGCAGCCTCGCCGACCTGCCGCACGACCGGCAGCTCGCCCTCATCGACCGCCTCGTCGAAGCCGACACCGGCGGCCTGCTCCAGGCCACCCGCCGGCTGTACGTCGACACCGGCGACGAGGAGTCGGTGGCCGCCGGGGTGCGCTGGTGGCTGGAGCTGACCGGGGCGGGCGGCGAGGGCATGGTGGTCAAGCCGCTGGCCGCGCTGGTGCGCACCGAGTCCGGGCGGCTGGTCCAGCCCGGCGTGAAGTGCCGCGGCCGGGAGTATCTGCGGATCATCTACGGTCCGGAGTACACCCGCCCCGAGCACCTCGCCCGGCTGCGCGGCCGCGCCCTCGGCCACAAGCGGTCCCTCGCGCTGCGCGAGTACGCCCTCGGCCTGGAGGCCCTGGACCGGCTCGCCGCCGGTGAGCCGCTGTGGCGGGTGCACGAGGCGGTCTTCGCGGTGCTCGCGCTGGAGTCCGAGCCGGTCGACCCCCGGCTCTGACCTGGCCCCGCACGGCGAGGCCCGCCCCGCCGGCCCCGTACGGCACGGCCCCCGTACGGCACGGCCCACCCCCGTACGGCAGGACCAACACGGCACCGCGCCCCACCCATGGGCGCGGTGCCGTGTTGAGCCGTCCCGCACATGGGAAGCTCTTCTTCCATGGCTTCCATGGCGGACAACGGCTTCCACGTCGACTCCGAGACCGGCCGGCTGCGCCGCGTCATCCTGCACCGCCCCGACCTCGAACTGAAGCGGCTGACCCCGACCAACAAGGACGCGCTGCTCTTCGACGACCTGCTGTGGGTGCGCCGGGCCCGCGCCGAGCACGACGGGTTCGCCGACGTGCTGCGGGACCGCGGCGTCGAGGTGCACCTCTTCGGCGACCTGCTCCAGGAGTCGCTGGAGGTGCCCGCGGCCAAGCGGCTCGTGCTGGACCGGGTCTTCGACGAGAAGGAGTACGGCCCGCTGGCCACCGGGCACCTGCGGGCGGCGTTCGACGAGCTGCCCACCCCGGACCTGACCGAGGCGCTGGTCGGGGGCATGACCAAACGCGAGTTCCTGGAGCGCTTCGCCGAGCCGGTCTCGGTCCGGTTCCACGCCATGGACCTGGACGACTTCCTGCTCAGCCCGCTCCCCAACCACCTCTTCACCCGCGACACCTCCGCCTGGGTCTACGACGGGGTGAGCATCAACGCGATGCGCTGGCCGGCCCGGCAGCGCGAGACCGTGCACTTCGAGGCGATCTACCGCCACCACCCGCTCTTCGCCCAGGGCGGTTTCCACGTCTGGTCCGAGGGCCAGCACGCCTACCCGTCGACGATCGAGGGCGGCGACGTGCTGGTGATCGGCCGCGGCGCGGTGCTGATCGGGATGAGCGAGCGCACCACCCCGCAGGCCGTCGAGATGCTGGCGCGCGGACTGTTCGCGGCCGGCTCGGCCCGCACCATCGTGGCGCTCGACATGCCCAAGGGCCGCGCGTTCATGCACCTGGACACCGTGATGACCATGGTCGACGGCGACACCTTCACGCAGTACGCGGGCCTGGGGATGCTGCGCTCGTACACCATCGAGCCGGGCGGGGAGGAGGGCGAGCTGAAGGTCACCGACCACGCGCCGGAGCACATGCACCGTGCGATCGCCGCCGCGCTCGGCCTCGACGCGATCACCGTGCTCACCGCCACCCAGGACGTGCACGCGGCCGAGCGCGAGCAGTGGGACGACGGCTGCAACGTGCTCGCGGTGGAGCCGCGCGTCGTGGTGGCGTACGAGCGGAACGCGACCACCAACACGTTCCTGCGCAAGCGCGGCATCGAGGTGATCGAGATCCCCGGCAGCGAGCTGGGCCGGGGCCGGGGCGGGCCGCGCTGCATGAGCTGCCCGATCGAGCGCGACGCGGTGTGACGAGCGGCCCACTCCCCAGGACTGTATAAGAATGCCGATCATCGTATAGGGTTCCATTGCTCGATGACACCGCACGCTAGGAGTTCCGCATGCCCGTCGACCTCAAGGGCCGGCACTTCCTCAAGGAACTGGACTTCACTCCTGAGGAGTTCCGCCACCTCGTCGCTCTGGCCGCGGAGCTGAAGGCCGCCAAGAAGGCGGGCGCCGAGCAGCAGCGGCTGCGCGGCCGGAACATCGCGCTCGTCTTCGAGAAGACCTCCACCCGCACCCGCAGCGCCTTCGAGGTGGCGGCCGCCGATCAGGGCGCCTCCACCACCTACCTCGACCCGACCGGCTCGCAGATCGGCCACAAGGAGTCGATCAAGGACACCGCCCGGGTGCTGGGCCGGATGTTCGACGGCATCCAGTACCGCGGGCACGGCCAGGCCGCCGTCGAGGAACTGGCCGCGTACGCCGGGGTGCCGGTGTGGAACGGCCTCACCGACGAGTGGCACCCCACCCAGATGCTCGCCGACGTGCTCACCATGACCGAGCACAACCCCAAGCCGCTGCCGGAGATCTCCTACGCCTACCTCGGCGACGCCCGCTACAACATGGGCAACTCGCTGCTGGTCACCGGCGCGCTGCTCGGCATGGACGTGCGGATCGCGGCGCCGGTGTCGATGTGGCCGCACACCGAGATCGTCGCGCAGGCCCGCGCGCTGGCCGACCGGACCGGGGCGCGGATCACCCTCACCGAGAGCGTCGAGGAGGGCGTGCGCGGTGTCGACCACGTGCACACCGACGTGTGGGTGTCGATGGGCGAGCCCAAGGAGGTCTGGGACGAGCGCATCCACCTGCTCTCCCCGTACGCCGTCACCGCCGAGGTGATGCGCGCCACCGGCAACCCGGCGGCCACCTTCCTGCACTGCCTGCCCGCCTTCCACGACCTGGGCACCGCCGTCGGCCGCGAGATCCACGCCCGGTACGGCCTGGATCACCTCGAGGTCTCCGACGAGGTCTTCGAGTCCGCGCAGTCCGTCGTCTTCGACCAGGCCGAGAACCGGATGCACACCATCAAGGCGATCCTCGTCTCCACCCTCGGCTGAACCCCTCGGCCCACCCCCGGTCGACCCGGCCCCGGCCGAACCGCCCCCGGCCGGACCGGCTCCGGCCTGCGGGCGAGCGGGCGAACTCGGCTAGGGTACGGACGAGTTCCGGTCGCGCCGCGGCCGGAAGCGGGCCGGCCGGCAGGGGGAGGCGGGAAGGCATGGCGAACGGCGAGAGCGCGCCGACCACCGGCGCGGCGGAGCGCGCGCCGGACCCGGTGCGTTCGGAACTGACGGCGGTCGTGGTGTACGCGCGGGGCGCGGTGTGCACCCGCCGCGCCACGGTCGCCCTGCCCGTACCCGGCGGAGCACCCGGCGACCCTTCCGGCAACGCCTCCGGAAACCCGTCCGCCGGCGGTACGGTCCAGGTCCGTGTCGGCGGGCTCCCGCCGACGCTGAACGCCGGTTCACTGCGCGGCAGCGTCCGTTCCGGCCCGCCCGGGCTGCGGGTCGCGGACGTCCGTGTCGACGTCACCGCCACCCTGCGGCGCGGCGAACAGGCCCCCGGCCTGCGGCTGGACCTGGAGGACGCGGAGGACCGCCTCGCCCGGCTGCGGGACCGCCGCGACCGGCTCGCGGCCGAGATCGGCGAGGTGGCCGGCTTCCGCGCCGAACCGCCCCCCCAGCGGCGCGGTGACCCGCCCCGCTGGGCCCCGGTGGAGTCCATCCTCGCGCTCGCCGGGTTCGTGGACACCCGGCTGGCCGCGCTGCACACCCGGCTGCGCACCACCGAGGACGAGTTGGCGCAGGCCGAACACGACGCCGACGTGCTGCGGCACCGTATCGACGAGGCGTCCGGCGCGCTGCCCACCGACCGGGTGGAGCCGTCGGCGCACGCGGTGGTGACGCTGGTCGCCGACGGCGCCGCACCCGGCGCCGAAGTCCCGAACGCCCCCGGAGGCCAGGAGCCGGCCTGGCCCGAACAAGGCCCGGCGGAAGCCGAACTGGAGCTGGAGTACCACGTACCCGGCGCGACCTGGACCCCCTCCTACCAGCTGCGCCTCGACGGCCGCAGCGGCGCCGCCACCCTGGTGCTGCGCGCCGGCGTCGTCCAGCGCACCGGCGAGGACTGGACCGGCGTACGGCTCGGCCTGTCCACCGCCGACCTGCTGCGCCGCACGAGCCTGCCCGAACTGCGCAGCCTGCGGATCGGCCGCAGCCAGCCGGCGCCCGCGGGCCCGGGCTGGCGCGAATCCCCGCCTGGGCTCGACGAGTTGTTCACCGGGTACGACTCCGCGCGGCTCACCGAGCCCGAACCGGCGCCCGGTGGCGCGATACCGGGCGGCGGCCCGGCCGGGCCGCCGCCGTTCGGCCCGCTCGCCGGGGGTTACGGCGCCGCGGCTGAGGCGACCGCCGCCGTCGGCTACGGCGCCGCGCCCGAACTCGCCGAGCACACCGCCGGGTTCGGCGCGCCCCCCGCGCCCGGCGCCCCTCCTCTGCCGCCCCCCGCGCCCGGCGCCCCGCCCTTGCCGGCACCCGCGGCCGCGCTGCCCGCGCCTGCCGCGCCCCGGCACGCCGCCCGCCGCTCGGTGACCGCCGCCATGGCCGATACCGCCGGCGCCGAAGCGGCCCGCCCCGCGCCCGCCCCCGAACTCCTCGACTACGCCCGCCTGGTGCTTGCGGGCCCGCAGGAGCACGACGGCCGCGGCACCCTGCGCGCCGCCGACGAGGACACGGACGCGGTCGTCGCGGAGTACCGCGGCCGCGCCGAGGCCGCCGCCGAACTCCCGCTGCCCGCCCACGCGGTGGACGTCCGCCGCTCGGCCGGCTCGTTCGACTACCGCTTCGACACCGCGGCGCCCGTGGACGTGGCGGCGGACGGCCGCCGGCACACCGTGCCGGTCGGCGACATCCCAGTCCGCACCGCGTTCGAGTACGTCTGCGTGCCCGCGCAGGACACCGCCGTGTTCGGCACGGTCCTGGTCACCAACACCTCCGCGCACCCGCTGCTCGCCGGCCCCGCCGACGTCATGGTCGACGGCGACTTCGTGCGCACCGCCGCGCTGCCCACCCTCGCCCCCGGGCAGCGGCAGGCGGTCGGCCTCGGAGTGGCCGAGAGCGTCCAGGTCGCCCGCCGCGCCCACATGCGCGAGTCCACCGCGGGGCTGCGCGGCGGCACCACGGTGCTCGACCACACCGTGGAGGTGGAGGTCGCCAACCGGCTGCCGTACCCGGCGCTGGTGGAGGTGCGCGAGCGGATACCGACCTCGGCCGACAAGGACGTACGGATCGAGGAGCACCGCGCAGAGCCCCGCTGGAGCGACCCCGGCGCGCCGCTGGACGGCCAGGAGGAGACCTACGTGCCCGGGGCGCGGGTGTGGCGCGTCACGCTGGAACCGGGCCGGACCGCGACGCTGACCGGCGGGTTCGAGATCCGGCTGCCGGTGGGCAAGTCGGTCGTCGGCGGAAACCGGAGGAACTGACCCATGACTGCCGCCCCCGACCCGCGAACGATCACCCCCGATCCGCGGACCCCCGCCCCCGACCCGCAGCAGGCCGCCACCCGGCTGCCGATCACCGCGGTGACCTGCCTGGAGGACCGCGCCCAGGTCGAACGCACCGGCACCGTCACCCTCGCCGCGGGCACGCAGCGGCTGCGGATCGGCCCGGTCACCCCGCTGGCCGTCGACCGCTCGCTGCGCGCCGAGGTCTCCGCGCTCCAGTCCGACGGCACCCACCCGCCCGCCGGGACCGGGGACCCCGCCGGGACCGGGGAGCTCGCCGGCCCCGCCGCCCGCGTCCTCGACGCCCGCGTGATCCGCTCCTACACCCCCGCCCCGCCCGGCGAACCGGGCCGCGACGCCTCGCAGTTGCGCCGCGACGTCCACGACCTGGAGCGGGAGCTGTACGACGCGCGGCAGGTGCAGCAGCGGCAGGAGAACGCCCTCGCGGTGGTCGACCAGGCCAGGACCGACCTGCACCGCGACATCGTGCAGGGCGCGGGCGCGGGTGCCGCCGACCCGGAGCGCTGGGCCGACCGGCTGGACCGCGTCGACCAGGAGGCCGAGACCCGGATCGGCGAACTGCACCGGCTGCGGCGCCGGTTGCACGACATCGACGAGGAACTGCGCGAGGCCCGCAAGGCACTGGCGGCCACCGAGTACGAACCGCAGGTGCTGACCGCGCATCTCGAACTCGTCGTGGAGGCCGAGGAGGCCGGACCGGCCGGGCTGAAGGTCGCCCACCTGGTGCCCTGCGCGCTGTGGCGGCCCGCCTACCGCGCCACCCTGGGCTCCGGCGAGGGGACTTCGGACCGCGGCACGGTCCGGCTGGAGACCGACGCGTTCGTCTGGCAGGCCACCGGCGAGGACTGGCACGGCGTCGCGCTGTCGCTCTCCACCGCCCGCCCCACCCTGGCCGCGAATCCGCCCCCGCTCACCGAGGACGTCCTCACCCTGCGCGAGCGGTCGGCCGAGGAGCGGCGCACCGTGGAGGTGAACCTGCGGGAGGAGGAGATCCGCAGCGTCGGCGCCGACACCGCGGACGGCACGGACGGCGGGGGAGCGGCCGGCGGCACCGCCCGTGTGCCGGGGCTCGACGACGGCGGCGCGGTGCGCACCCTGGCCGCCCCGCACCCGGTCGACATCCCCTCCGACGGGCGCCCGCACCGCGTGCACCTGTCCGCTTTCACCGCCCCCTGCCGCGCGGAGCGCAGTTGCGCCCCCGAACTGTCGCCGCTGCCGGTGACCACCGCGCACTTCGCCAACACCGCCGGGCACGTCCTGCTGGCCGGGCCGGTGGACCTGATGCGGGGCAGCGGCTTCGTCGGGCGCGGCGAGCTGGCCTTCACCGGCGTGGGGGCGCAGGTCCGGCTCGCGTTCGGCAGCGAGGACACCTTCCGCGTGGTCCGCCAGGTCGAGGAGAGCCGCGACACCGCGGGCCTGACCGCCATCAACCAGCGCACCGTCATTACCCGCCGGGTGCGGCTGTTCGTCTCCCGGCTCGACGCCCAAGCGGGCGCTCCCGCACAGGAGTTGGTGATCCGCGAGCGGGTCCCGGTCTCGGAGGTCTCCGCGGTCGAGGTGAGGGTCCGCACCGACGCCTCGTCCCCGGCGCCCGACGAGGTCGACGCCGAGGGCATCGTCCGCTACACCCTCGCCCTCGGCCCCGGCGAGCACCGCGAGATCACCCTCGTCCACGAACTCACCGCGTCCAGCGCCGTGACGGGCCTGTAGGACCCGCGCCCGCCATACGCCGGCCCCCCGTACGCCGCCCGCCCCCGTACGCCGCCGGCGTCGTACGCCCGTACGCCCGTACGCCCGTACGCCCGTACGCCCGTCAGGCGATCAGCCGCAGGGTGTGGGAGAGCACGAGCCCGGCGGCGCCGAGTTCCGTGACGTGGTCGCCGGCCTCGGCGAAGACGATCTGCGGCGGGCCCGCCGCGGGCTGGAGGATGCGGGACTGCACATGGGCCTCGATCCGGCGCCGGAAGGTGTCGCCGCCGGCGATGGCGTTGCCGTGCAGGATGAACAGGCCGGGCGCCAGGATCTGCTGGAGGTTGATGATGCCCACCGAGATGTTGCGGGCGAACCGGTCGAGCAGGTCGGCGGCCCCGGGGTGGTTGCGGGCGGCCAGCCGCGCGAGCGAACCGGTCGTCATGCTCGGGGCGGCGGGCAGTCCCAGGCGCACGGCCTCGTCGCGCAGCCACCGGTCGGTGGCGATCGTCTCCCAGCAGCCGCGCTGGCCGCACTCGCACACCCGGCCGTCCAACTCCACGACGGTGTGGCCGATCTCGCCGCCCGCCCCGGCCTGGCCGCGCTGCACCGCGCCGTCGATGACGAGGCCGACGCCCAGCGCGTCGGCGAGGTAGAGCGAGGCGAACGACTGGACGCCGCGCGCCTGGCCGAACCACCGGTCGCCCAGCGCTTGGACGCGCGGGTGGTGGTCGAGGTAGACGGGCAGGTCGAGGCGGCGTGAGAGCAGCCGGCCCAGCGGCAGCCCGTCCAGCACGGGTGCGAGGTTGACCTTCATCACCGTGCCGGTGTCGGTGTCCACGATGCCGCCGACCGCGATGCCCACCCCCATCGGGGGCGTGCCGCCGGTGGGCAGCACCCGCGCGAGGCAGCCCAGCAGGGTCTCGATCACCTCGTCCGGGTCGGGGCCGTCCGGGCGGAAGCGGCCGTTCGCGGTGGCCAGGATCTCGCCGGCGGCGCTGACCAGCGCGACGTCGACCAGTCCGGGCAGCAGGTGCACCGCGGCGATGGACGGCCCGGCGGGGGAGAACCACAGCGGCCGGGCCGGCTTGCCGCCGGCCGCGCCGCTGGAGCGCGGGTCGCCCTCGGCGAGGATGCCGCTGTCGATCATCGGCTGGACGATCGTGCCGATCGCGGCCCGGGTGGTGCCGGTGAGCCGGGCCAGGTCCGAGCGGGAGAGCGGACCGATGTCGTAGAGCGACTGGAGCACCCGGGCGCGGTTGACCTGGTTGGCCAGGCTCGGGGAGATCAGCGGGGTGGCGGCGCGGGCGGGCTGCGGCCCCACCTGGGGGCGGCCGGGCGGCGGCCCTGCCGGGGTGCGGGCGTCCCGGCGGTCGTGGTCGGACCTCAAGGCGGCTCCATCGGTTGGTGTGAGTAGCCGTTCCAGTACAGCAATGGGCTACGCATCATACAAACCCAGGTGATCAACTGCGTGAGTCATACATCGAGCGACGGTTACACGGGGGAGACTTGCCCGAAATGAGGCACGTCACCTGCGGTGGAGAGTGCAGATCACGGGTGAACGCAAACCCTTGACCTCCTATGTTCGCATGGATAACTTACAAACCCTCGCCTCGGCGGTGACGAGACGAAGCCGCCCCCTCGTGCGGGGCGGGCGCACCCACGGAGCCTCCGCTCCCCGAACAGTCGTGTCAGGAGTCTTGATGGTGAACGTCGGCATAGTCGGCGCCGGAATCCGCGGGCGGATGTACGCGCAGTCGCTCGACGGCTTCCCGGACGCCCGGGTGAAGGCGGTCTGCGACCTGGACCCGAAAGCGGCCGGAAAGGTGGCGGACGAGTTCTCCCTCGCGGCCTTCACCGACCACCGGGCCATGCTGGCGGCCGGCGGCCTCGACGCGGTGATCGTCGCGACGCCCGACTTCGCCCACCGCGAGGTCGCCGTCGACGCCGCCCGCAGCGGCGCCCACCTGCTGCTGGAGAAGCCGCTGGCCATGACCGCCGAGGACTGCCGCGCGATCGGCGACGCGGTGCGCGAGGCGGGGGTGCAGTGCATGGTCGGGTTCGAGAACCGCTGGAACCCGGCCGTCCGCCGCATCCACGACCTGTCGGCCGCCGGCGAGCTGGGGCAGGTGCTGACCCAGAACATCCTGCTCAGCAACACCTACTACGTGCCGACCCGGATGCTGCCGTGGGCGGCGAAGTCCTCGCCGGCGTGGTTCCTGATGAGCCACACCGTCGACGCCGCCCTGTGGGTCGCGGACCAGCCGGTGACCTCGGTCTTCGCCCGCGGCTCGCGCGGCCGGCTCGCCGAGCTCGGCGTGGACACCTGGGACGTCGTGCACGCCCTGCTGACCTTCGCCGACGGCACCACCGCCAACCTGACCTCCACCTGGGTGCTGCCGGACTCCACGCCCTCGATCGTGGACTTCCAGTACAAGGTCGTCGGCAGCAGGTCCGCGGTCGACGTCGACCTCCAGGACCAGAGCTTCCGCCACGCGAGCAGCGCCTACACCTGGCCGGGCATGCTCGGTGGCGAGATCGACGGGCGCCTCCAGGGCCCGCCCACATGGATGGTGCAGTCCTTCGTCGCCAACCTCGCCGCGGGCCGGCCGGTCGGCCCCGGCCTCGACCAGGGAAGTCTGGTCACCGACGTCGTCCTGGCCGTCCTCGCGTCCCTGCGGACCGGCGAGGCCGTGCCCCTCGCCGCGCCGTCCACCGACTGACGCCCCTCGGACCCGGTCCGATGGAGAGATGGCTCACATCACCATTTGTCGCCCGTATCCGTCCGATCGGTGGAGACTCAACCCCAATCCGTCGGGTACCTCCCAGCCCCCAGCGCCGTCCTGAGCGCCACCCCTATGGAGCAGCCACCATGGCCCACCCCTCGCAGCACCCGCAGTCCTCGCACTCGCTGCCGAGCCGCCGCTCGGCGCTCGCCCTCGGCGGCGGCCTGATCGCCGCCGCCGGACTCACGGCCTGCTCGGGGAGCGGCAGCACCGTGAGCAGCGCCTCCGCGAGCCCGCTGGCCCCCGGCTCCACCGCCGGCGGCAGCATCCGCATTCTCGACGACAACACCAACAAGATCTTCGGCTCGGGCGTCGTCGCGCAGTTCGAGAAGGACACCGGGATCAAGGTCGAGAAGTACGAGCAGGCCAACTTCAACGACCTGCACGACCGGCTCGCCACCCTCTTCTCCGCGCAGGACTCCTCTTACGACGTGGTGATGACCTGGGCCGCCTGGTCGGCCGAGTTCGGCCGGGCCGGCTGGCTCCAGCCGCTGGCGAAGTCCGCCGTCCCCTCGGGCGTGCTGCCGGCCGCGCTGGACGCCGTCTCCTACGGCGGCACCGTCTACGGCCTGCCGAAGTTCGCCAGCGCCCAGACGATGTTCTGGAACAAGGACCTCTTCGACAAGGCCGGCCTCGCACCGGACACCGCCCCCGCGAACTGGGCCGACTTCGTCTCGGCCGCCAAGGAGCTGACCGGCGGCGGCGTCTACGGCTACGCGGCCGACATGGGCAACACCGACGGCGCCTACCAGAACTTCCTGCGGGTGCTGCTGCTGAACGGCGGCACGATGTACGGCACGGACGACAAGCCGGCCTTCAACAGCGACAAGGGCGTCGACGCCCTCGACCGGCTGGTCCGGCTGCTGCGCACCGACAAGGTGATGAGCCCCTCCAGCCTCCAGATCACCAACTCCAGCGACCTGAACACCCTGTTCGCCAACGGCAAGGCCGCGATCGTCTTCAACTGGCCCTCGCAGTACCCGGTCGCCGCCGCGAAGACCGCACTCGGCGCCGCCGCCGTCGGCAGCGGGATACTCCCCGGCATCTCGGTCAGATCCGCCTCGATCGACGGCTCCGAGGGCTTCGCGATCAACAACTACTCCAAGAACAAGGCCGCCGCGCTGAAGTGGCTCCAGTACGTCACGACCCCGGCGGTGCAGCGGGAGATGGTGCAGAAGGAGGGCTGGTTCCCGGTCACCTCCTCGCTGCTCCAGGAGAAGGCGGTCACCGCCGAACTGCCGATCGTCAGCACCTACCTGAAGGAGTCGCGCTACCAGATCAAGCGCTTCGGGGCGCCCTGGTACAGCGACGTGGTCCAGCAGCTCTCCACCAGCATCACCAAGGCGATGCTCGGCCAGACCACCCCCAAGAAGGCCCTCGACACGGCGGCCGACCAGGCGTCGACGATCATCGCCAAGTACAAGTAGGTCACCCATGCCGGCAACCACGCTGACCCCGCCCAGCCGACCGCACGCCGCGCCCCGCCCCGGCGCGGGCCGCGCCGAACGCGGCAACCGGCGGTTCAACCTCCTGCTGATGGCGCCCGCCGTGCTGGTCGTCCTCGCGCTCTTCGCCTACCCGATCGGCTACGCCGGCTGGCTGTCGCTGCACCAGTGGAACGACAAGATCAGCCCCGTGCACCCGTACGTCGGGGTGGACAACTACCACCAGCTGTTCTCCGACCCCGCCTACCACGAGGCGCTGAACCGCACCGTGTACTTCTCGGTGATCACCGTGCTGGCCGGCGTCGCGCTCGCGATCGGCCTGGCGGTGCTGCTCACCCAGCAGTTCCGCTTCCGGGCCCTGGCACGGGTGCTGCTCCTCGTCCCCTGGGCGGTGCCGCCCGTGGTCAACGGGATCATGTGGCACCTCATCTTCGACGGGGACACCGGCATCGCCAACACGGTCCTGCGGCACCTGGGCGTCATCGACACCAACAAGCAGTGGCTCTCCTCGCCGACCTCGGCGATGAACGTGCTGATCTTCGCCGAGATGTGGAAGCTCCTGCCGTTCCTGACCCTGCTGTTCATCGCGGCGCTGCAGGGCGTGCCGGCCAACCTCTACCGCGCGGCCAGCATCGACGGCGCCGGCGCGATCCGCCGGTTCGCCTTCATCACCCTGCCCAGCATCCGCACCACGATCCTGTTCGCGCTGATCGTGCAGAGCATGTGGTCGCTGAAGGTGTTCGACACGATCTACGTGCTGACCGGCGGCTCCGGCGGACCGGCCGGCGGCACCACCACCATCAACTTCTTCGCCTACCTGACGACCTTCAGCAACCTCGACCGCGGCTACGGCGCGGCCATCGCCATCAGCATCATGGCGCTGGTGCTGCTGATCGCCGTCTTCTGGATGCTGCTCTTCCGCGCGCCGTCGTGGTTCGTCGCCCGGGGCATGAGGAGGAAGACCGCGTGAACACCTCCCGCACCGCCCCCGCACCCGGTGCCGCGCCCGGCACCGCCCCGGCCCCGTCGGCGCCCGCACCCGCGCCCCGTACCCGCCGCGGCCTGTCCCGGCGGGCGAAGAAGCGGGCCGTCACGGTGCTGCACCGCTTCCTGCTCGTCGTCGCCCTGCTGTACTTCGTCGCGCCCTTCCTGTGGATGCTGGTGTACAGCGTCTTCCCGGCGGCCGACCTGCAACGGGAGAACCCGAGGCTGCGCCCTGGCGACCTCACCTTCTCCTCCTACTCCCGCCTGCTCAGCCAGAGCAGCTTCCTCCAGCCGATGCTCAACTCGGCGGTGGTGGGCCTGCTCACCACCCTGATCTGCCTGGCGCTGGGCTCGGTGGCCGCCTACGGACTGGCCCGGCTGCGCTTCCGCGGCAAGCAGGTCCTGCTGCTGGCGATGATGTCGACCCAGGCGATCCCGGTGATCGTGCTCGCGGTGCCGCTGTTCATCGTCGTCCGGATGCTCGGGCTGTTCGACACCCCGGCCGCCCTGGTCATCACCTACACCGCGTTCATCCTGCCGCTGGTGATCTGGATGATGGTGGGCTTCTTCGAGGACATCCCGCTCAGCCTGGAGAAGGCCGCGCGGATCGACGGCTGCAACCGGTGGCAGATCCTGTGGCGGATCGCGGCGCCGCTGGCCGCCCCGGGCCTGGCGGCCACCGGCGTCTTCGCCTTCATCACCGCCTGGAGCGACTTCTTCCTCGCGAAGATCCTCACCGCGAGCAACGCCACGACGCTCCCGGTCAAGACGGCGTCGTTCCAGGGGCTGTTCGCCAACGACTACACCTCGGCGGCCACCGCCGGCGTGATCACCACACTGCCGGTCATGTTGCTGGCGCTCGCCGCACAACGCTGGATCGTGCGCGGCCTTACCGAAGGAGCTGTGAAGGGCTGATGGGAGAAATCGTTCTGGACCGGGTCCACAAGTCCTACGACGGAAAGACCTCCGCGGTGGAGGAGATCTCCTACACCGTCGAGCGCGGCCACTTCGTGACGCTGCTGGGACCGTCGGGCTGCGGCAAGTCCACCACGCTCAACATGATCGCCGGCCTGGAGGACATCTCCGGCGGCACCATCACCATCGACGGCAGCCGGGTCGACGAACTCCCGCCGGACAAGCGGGACCTGGCGTTCGTCTTCCAGGACTACGCGCTGTACCCGCACATGACCGTCTACGAGAACATGGCGTTCGGCCTGCGCATGCGCAAGACCCCGAAGGCGGACATCGACCAGCGGGTCCGGGACGCGGCCGAGCGGCTGTCCCTCGAACCGTTCCTGGACCGCAAGCCCAAGGACCTGTCCGGCGGCCAGCGCCAGCGCGTCGCGCTGGGCCGGGCCATCGCCCGCCGCCCCGCGGTGTTCCTCTTCGACGAGCCGCTGTCCAACCTCGACGCGCTGCTGCGCGACCGCACCCGCACCGAACTCAAACAGCTGCACCAGGAACTGGGCGCCACCAGCGTCTACGTCACCCACGACCAGGAGGAAGCCCTCACCCTGTCCGACAAGATCGCCGTGATGAGCCGCGGCCGGCTGGAGCAGTACGGCACCCCCGAGGAGATCTACCACAGCCCCGCGACGGAGTTCGTGGCCGTCTTCGTCGGCAAGCCGTCCATCAACCTGTTCGACGCCGTGCTCGACGGCGGCCGGCTGGCCGTACCCGGCACCGGGATCACCGTCCCCGGCGACGGCATCACCGAGCCGTCGGTACGGCTGGGGCTGCGGCCGGACGAGCTGGTCGTGCACCAGCAGCCGGCGGACGGCGACGTGCGCGCGAGCGTCAAGCTCATCCAGCCGCTCGGGCACGCCACCGACGTGGCGGTGACCGTCGCCGGCGTCGAACTGCTCGCCCGCGCCCCGGGCTTCCTCGACGTCCGGCCCGGCCAGGAGGTCGGCGTGGACATCACCGGCGCCCGCCGGCACGTCTTCACCGCCGACGGCACCCGGCGGCTGTCCGACTGAGGCCGGGCCGCCGCCGGGTGCAGGCTGCCGGCGGCCCGGCGGCCCGGCGGCCCCGGGCGGTCACAGCCGGCGGGCGACCCGCAGCCCCTCGGCGTAGAAGCCGCTGCCGTCCAGCCGGGCGACGCCGGCCAGATCGCCCATCGTGGGGCCGTTGGCCTGGGAGCGGCTGGAGTAGAACCGCGGGTGGCCCTGGTCGTCCAGGCCCAGGTAGAGCCCGCAGTGGTCGATGGCCAGCGGCTTGCCGATGTTGATCGCGAAGAACACCAGGTCGCCGGGTTGCAGCATGCTCAGGTCGGTGGGCTGCTGCTTGGTGTCCGGGATGAGCAGCACCCCCGGCGCGTAGGCGGCGATCGCGTAGGCGCGGCGGGGCAGGCCGATGCCCGGGGTGTTGGTGGTGTGCAGCGGGTAGCCGCTGCGGTAGCCCCACACCAGGCGCATGAAGCCGGAGCAGTCCACGTCGCCGTAGCGCGCCTTCTCCGGGGTCATCCGGGTGCCGTCGGGGAAGGTCCACGGGATGCCGAGGTAGTCGTAGAAGTCGGACTTCTCGTCGCGGTAGTGGAAGGACGTCTGCGACTCGCCGGGCACCTTGGGGCCGAAGGCCGCGTCCCCGGCGTAGCGCAGGCCGTCCGCGTTGTGGCGGACCGGCGCTCCGTCGCCGTACTCGAAGGCGGTGGCGATGACGTCGGCGCCGCGGTCGGCGAGGGTCTTCGGGAACCACTTCCGGAACCAGGCGGTCTTCTCCCGGCCGTGGCTCCACTCCTTGTCCATCAGCCGCACCCAGGCGTCGCTGCGCACCACCGCGGTGGTGGTGCGCGGCTCGCTCCAGGTGCGGGTGGGGCCGGTGAGCACCGCGGTGCGGGCGCCGTCGGTGAAGGTGGCCAGCACCCCGCCGTCGGCGGCGCGCACCACGGTGCGGGCGGGCTTGGACAGCCGCTCGTACCGGTACCCGCCGGTGGGCACGGCCGTCGGCGACGCGCCGTCCTTCGCCGGGGCGGCGGCCTGTGCGCCGTCGCCGCCACCGCTGCCGCCGCGGGAGGCGGCGTACCCGCCGACCGCTCCGGCCGCGGCCACCCCCGCGATGGCACCCAGGACACCCCGGCGGCCGAACTTCCGCGCCGGGGCGCCGTGCTGCGACGGATCGGGACTCATGACACGGTCTCCTCGGGGTTTCGGCGGCGGTTGCGGTCGGGTGGGAGGTGGGATCAAGTGGTGGGCAGCACACCGAGCAGCAGCCCGGCGGCCAGCACGACGTACGCGGCCAGTGTCACCGCGGTGGTGGAGATCGCGGTGGCCGCCATCGGCTGGCGCACCATCTGGTAGGCGATCAGCCCCGGCACGATGAAGCCGAGCGTCTGCGTGGTGTACAGCAGCGGGTACTCGTGCTGGAGGCTGAGCATCACCGTGGCCTGGAGCAGCACCGCCACCAGCACCACGGCCGCGAACAGCCGCTTGCCGTAGAGGATCACGTTGCGCTGGAGCAGCTTGGTCACGCCGAAGGTCAGGACCGTCACGCCGACCATCAGCCCGGCCCGGCCGGCGTCGGTGATCAGCGTCAGCGCCAGCCAGCCCGGGGTGATCATCCCGCCCGGCGACAGGTTGGTGGTGAGGTAGCAGACCAGTGAGAAGACCAGGCCGAGACCGATGCCCAGGGCGGCGATCTGCGGGGTGACGTCGGCGGGGATCACAGCGGCTTCCTCATCATGGGGGCGCGGTCGTCGGAGTCGTAGGGGTACGCCTGGTCCGGACGCGCCTGCGGCACGGGTGCGGGCAGGGCGGGGTAGGGGCTGTGCGGCGTGTGGTTGTCCAGCGCGGCCACCCACTGGAACGGCTCCGGCTCCGGCGGGCGGGCCACCGCGATCTGGAGGGTGTCCTCGGGGTTGCCCTCGGGGACGTACATCACCGGCTCGTCGGTGTCGTCCAGCGGCAGTTCCGCCAGGCACTCCAGGAACAGCTCGCCCTGCCCGTGGATGTTGCCGATCGCCACCAGGGAGGAGTTCGGGGCGAGTTCGGCGAGCATGTCCCGGGTCAGCAGGTGCGGGTCGCGGCGGTCGCCGCCCAGGTCGACGACGCGGCCGGTCCACTCGGCGGGGATGCCGTCGCGGGCGCTCTTGACCGGGTTGCCGATGAGGAAGACCGCGTCCGGGGCGAGGTCGGGGATGATCGCGCCCATCTGGGCGTTGCGCTCCACCCGGTCCGGGCGGCAGTTGATCACCACGTTCAGCGGGCGGCGGATCGCGCCGAGGTCCTCGAGCTGGCGGACGTTCATCAGCGTGGACTCGGGGTCGTTGGCGGCGAAGACGTTGGCGAACCGCACCCGCTTGCCCTCGGCGGTGACATACCGCTCGACGGAGAGCACTCCCGGGTCCGGCGGCGCGTCCCACATGCCGCGCAGCGCGGTCTGCCGGTCCACGCCCAGCAGGTCGGCGACGGCCAGCGCGATCGCGACGTTCTCCTTGAAGGTGAACCAGCTGAAGCCGCGCAACTCCGCGTCGGTCACCGTCTCCGGATCGACCGCGATCAGCCGGCAGTCGCGCTTGGCGGCCTCCTCCTTGAGGATGTGCAGCCGGTCGCGTTCGGCGGTGACGCAGATGCCGCCGACCGGCATGGACCGCGACAGCGAGCGGGCGACGTCGTCCAGGGTCGGCCCCATCTCGGCGAGGTGGTCCTCGCGGACGTTGCACAGCACGCCGATGGTGGAGCGGATCAGCTTCTCCTGGTTGATCTCCTGGAGCGCCGGCATCACCGCCATGCACTCGATCACCAGCGCGTCCGGCTGGTAGGTCGCCGCCCGCCGGACGATGCCGATCTGCTCGACCACGTTGGCCAGGCCGAACTTGCGGTACACCGGCTCCTCGGTGGCGTCCGGGTGGATGAACCGGGCCGCGGTACCGGTGGTCTTGGCCACGGTGACCAGGCCGCCGCCGCGCAGCGCGCCCGCGCACAGCCGGGTGATCGAGCTCTTGCCGCGGATGCCGTTGACCAGCACCCGGGTGGGTATCTGGTCCAGCGAGGCATTGTGGCGGCGCTGTTCGACCACACCGGCGACCAGCAGCACGGTGCAGCACGTCAGCAGCACGAGATAGAGGAACAGCACGTCGTTTCGTTTCTGCTAAGACCGTGGCGCGGTGTCGCGGGCGGCCGACGGTACGGGGACGCGGGCACCCGGGCCGGACGGGCGGTCGCTCGCCGCCAGCGCCTGCCGGAGCAGTTCGAGGCTGCGGGTCACCGAGCCGGTCTCGTCGTGGTTGACAGGGTAGAGGACGGTGCGCCGGTCGCCGCCGGCCAGCAGCTCGGCGAGCGTGGCCAGCGACCGCAGCGGCCGGACCGTGACGATGTGCAGCCAGCCCAGGCAGGCGACGCCGACGCTCAGCGCGAGCAGCCCGGCGAGCATGGTGCGCCACTGCACCTGGTAGGCGGTCAGCCGCAGCGAGGCGGCCGGCCGCGAGGAGACCACCCGCCAGTCCAGCCCGGCGGCCGGCCCCGACTGCGCCAGCGGTGTCGCGGCGGCCACCGACGGCTTGCCGATCGGCGCGGCGCCGGAGTCGAGCACCTGCGACCGGGGACTGCCCGCGGTGCCGGCCGCGCCCTCGGTGCGGGCGGCTAGCTTGGTCAGCCGGTCGTCGGGCAGCGACTGGAACGCGCGGAACCCGACGTTCGCGGCGAGTACCCGGTGCCGCTGGTCGGTGAGCCAGACATGGCCGAGGCTGGGCCGGGACAGGGTGCGGTCCAGCGCGTGCACGTCGATCTCGCCGAAGAGCACCACCGGTTCGTGCGCGGTCACCACGGCGCCCGCCGCGGCCGGCGGGATCTGCACGTAGGCGGCGATCGAGGGGATACGGCCGGAGGTGTTGACGGTGGTGATGCCGCTGCCGGTCGGGGTGTGGGTGATGGTGCGCAGCGGCTTCGCGCCGACCCGCTCCAGGATCGCCCCGCTGCGGTCGAGCACGTACAGCGCCCGGTACTGCGGGTGCGCGTCCAGCACCTGCCGCATCGGGGTGCGGTCGCCCGCGGCGCTGCGGCCCGCGAGGGTGCCGGCCAGCGCGGTCAGGTCGGTGTAGCGCTGGCCGAGCGACTGCCGGACCCGGTCGGCGGCGGCCTGGGTACGGGCCTGCTGGTCGGCGACCACGATCGAGGGGATGGTGGTGCTGGCGTGCGCCCGGTTGACCAGGAACAGCATCGGCAGCGACCAGGCGGCGACCAGCACCGCGCACAGCGCCAGCACGCTGCGGGCCCCGGGGCGGCGGCGCCGGGGCGGCCGCATCGGGCCCGTGCCGTCGGCGAGTTGGCGGCGGATCGCCTCCAGCGCGCGCCCGACGCGGGCGGGTTCGCCGAACCGCGGCACGGGGACCGGCCGGGTCAGGTCGTCCTCCTCGACGCCGGTGCCCGGCAGGTTCTGCGCGCCGCGGACCAGCCGGACGGCCGACAGGTGCAGCCGCAGCAGCGGGCGTTGCAGGGTGACCGTCAGCACCAGGGTGATCAGCAGGGCGATCGCCGCGAGCGCGGCGGCGGCCTCGGCGGCGAACCGCACATGGTCCGCGCCGGCGCTGGAGGAGGTGACCTGGCGGGAGGTGAGCACGGTCAGACCGAGGTCACTGGTGTCGTCGGAGGTCCCGGCGGGGGCGACGGCGGCCCAGCCGGCCAGGGTGCGGTGGCCGCCGGACACGGCGCCGAGCAGGTTTCCGGAGGTGCCGTCGTCGGCGTCGCCGGTGTGCGGCGCGTGGTGCGCGGTGTCGGCGGCGCTCTCGGCGAGCGCGCGGTCGGCCGCGGTGGGCGTCGCGGTGCCCGCGGCACCGGTGTTGAGGATGTTGCCGTCGACGTCGACCAGTCGGGCGGTGCGCCCGTCGCCGTGCACCGTCGGCAGCGTCAGCGGCTCGGAGAGCACCAGCAGCCAGGTCCGGCGCGAGGAGGCGGTCGCGCTCTTCCTGGTGTCGGGCAGGCTGATCCGGCTGAAGAACAGCAGCCGGGGCGTGGTGCCGGTGGCGCGGGTCAGCCGCGCCGGGATGCCGCCGCCGCGGTGGTCGCGGTCCTGCGCCACCACGTCGACCCCGGCCAGCGGCAGCGTCTCGCCGCCGGCGGCCGCCTCACGGCCGGTGACCGGGTCGAACAGGGCCGCGCCCCGCGCGTCCGGCCGGGCGGCCAGCATCGCCTTGACCGCCGCCGTCGTGCTGCCGCCGTCGGCTGTCTTGTAGGTGCGGACCGTGTGCCGCAGTGCGTCGGCCTCGGTCTGCACCGAGGTGCGCAGCGACTCGGCGGTGTCGGCGGCGATCGCGCCCTCGGCGTCGCGTGCGGCCTGCGGGACGTCGTGCCGGCCGGTCAGCGCGATGCTGAGTACGGTGGTGCCGGCCACCGCGAGGAGCAGGCACAGCAGGATGGCGATCGGCGGTCGTATACCGCCGAGCAGGGGCATGTCAGCGCGCCAGCGGATGCGGTGGCGCCGCGGCGCTGGATCGACCGTGAGCAGGGCAGGGTCCTCTTCCTGGCGGCGAGGCCCACGGCCGCGCGACGACAACGCCGGCACGGTAGCCGGATGATGAGCGAATGATTATCACATTTTTACCGGACTGATCGCTTCCGCACGGGACTGTCTGCTCGCAGTCGGACGAACGTCACACCGCCGTCACGCAACGGCCGCTGTACGACGGCTCACCGGGCCATCGCCGCCGCCGCCGAACCCTCACGGTTCCTCGCGGGGCAGCAGGGACCCCAGCGGACCCAGGTCGAGGTTCAGATCGCTCATGGACAGCCCGTAGCGCTCGCAGAGCTCCGCCATGCGGTCCTGGAGAACCATCAGCGTCAGGCCGATCCGCTCCTCCTGGTCCTCGCTGAGGCCGCCCTGGTCGACCCGGTGCAGGGCGGTGCGTTCCATCAGCTGCCGGAGCAACTCCACGATGGTCAGCACCAGCTTGACCAGGTCGCGTTCCACCGTGTCGGGGTCCGTCGCGAGCCGCGTGGCGAGCCGGTCGCCCACGTCGGACACGGCGGCGTCCCCGGGCCCGGCGGGCGCGAGGTCGAAGGCTCTCGCCGCCGCCTGCGCCACCTCGTTCCACCGGGTGTCTTCGCTCATCGTTCCTCCTCCCGTCGGGGTCCCGCCCCGGACCGCCGTCACCGCACGGTCGGCGTCCAGGGCGGCGGCGCGTCCGGTCCGAGGGAACGGATCACCGCGCGCAGGTTGATGTGCACAAGGTCCACGTCGGCGATCGACAGGACCAGGTCGCCGGTGACCACCGCGCCACCGGTCAGCAGGCGGTCCAGCAGGTCGATCAGCGCGACCTGCCGGTCCGCGGCCGGGGCGGGCGGCGCTCCGGCGCGGGCGGAGCCCGCCGCGTCACCGGCCATGCGCGTCCTTCGGCCCGGGACCGGCGGGTTCGGCCGCCGCGAACGAGTACGGCGCCCACGGCCCGGTGACCTCCACCCGCGCGCCCGGCGCCTCACCCTCACGCGCCATGGCGTCGAGCCGGCGGACCGCGGCGCAGAAGGCGTCCCCCCGGGCGGAGGGGACGAGGAAGGCCAGGTTCGCCACGTTCTCCCCGGAGTCGGGAGCGAAATGCCCCTGGTGCGGACGGTGGCTGACGCCGGCCACCGCGAACTCGCCCGCCGTCCCCAGCACCCTCTCGGTCAGCGCCTGGGCGCACCGGTGCGCGGTGTCCCGGTCGTCGCGCTGCGCCCGGCGGCGGCGCAGGTAGGCCCGCCCGGGGCTCTCGGCCGCCGCCGCGGGGGCCGGGGGAGCGGCGGCCTCTGCCGAGGCCGAGCGCCGGGCCCGCCCGGCATCCGTGAAGACCTTGACACCCCACTCCAGCGTGCCGTCCACGCGGGCCAACCGGTCCTCGAACCAGGCGGCTCGCTCCGCCAGCATGCGCGCCACGCTCTCGTCGTCGCGGTGGACCGTGGCCAGGCGCATCGGCAGGACGACCGCGGTGGCGAACGCCGCTGCCACCACGTCATGGTGGGCCCGGGCGGTGTCCTCCAGGGCTGCCAGGTCCTCCAGTTGGGCGCGGAAGCCCTCCTCGCCGTACCGGTCCGCCGGGACATCGGCGACCAGCGCCCCGAGACCCGCCTCCCGCACGACGTGGACGGGGGCGCCCGCCACCCCGGCGGTGCCGATCCGTCCGACGGCTTCGCCGAGCGCGGGGGTGTCCCGGCCGACCGCGTAGACGTAGGAGACGTCGGTCCGCTGTCCGTTCACCGCTCACCCTCCTCACGGTCGGCCGGCCGCGGGGCGCCGTCGGCGGCGCTGGCGGAGGTCTCCCTCAGGCGGGCGATCTCCGCGCGCAGGCGGTCGTTCTCCGCGGCGAGCGGGTCGTGGTGGGAAGCCCGGGAGGACGGGGAAACGCCCCGGTCCGCGTCGGCGCCCGCGTCCCTTCGGCCTGCCCCGGAGGAGAGCGACGGGTCGTGCTCCCACCAGTCGATGCCCATCTCCTTCGCCTTGTCGACCGAGGCGACGAGCAGCCGGAGCTTGATGGTCAGCAGTTCGATGTCGAGCAGATTGATCTGGATGTCCCCCGCGATGACCACGCCCTTGTCCAGCACCCTCTCCAGGATGTCGGCCAGGTTCGCGGTCGAGGGGCTCTGGCCGTACGGGGAGGCCGTGGCGGGCGACCCCAGACGGCCGGCCAGTGAATCGGACATATGCCTCAACCCTGTCTCGGTCGGGACCCGTCAGCGGCGGGCCGTGGCGGGACGGCGGCGCGGTCGCCGCGCCGGCTCTTCCTCCGGTTCCTCCAGTTCCTCCGGTTCGGCGTCCTCGGCGTCCTCGGCGTCCTCTGGCCCGTAATCCTCGGCGTCGTCCTCGGGCAGGTCCGCGTCCTCCTCCTCGGGCAGGTCCGCGTCCTCCCCGATCTCGTCGTCGGCGAGGTCCTCCTCCGGCAGTTCGTCGTCGGGAAGTTCGTCGGCGTCGTCGGCGCCGTCGGTGAACTCCGCTTCGTCCGCGTCCGGGTCGCGCTCGTCGTCGCGGTCCCGGGCGTCCTGCCCGCCGTCCTCGTCCTCGACCGCCTGCTCGTGGCCGACGGTCACCTTGCCGTCGTGGATCTCCCCGCGCCAGCCGTCGGCGTCCTCACCGCGCATCATGACGAACTTGCGGTAGAGCTTGAGGTCCAGGCGGGCCCGACGGCCCTGGGCCCGCCATATGTTGCCCGTCTTCTCGACAAACCCCTTGGGGAAGTACTCCAGGACCAGCAGCACCCGGGTCAGGTCGTCGGTGATCGGGTGGAAGGTCACCACACCCTTGACGGTGCCCTTGGCGCCTTCCGTGGTCCACGCGATCCGCTCGTCCGGGATCTGCTCGGTGACGTTCGCCCGCCAGCTTCGGGTGGACTTCGCGACCTTCACCTTCCAGTTGGTGGTGGTGTCGTCGGCCTTCTCGACGCTGACCACGCCCTTGGCGAACGTGCTGAACTCCTGGAACCGCGTCCACTGGTCGTACGCCTGGCGGACCGGCACCCCGATGTCGATGTCCTCCACGATGGTGACGCTCTTGGACTTCCCGCCGCCGCCCCGGCCCTTCCCCGACCCGCTGAACAGGCCCTTGACCTTCTCCTTCACGGTGTCCTTCAGGTGGGCGGTGCCAGCGGCGGTCAGCGCCTGGGCGGGGGACTTGCCCTCGCTGATGGCCTTGCCGCCCTTGGCCAGCGGGCCGGCCAGGCCGCCGCCGCCCTCGCCGAGCCGGCCGACGCCTTCACCGAGTCTGGCGCCCAGACCCTCCACCGCCTTGACCGCACGGGCCTGAAGGTAGTCCCGCACCTCCGTGCGCAGCCGTTCGACCTCGGGGTTGCCGGTGACGGACTCGCGCAGCGTGCGCGTCGCGGACTCAGGCATCGTCGCCCCCTTCCCGGCTGCCCCGGCGGGCGGACCCGGCGGACCCCGAAGATCCCGAAGACCCCGAAGACCCCGAAGCTCCTGAGGACTTGGCGGATTTCGCCTTGGCGGCCGTCCTGCGGGCGGTCCCCGGCGCCTTGCCCGCGGCCCGGGCCGCCGGCTTGCCCCGAGTTGCCGCCTTGCGGGCCGGAGCGGCGCCCTTCTTACCGGCCTTGCCGGCCGCGGACCCCGTACGGCGGACGGTACGGCGGGCCGAACCGCCGTCCTCCCGCGACTCCTCCTCGTCGCGGTCCTCGGCCCGGTCCTCGGAGTCGTCCTCCCCGCTCGCGCCGCTCCGCAGACCGGCGGTGCGCTCGTGCAAGGAGTCGGCGAGGCCGGTGACCCGCTTGGCCAGGGCGTCCTTCGCGGCCGTGGCGGTGGCCTGGACGACCTGCTCACGCGCCTGGCCGCCGAGTTCGCCGAGCACCGGCGACTTCATCAGCGTCTGCCGGAGCGCGTCCGGGTCCAGCCGGAACTTCCGGCCGACCAGGAACGTGCCCAGGCCGATGGCCAGTCTGGCCTTCTTGGTGCGCCCCAGGAGGTATCCCCCCACCAGGGCCGTGCCGATCTTCGCGTTCGTCATCATCGTCTGCGTACCTCGGTTCCTTGCGATCTGTGTGATCTGTGCGATCAGCGGGACCCGCGCGATCAGCCGGGGTCGGGCAGCTCCCGCCGCCGGGCCTCCAGCCACTCCAGCCGGTCGAGCAGTTCGTCCTCCCGCGCGTCGAACTCCGCCTCGTCGATCCGGCCCTCCAGCAGCGCCCTCTCCAGTGCGGCCAGCTCCGCGCGTACGGGCGCGGGGTCATAGGTCTCGCGCTCCGCCTGGGCGATCACCTGGTCGAGGACCCACCTGCTCCCGCGCAGCGGCGCGAGCGGAAACGTGAGCAGACCGGTGATCAGCCCCATGGCGGAACTCCTTCGCACGGTGCCGGAACCGGCCGCTCGGGCCGGGCCGGCGGGGATCGGACGGCTTGGTCGGACGCAACTGGCGTGCGGTCAGGCGAAATTGACGGCTGGTCAGACGAAGCTGTAGGGCGGCAGCGGGCCGTTCAACGTGAACGCGTAGCCGGTGCCCCGCCGGTCGGCCTCGTCCTCCACCGCGCGGACGAACTCCTCGGCCCGGTCCTCGCTCACCAGGAAGGACGTGTTGAGAAAGCACGCGGCGGTCGGCTTCGCGTCGCTGCGGCCGGCCGCGCGGGGCTCCAGCCCCGCGATGATGCCCACCGCGTCGTGCTCCTGCCGGTTGCGGGTCTCGACGGCGAGGAGTTCGCCGAGGGCCACCTTCCGCCCGGGGTCGCCGGGTTCGGCGCGCGTGAGCTCGTTGAGCCGGCGCGCCTCGGGCACCTCGGCGACGATCTGCCGCAGCAGGTCGTCCTCGTCCCTGGTGACCTTCAGGTTGTACTCCCGGCAGCCGTCGAGTTCGGCCAGCCGCTCGGTGTACCGGTCGGTGTCCGCGGCGATCGCGGCGACGGCCTGCTCGTCGTCCGGGGCGACCAGGCCGAAGCGCATCGGCAGGACGGCGCCGTCCTGGAGCAGCCGGTCGAGCACCCGCTGGTGGGCCAGCACGTCGCGCCGCTTGGCCCGCAGGCCCTCGGGCACGTCACTGGCGACGGCCGCCAGCCGGTCGGCGCGCAGCACCCGTATCTCCTGCGCGGGTTCGCCGACCCCGGCGGTGCCGTCCAGGCGCAGCGGGTGCTCGGCGCCGACGATCGCGTAGATGTACGTGGCCACCGGTCAGTCCTCCCTGCTGCGGCGGGCCGCGGGACGGCGGCTGCTGCCGGACGCGGACTTGCGCGTGCTCTTGTCGTCCTCGGAGTCCGCGTCGGACCCGGAGTCGCCGCCGCGCAGCCCCTCGCCGATGGCCTCGACCGCGCCGGCGAGCGCGCCCTTGGACTTGCCCTTGGCGCCGGACTCGGTCGCCTCCCCGACCAGATCGGTGAGCTGGGAGGGCGCCTTGCGGCCGGACTCGAGGTCGAGGCGGTTGCACGCTTCGGCGAAGCGCAGGTACGTGTCGACGCTGGCGACGACCACCCGTGCGTCGATCTTGAGGATCTCGATGCCCACCAGGGACACCCGGACGAAGGCGTCGATGACGAGGCCGCGGTCCAGGATCAGTTCCAGGACGTCGTAGAGGGTGCCGGAGTTGCCGCCACCGGAGACGGTGGCGCTGCTCTGCGTGGCAACAGTCACGCTGGATCATCCTTTCCGTTCCGGCCTGTTCGCACAGGCCGCCGAGTGCGGGTCGCGGGGCGGGGGCCGGGCCGTGGTGCGCCGCTGAGCCCTCCCGGGGACCCGGTGGTCAGCGCTCAACCCGGCCTCGGGCGTACCGTCCGGTGCGCTCGTAGCCGACGATGCGGCCCCTGCGGTCGAGATCGACGCGGTAGGAGGCCATCACGCTGGTGGTGTCGGGAATCCGCGGGATCTCCACGACCTCCACCTGCGCGGTCCATCCCTGGTCCGTGCCCTTGAGCGCGGAGACGCCGGCGGGCTCGCTCTGGAGCAGTTCGGACAGCTCGCTCGTCACCGCACGCATGACCTCGGCCATCGCAGGCCGTTCGTCCGCGCCGCCGGCGCCGCCGGCGTTGCTGCCGTTCCTGCTGTCGCTGTCGTCCCCGCCGTCCGCACGGTTCCTGCCGTCCTTCGTCGTCATGCTCCGGTCCAGTCGCCTAGGGGTTGAGCGGTCGGCCGCGGCTGTTCCGCGGTTGCGGGTCGCCTGCCCCTGCCCGGGGGAACGTACGCGCGAAAGATGCCGATTGCCGCTGCCCGTCCCGGCCGCTCCACGGCCGGCCGGCTCCGCGTTTCCCCAGGGGAATCCAGGACAGATGGCATGGACGCGGCGTGCGCGGGCGCCTTTCCGGGCATTCAGTCCCGGGGCTCCGTCGCGTGGCAACGGAGGAGACATGGGAGAGAACATCCAAAAGGAACAGAAAGCCCAAAGACCTGCGGACGCCGGCCCGGGAGCGGCGGTCGGGCACCAGGCACCGGACCAGCCGACGGAGTTGCCGAGGGCCTCGTGGTGGGTCGTGCTGAAACGGACCTTCAAGGAGTTCCAGGTCGACGAACTCCAGGACCGTGCCGCCGCCTTGACGTACTACAGCGTGCTGTCGCTGTTCCCCGCGCTGCTCGTCATGGTCTCGGTGCTGGGGGTCTCCGGCAGGTCGGCGACCGAGAAGGTGCTGGCCGACCTGACCCGCCTGGCGCCCGGCTCGACCCGTGAACTCCTCACCCAGGCCGTCCAGCAGCTCCAGGACAGCGCGGGCACCGGCTCCGCGCTCGCCGTCGTGGGCCTCCTGGCCGCGCTGTGGACCGCCTCGGGCTACATGGGCGCCTTCATCCGCGCGGCCAACGCGGTCTACGACGTGCCCGAGGGCCGCCCGCTGTGGAAGGTCCTACCGCTGCGCCTCGGGCTCACGGTGCTGCTCATGGTCCTCGCCTACGCCAGCGCCGTCACCGTGGTGTTCTCCGGTGCCCTTGCCCGCCAGACGGGCGCCGCCTTCGGCATCGGCGACTCGGCGCTGACGGTGTGGTCCTACGCCAAGTGGCCCGTCCTCGCGCTGCTGGCGGTCCTGACGATCGCCGTGCTGTACTGGGCGGCGCCCAACGCCAAGCGCAGCGGCGTCCTGTGGATCACCTCCGGCGGGGTGCTTGCCCTGCTGCTGTGGATGGCCGCCGCCGGCGGGTTCGCCGCCTACGTCTCCAACTTCGGCTCCTACAACAAGACGTACGGCGCCCTCGGAGGCGTCATCGTCTTCCTGGTGTGGCTGTGGATCACCAACCTCGCCGTCCTCCTGGGCCTGGAGTTCGACGCGGAACTGGCGCGTGCCCGGGCCGTCGCCGGCGGTCTCCCGCCCGACCGCGAGCCGTACGTGACCCCGCGGGACACCGAGGAGTGGAGCGAGGAGGAGCGGGAGCGCCTGGAGTGAGGCCGCGGGCGGGGCCCGGCGGGCCCGTGCGGTGTTTCGGTCCCGGCCGAGCGGTG
The DNA here is from genome assembly GCF_057708105.1 of Actinacidiphila sp. bgisy144. NCBI lineage: Bacteria > Bacillati > Actinomycetota > Actinomycetes > Kitasatosporales > Streptomycetaceae > Actinacidiphila > Actinacidiphila sp. bgisy144. The sequence continues at coordinate 118,632 of NZ_JBYIRM010000010.1, read as the reverse complement.
AGACGACCTCCATGACTGACACGAACAGGCAGGCGAAGTCGCCGAAAGCGACCGACAGCAGGAAGACCGCGGCACCGAAGTCCCGGCGGACGGCCTCGAAGACGGCGGCGTCCTCCCGCGGCAAGGCACCCTCCGAACGCCGCCCCGCCCGGCAGCGGCAGGACGCGGGCGCCGCATCCGGCACCGACGGCGGCACCAGGACTGGCCAGGCCGACCAGGCAGCCGGGACCGCCAAGTCCGTCTCGAAGGCCGCCGGCAGCACGGCCGGTGCGGTGCGGGCCACGGCCGACACGGCGACGTCCGGAGGGCTGTCCGCCGTGGCGGAACGGGCCGGCCGGCTGGCCGCTCAGCCCCTCGAGACCGGCCGGCGCACGGTGGGCACCGTCTCCCGCGGCACCGTGGCGACCGCGCAGACCACATGGCGGCTGATCCGCGCACGCGGTGCCGTCGTGGCGGGCGCCGGCGTCTCGGCAGCGGTGGCGGGGGCCTGCTACGCGGCCGGCCGGCACGCGGCCGCCCGCGGCATGGGTCCTCTCACCCGCGCCACCGGTGGCCGTCTGTAACCCCGCCCGGGCAAGTCGCGCGCGCGGCCCCCTCCTCCACCGTGCGGATCGACGTGCCATCCAGCGGGGACGGCACGTGCGACCACCCGGATCAGGCGCCTACCGCCGGACGGGCCGGGGCACGACCGGGTCGGCTGGGGGCGGACCGCCGTTCGGGCACGAGCGCGAACCGAGGCGCGTGCGCGCACGGCCTGTACGTTGTCCCCGGCTACAAGGGCACGCACGCGCATCGACCAGATGCCGGGGCCGGGCGCTGCCGGCGAGGAGCCGCAGCGCCGGGGCAGTCGACCGACAACGGAGGAGTTCCCGATGCCACACGACGTCACGGCTGTCGCCCAGCTCGTCCTGCACGAACGGCAGGCCCGAGACCGCGGGTGGTGGGACACGATGCAGGAGGGCTACGCGACCGACTCGGTGGTGCGGCTCAGCTGGTTCCGTGGCAGCGGTGCCGAGTTCGTGGAGCAGTCTCGGCACATGGCGGGGCGGGGGGACCGGGCGATCCACCGGCTCGGTCCGCCGGTCGTCGACGTACGAGGTGAGCGGGCCCTGGTGGAACTGCCCGCCGCGATCGAGGTGACCACGGAGGTGGACGGCGTCGAGGCGGTCCTCGTTTCCCACGCCCGGCTCCTGTACCGCGCGGCGCGGGCCGAGGGGCGGTGGAGAATCAGGTCTCTCGACCCGGTCTACGAGAGGGACACCCTCACGCCGGCGATCCCCGGAACCGGCCTCAGCGTCGACATGGAGGTTCTCCGGCACTACCGGGTCCCCTACCGTTTCCTCGCCTATGTGCTGGGGCACCGGGGCTACACGATCGGCGACGACCTCTTCGGCGACGACCGCCCCGACGAGGTCGCCCGGCTCTACGAAAACGCCCACCTCTGGCTGGGTCCGTCCGACCGGTAGCGGCCGGACTGGGGGAGCGGTCCGGTCCGCGGTGAGCCCGAGCGCGGGCGCGGAGGTCCTCCTGGTCACCTTCAGGGCCGGCCGGGCGCCGTGCGAAGGTCAGGCCGGCGGGAAGCCGCATCCGTCACGCAGGATGGCGAACGCCTCGGTGACGAGGTCCTTGAACGTTCCTTCGGCAGCCTCTCCCCGCGCTGTGACATCGCGGAAGCGGCTGAAGGCCGTGCGCATTCCGGCGAGCGCCGCTCGTGCGGTGACTTCGGCGCGCAGCAGTTGCCGATCGTCGGGGTCCTCGACGCCGTTGCGCTTGAGCAGCGCCTTGACCAGGTCGGCCTCCCACTCCGCGAACACCGCCAGTACGCGTGCCGAGGGAAGGGTGGGTGGCACCGGCCCTCCGGTGTCCACGGTCGAGTGGGGGAGCAGGGCCGTGAGGCTGACCAGCACATCGCGTCCACCGGCTCCGAACGACAGCAAGGCGTTCAGCACGGCCTCGAGCGGAGCCTCGTCCGCCGGCCGGTCGACGACTTCTGCGGCCAGAGCGGGACCCAGCTGCCGCAGCTCGTGCGACAACACGTCCTCCTTGCTGGCGAAGTAGCGGAAGAACGTGCGTGCGGAGACGTCGACGGCCTCGGTGATGTCCACGACCGTGGTCTCCGCGAAGCCTCGCTCCGCGAAGAGCCGCATCGCGGCCCTGTGCAGCGCCTCCTGGGTCGCCGCGCGCTTGCGGCCTCGGCGTGAGGGTTCGGCCATGGCCGGAATTCTTCCATGCGGAGGGAGCGCGGGCGCAGGGCCGCGGCGCGGGCTTCAGGCGTGCAGGTGGGGCAGGACCCGGTCCAGGCGGCGGGGCAGCCACCAGTTGGCCTTGCCCACCAGGAGCATCGCTGACGGGACCAGGACGAGCCGGACCACTGTGGCGTCGAGGATGACGCTGACGGCCAGTCCGAGGGCGAGCATCTTGATCACGACGGTGGGCGAGGCGGTGAAGGAGAGGAACACCACGGTCATGATGAGAGCCGCGCTGGAGATGACCCGCCCGGTGAGCGAGAGGCCGACCGCGACGGCCCGGGCGTTGTCCTTGCTTTCCTGCCACGTTTCCGCGACGCGGGAGAGCAGGAAGATCTCGTAGTCCATGGAGAGCCCGAAGACGATGGCGAACATCATCATCGGCACGTAGGACTCGATGGGCACTGGTTCGGTGAGCCCGAGGATCTTGTCGCCCCATCCCCACTGGAAGGCCGCGACCAGGACGCCGTAGGACGCGCCGGTGGTCAGGAGGTTGAGCAGGACGGCCTTGAGGGGGATGAGCAGGCTGCGGAAGACGGTCATGAGCAGCAGGAAGGCGGCGGCCAGGACGATGCCGATGATGATCGGCAGCCGCGCGGTGACCAGGTCGCGGAAGTCGAGCTGGCCGGCGGTGCTGCCGGTCAGGTACGCCTTGGCGCCGGTGCCTCTGACCGCCATGGGCAGGGTGCGGCCGGTGAGTTCGGTGTAGAGGCCGCTGGTCAGGGCGTCCTGCGGCCCGCTGGACGGTGTGAGCGTGCCGACGAGCACGCGGCTGTCCCGGCTCGGCCGCAGCGGGGTGACGTGGGCCACGCCACTGGTCTTCCGCAACGCGTCGGAGACGTCCGTCGCGACCTCGGCGCTGGACCCGCTCGCGTGCTGGACGTCGACCACGACGACCATGGGCCCGTTGGCGCCAGGGCCGAAGCCGGGCCCTGGGGCGTCGGCGATCCAGTGGTAGGCGTCGCGGGTGGTGCTGCCGGCCGGGTCGGCGCCGTCGTCCACGTGACCGAGGCGCATGGAGAACAGTGGGACGGCGCAGACGGCGAGCAGGACCACACCGGCGGTCAGGAAACGCCAGGGGTGGCGGGAGACGAGGGCGGCGTAGCGGTGCCAGCCGTCGTGGTCGCCGCCGGTCTCCGCGGTGGGGCGGCGCACGTGGAGCCGGTCGATGCGGCGGCCGACGAGACCGAGGGCGGCCGGCACGAGAGTGAGCGCCGCGGTCGCGGTGACGAGGACCGCGACGGTGGCCGCCAGGCCGAGCTTGCCGATCAGGCTGAGCCCGCAGGCGTACAGGCTGAGCAGGGCGATCGCGACGGTGACGGCGGCGACCAGGACAGCGTGCCCGCTGGTCGCGGCTGTTCGTCCCGCGGCCTGTTCCGGGGCATGCCCGTCCATGAGGTCCTGGCGGAAGCGCGTGGTCAGGAAGAGCGCGTAGTCGATTCCGACGCCCAGGCCCATCATGACGGCCAGTGTGGGTGCGGACGTGGCGAAGGTGACGCTGCCCGCGACGATGCCGACCACGCCCATCCCGACGCCCACACTGACCAGTGCCGTGACCAGCGGCATCACAGCGGCGGCGACGCTTCCGAAGGCGAGCAGGAGCACGACCAGGGCCGCGGCGACCCCCGCGCCTTCGCTGACGGCGTCCTTCTGCGGGGTGCGCACGATGCTGTCGAGGTCGCCGCCGTAGGCGACCTGGACGCCGTCGGCCTCGGCGGGCGCGGTGGCTTCGTCGAGCGTGCCCTTGTAGCCGTGCCCGAGGTCCTTGATCTGCTGGTCGAAGGAGACCGTGGTGTATGCCGTGCGTCCGTCACTGCTGGTCACGGGTGACGAGGCGGCGGTGACATGGGGCATCTTCGCCAGGCGGCTGACGGAGTCCGCCATGCCGCTGCCATGGCCGGAGACGGTGCCGGAGCCGACATGGAAGACCACCCGGCCGCTGGGATCGCCGGCCGTCGGGTCGGACGCCTTGAGCAGATCGGCCCCGCGGGCCGACTGGGTGCCGGGAAGGCTCACCTGGTCGCTGTACACGGCCCCGACCACGTTTCGCCCGGCCAGGCCGGCCAGCAGCACGACGAGCCACGAAGCGACGACCCACACGGGGTGCCGGGCACAGAACGCCCCGAGCCGTCCCAGCAGTGGCAGGGGAGCGGGCGGTTTCGTCGCGGTCGACGTCACCTCGGATGTCGGGGTTTCCGACTCGGTGGATGACACGGCACCTCCAGGAAGGGTCTCTCGTACGCTCCGCACCCTAGCCAGAAAATGTCACATCTGACAATTGACACAAGTGACATTCTGGCTGAAGGTGGTGGGCACGCCACCGGCACCCGACCCCGGATCGGAACTCCATCACTGTGAACAATCGTGGGATCGCCCTTGTCTCCGCCGTCTCCGCCGCTGTGATCGCCGGCGCCGCCGGTGCGACCGACCTCGTCGTCGAACACGTCGCCGAGCAGCGCGTCGTCAAAGCCGCGACCTGCAAGCTGAAGCCCACGGGTTCGGTGAGCGCCGACCTGGAGGGCTCCTTCGCCGGCTTCCACGCGCTGACCGGCGATCTCGGGACCGTCCGGGTGGATGCCGACGGCGTCAAGCGCCAGGGCGCCTCGGTGGACGTGCGGGCGGTTCTGAAGGACGTCACCAGGCAAGGCGGCACGGGCGGGGGAAGCGCCGCCGTCACCGTGCCCTACAGCGAGTTGCAGAAGCGCCTCGCCTCCGGAAGCGGCGCCGGGAGCGCGGGACTGGGCGGAATGACGGTCGGTTCGGACGGCTCCGCGCTCACCCTCACCGGGAGCGCGGGCCAACTGGGTCTCCCCGTCACGGTGGAGACCTCGCTCACCACCGCCGCGAACAGTCTCACCATCACCCCGACGAGCGTGGGGGTCCTGGGCCGCGACATTCCGGTGGGCCAGTTGGGCAGCGCGCCGATGGCCGCCGGCCTGGCGGACAAGCTGAAGCCGCGCACGGTCAAGCTGGACCGGCTTGCAGCCGGCGCGGTGCTCACCTCCGCGTCGGCAGGCACGCGGGGCCTGGTGCTGCACCTGTCCCTCGGCCCCGGCGCGGGGGCCGCCAAGAGCTCCGGCTGCTCGATGTAGCCGGCCCGTGGGCGCGATGGGGCCGGTGGCGTCCCGCTACCGGTTCCGCAGGCGTTGCGTCAGCCGAGCCAGCAGGGGGAGCGCGGCTGAGAGCGTGGCGCGCTCCTCGGGGACTTCGTGCCCGACGCCCCCGTGGGGACCCTGCTGCTCCCGACCAGCGGACCGTGGACCAAGCTCGGCGAGGCCGCCGACTACGTCCGCGCGGTCAAGCCCGAGCAGATCGTCCAGATCCACGAACTGATGCTCAGCGACCTCGGGCAGCACTCCGTCGCCAACCTGCTGGGTGAGAACGGACTGACCGGCATCGCCCTCCGGCGTCCCGCCCCCGGCACAGCCCTCCAGCTCTGAGCACCCTTCCCGCTCTGAGAACCCTTCCCGACTCCCGAAGAAGGAGCGCCATGCGCTTCGCGACCATCCGCACCGGCGACACCCGCACCGCCGCCCGGATCGAGGGCGACCGCGCCGTGCTGGTCGACGCCACCGACGCCGTCGACGCCTACCTGCGCCGAGACCGCCTGCGGGACATCGGCGAGACGGACGCCCGGACCGCCCCCTACGACTGCGTCTCGCCCGCTCCGGCGCACATCCTGTGCATCGGGCTCAACTACCGCGCCCACATCGAGGAACTGGGACGTCCGATGCCCGAGTACCCGACGTTCTTCGCCAAGTTCGCCTCCACCCTGACCGGCCCGCGGGACACCGTCACCCTGCCCCGCGTCAGCGACCAGGTCGACGGCGAGGCCGAACTGGCGGTGGTTGTCGGACGCCGGCTCTCCCGCGCCGACGTGCGGGAGGCGGCAGACGGCATCGCCGGCTACGCCGTCGCCAACGACATGTCGATGCGCGACTGGCAGCACCGCACGACCGAGGCGCTCCAGGGCAAGGTCTTCGACCGCTCTACGCCCCTCGGGCCGCTGCTGGCCACCCCCGACGAGGTCGACGACGCCCGCGACCTCGGTGTCACCTTCACCGTCGACGGCGTCGAGTGGCAGCGCGGATACACCGGTGACCTGCTGTTCACCCCCGCCGAACTCCTCTCCTACTGCAGCACCTTCCTCACCCTCGAACCCGGGGACGTCGTCCTGACCGGCACACCGGGAAGGACGACCGCGGCCGGCGCCACCCTCGAACCCGGCCGGCGGCTTGTCACCGCGATCGAGGGACTGGGCGAAGCGGTCAACCCCACCGCCGCAGACCCGCTGCCCGACACGAGGCCCGCCTGGACGGAGCGGACACCGGCCCGGTGGACACCACCCATCCGGACCTGACGACGGCCCACCCCGTACGGTGGCCCTCTGCCCCTCGGGGTCCGCGCCCACCGCTCCTTCCGGCCACCGCGCCCTCGGGCGATGCACAGCGAGGATGACCATGCCCGTACCGTTCGACAGCGAACTGCGCACCCTCTCCACCGCCCTCAGGGACGAGATGGGGGTGATGAGCCTCGACCGCCTCGCGGACGTCCGCGCGGAGGACGCCGCCGAGGTCCCGGACCTCGACGAGTTGCGGCGCGGCGGCCGGTTCGCCGTCGGCGAGCGCTCGGTCCCGGGGCTGGCCGGCAACCCCGAGGTCGCGCTGCTCATCTGCGAGCCCGCCGGCGCGGCCGGACCGCGGCCGGTGATCTACTACACGCACGGCGGCGGAATGTTCAGCGGCGACCACCGCCTCGGCCTCGACCCGATGCTCGACATGGCCGAGCAGTTCGGCGCCGTGCTCGTCTCGGTCGGTTACCGCCTCGCCCCCGAGCATCCGCACCCCGCTCCGATCGACGGCGTCTACGCGGGGCTGTTGTGGACCGCCGCTCACGCGGTCGAACTCGGCCTCGACCCGGCACGGATCGTCATCGCCGGCGCGAGTGCCGGCGGCGGCCTCACCGCCGCGCTCGCGCTGACCGTACGCGACAAGGGCGGCCCCCGGCCGCTGGGGCAGCTGCTGATGTGCCCGATGCTCGACGACCGCGGCGAGAGCGCCTCGATGCGGCAGATGGACGGCCACGACTTCTGGGACCGCGGCTGGAACGGATTCGGCTGGAGCGCCCTGCTCGGCTCCGCCCGGGGCGGCCCGGACGTGCCGGCCTACGCCGCTCCCGCGCGCGCCACCGACCTGTCGGGGCTGCCTCCCGCCCACATCGAAGTGGGCTCCGCCGAGTCCCTCCGCGACGAAGCCGTCGACTACGCCCACCGCATCTGGCGGGCCGGCGGTGAAGCCGAACTGCACGTGTGGTCGGGAGGCTTCCACGTCTTCGAGGTGATCGTCCCCGACGCCCGGATCAGCGTCGCGGCCCGCCAGGCCCGCCACTCCTTCCTCGACCGCCTTCTCGCCGGCCGGCCGTAGGAGGAGGGGGCAGGCAGGGTGCGGTGGAGCCCTCGGCGAAGGGGATCAGATGTCCCGGAAGATCTCGATCTGCGCGCCGATCGTGTTGAGCCGTTCCGCCAGGTCCTCGTAACCCCGGTTGATGACATAGACGTTGCGCAGCACCGACGTGCCCTCGGCGGCCATCATCGCCAGCAGCACCACCACCGCGGGGCGCAGCGCGGGCGGGCACATCATCTCCGCGGCGCGCCACCGGGTCGGGCCCTCGACCAGCACCCGGTGCGGGTCGAGCAGTTTGACCTGGGCGCCCAGCCGGGTCAGCTCGGTGAGGTAGATCGCGCGGTTGTCGTAGACCCAGTCGTGGATGAGCGTGGAGCCCTGGGCGGTCGCCGCGATGGCCGCGAAGAAGGGCACGTTGTCGATGTTGAGCCCGGGGAAGGGCATCGGGTGGATCTTGTCGATCGGCGAACTCAGCTTCGACGGGCGGACGGTGAGGTCCACCAGCCGGGTGCGGCCGTTGTCCGCGCGGTACTCGGGGGTGAGTTCGTGGTCGAGCCCCATCTCGTCCAGGACGGCGAGCTCGATCTCCATGAACTCGATCGGCACCCGGCGGATGGTCAGTTCGGACTCGGTCACCACCGCGGCGGCCAGCAGGCTCATCGCCTCGACCGGGTCCTCCGAGGGGGCGTAGTCCACGTCGCGGTCGATCTCGGCGACGCCGTGCACGGTGAGGGTGGTGGTGCCGATGCCCTCCACCTTCACGCCGAGTTCCTCCAGGAAGAAGCACAGGTCCTGGACCATGTAGTTGGAGCTGGCGTTGCGGATGACGGTCGCGCCATCGTAACGGGCGGCGGCCAGCAGCGCGTTCTCGGTCACGGTGTCACCGCGCTCGGTCAGCACGATCGCCCGCTTCGGGGCGATGCCGCGCTCCACCTCCGCGTGGTAGAAGCCGTCGGTGGCGGTGATGTCCAGGCCGAAGTGGCGCAGCGCGTTCATGTGCGGCTGCACGGTGCGGGTGCCCAGGTCGCAGCCGCCCGCGTACGGGATGCGGAAGCGGTCGGTGCGGTGCAGCAGCGGGCCGAGGAACATGATGACGCTGCGGGTGCGGCGGGCGGCGTCGGTGTCCATCGAGGCCAGGTCCAGCTCGGCCGGCGGTACGACCTCCAGGTCGTTGCCGTCGTTGATCCAGCGGGTGCGCACCCCGATGCTGCCCAGCACCTCCAGGATGCGGTAGACCTCCTCGATCCGTGCCACCCGGCGCAGCGTGGTGCGGCCCGCGTTCAGCAGTGTGGCGCACAGCAGCGCGACGCACGCGTTCTTGCTCGTCTTGACGTCTATGGCGCCGGACAGCCGCCGCCCCCCGACCACTCTCAGGTGCATCGGCCCGGCGTAGCCCAGTGCCACGATCTCGCTGTCCAGCGCCTCGCCGATTCTGGCGATCATCTCAAGGCTGATGTTCTGGTTGCCGCGTTCGATCCGGTTGACGGCGCTCTGGCTGGTGCCCAGCGCCTCCGCGAGTTGCGCCTGTGTCCAGCCGCGATGTTGCCGGGCGTCTCGGATGAGCCGGCCGATGCGTGCCAGGTAGTCGTCGGTCATATCAACGACCTTATCTCATATGTGAGATAGCGTCGCATCGGTTGGGCCGTCCGTGGGCGGGTCGCCGTCTTCACCGTAACGCCGCAGGGGCCGCCTGCCATCCGGGGCGCGGCCAGGCGGTGGACGCTCACCCGCGCGGACCTGGGCCGCCGCCCGGCGGCCGGGGGCGTCCACCCGCACAGACGGCGCCCGTCCGGTCCTGGTTCCCCGGGTGCCCGCGCATCACCCGGCGGGCCGGGGGTACCCGATTGCGGCAGGTGTACTAGAGTTATCTCGACATCGAGATATCTGCCGAGGCGTGCCGTCAGGACGCCAGCAATGCGGTGGTACGCGCGAGAACATGCATGAAGGAGACTGTCGTGTCGGCGAACAGCTTCGACGCCCGCAGCACCCTGCAGGTGGGCGACGAATCGTATGAGATCTTCCGGCTGGACAAGGTCGAGGGTTCGGCCCGGCTGCCGTACAGCCTGAAGGTCCTGCTGGAGAACCTGCTGCGTACCGAGGACGGCGCGAACATCACCGCCGACCACATCCGGGCGGTCGGCGGCTGGGACTCGCAGGCCCAGCCCAGCCAGGAGATCCAGTTCACCCCGGCCCGTGTGATCATGCAGGACTTCACCGGCGTGCCGTGCGTGGTGGACCTGGCGACCATGCGCGAGGCGGTCAAGGAGCTGGGCGGCGACCCGGCGAAGATCAACCCGCTCGCCCCGGCCGAACTGGTCATCGACCACTCGGTGATCGCCGACCGCTTCGGCACGCCGGAGTCCTTCACGCAGAACGTCGAGCTGGAGTACGGCCGCAACAAGGAGCGCTACCAGTTCCTGCGCTGGGGCCAGACCGCCTTCGACGAGTTCAAGGTGGTCCCGCCCGGCACCGGCATCGTGCACCAGGTGAACATCGAGCACCTGGCCCGCACCGTCATGGTCCGCGGCGGCCAGGCCTACCCCGACACCCTCGTCGGCACCGACTCCCACACCACCATGGTCAACGGCCTGGGCGTGCTCGGCTGGGGCGTCGGCGGCATCGAGGCCGAGGCCGCGATGCTCGGCCAGCCGGTCTCCATGCTGATCCCGCGGGTGGTCGGCTTCAAGCTCACCGGCGAGCTGCCGGCCGGCACCACCGCCACCGACCTGGTGCTGACCATCACCGAGATGCTGCGCAAGCACGGCGTCGTCGGCAAGTTCGTCGAGTTCTACGGCGAGGGCGTCGGCGCCACCTCGCTGGCCAACCGCGCCACCATCGGCAACATGTCCCCGGAGTTCGGCTCCACCGCGGCGATCTTCCCGATCGACGCCGAGACGCTCAGCTACCTGGGGCTCACCGGCCGCTCGGCCCAGCAGGTCGCGCTGGTCGAGGCGTACGCCAAGGAGCAGGGCCTGTGGCTGGACCCGGCCGCCGAGCCGGACTACTCCGAGAAGCTGGAGCTGGACCTGTCCACGGTGGTGCCGTCCATCGCCGGGCCCAAGCGCCCGCAGGACCGCATCGTGCTCGCCCAGGCCGCGCAGCAGTTCGCCCGCGACGTGCGCAACTACGTCACCGACGACGAGGAGGCGGGCAAGGAGTCCTTCCCGGCCTCGGACTCCCCGGCCACCCACAACGGGGTGCCCAGCAAGCCGACCCTGGTGACCACCCCCGACGGCGGCACCTACGAGATCGACCACGGCGCCGTCACCGTCGCCGCGATCACCTCCTGCACCAACACCTCCAACCCCTACGTGATGGTGGCCGCCGCCCTGGTGGCGAAGAAGGCCGTCGAGAAGGGCCTGACCCGCAAGCCGTGGGTGAAGACCACCCTCGCCCCGGGCTCGAAGGTCGTCACCGACTACTTCGACAAGGCGCACCTGACCCCGTACCTGGACAAGCTCGGCTTCAACCTGGTCGGCTACGGCTGCACCACCTGCATCGGCAACTCCGGCCCGCTGCCGGAGGAGGTCTCCAAGGCGGTCAACGAGGCCGACCTCGCGGTGGCCGCGGTGCTCTCCGGCAACCGCAACTTCGAGGGCCGGATCAACCCCGACGTCAAGATGAACTACCTCGCCTCGCCGCCGCTGGTCGTCGCGTACGCCATCGCCGGCTCGATGAAGGTGGACATCACCAAGGACGCGCTCGGCACCGACACCGAGGGCAAGCCGGTCCACCTCGCGGACATCTGGCCGACCGAGGCCGAGGTCAACGACGTGGTCGCCTCCGCGATCGGCCAGGACATGTTCACCGAGTCCTACCAGGACGTCTTCGCCGGCGACGCGCAGTGGCAGGCGCTGCCGATCCCCACCGGCAACACCTTCGAGTGGGACCCGCAGTCCACCTACGTGCGCAAGCCCCCGTACTTCGAGGGCATGGGCACCGACCCGGAGCCGGTCACCGACATCTCCGGCGCCCGGGTGCTCGCCAAGCTCGGCGACTCCGTCACCACCGACCACATCTCGCCGGCCGGTGCCATCAAGGCCGACACCCCGGCCGGCCAGTACCTCACCGAGCACGGCGTGCAGCGCCGCGACTTCAACAGCTACGGCTCGCGCCGCGGCAACCACGAGGTCATGATCCGCGGCACCTTCGCCAACATCCGCCTGCGCAACCAGATCGCGCCGGGCACCGAGGGCGGCTTCACCCGCGACTTCACCCAGGAGGGCGGCCCGGTCGCCTTCATCTACGACGCCTCGCGCAACTACATCGCGCAGGGCACCCCGCTGGTGGTGCTGGCCGGCAAGGAGTACGGCTCCGGCTCCTCCCGCGACTGGGCCGCCAAGGGCACCGCGCTGCTGGGCGTCAAGGCCGTCGTCGCCGAGTCCTACGAGCGCATCCACCGCTCCAACCTGATCGGCATGGGCGTGCTGCCGCTGCAGTACCCCGAGGGCGAGACCGCGCTGAGCCTGGGCCTGACCGGCGAGGAGACCTTCAGCATCAGCGGGGTCACCGCGCTCAACGACGGCAGCACGCCGCGCACCGTGAAGGTCAGCACCGACACCGGCGTCGAGTTCGACGCGGTGGTGCGGATCGACACCCCCGGAGAGGCCGACTACTACCGCAACGGCGGCATCATGCAGTACGTGCTGCGCTCGCTGCTGCGCAAGTAGCCCCGGTGACCTCGGCGTAACCCCGCCGAAGCACCGCTGTCGGCCGTACGGGCCGCACCCCTGTCACCCGGGGGTGCGGCCCGTACGTGTTGCTGCGGCAGGTCTCCCCGCCCCGGTGCCCTCCGGCCGGTTCACTACTTGAACACACCGGACCAGGAGGGGCGTTACGACTGAATACAAAGCCGACCGGAGCTTTCGGGCGGACGAACGTCCCACGTTTCGGACAGGTCTCAACTCGGGAAAGCTTGGCGGCCAAACTTTCTTTCGATCTTGCCCTGTCCGAGCCGAGTGGACTATACCTGTCGGCGTCCGGGAACCCGCTGAGCGCGGGACCGCGCGGGGGCGCCGACAGGGCGGCCAAGGCAGCCGTCGGCTATCGTTCCTCGCCTCACTGGATGCACCGCATCACTCACGCTTCAACTGTTCGCGGTCGTCGGCGGCTTCCGCTGCACCGCATGAGTCCTGGAAGAAGGCTGAGGACTTGAGCATGGGCTCCGAGATCAACCGCCGTGATGCCATCAAGCGGGCCATGGCCATCGGCGTGGTGGCCGTCCCGTCCGCCTCGCTGCTGTCGGCCTGCGCCTCCAGCGGCGGCGGCAGCGACAAGCCGAAGTCCGAACCCACCGGTGCCAAGACGGCGAACAACCCGCTCGGGGTGAAGAAGGGTGCCCCGCTGGAGGCGTTCATCTTCAAGGGCGGCTTCGGCGACTCGTACGTGAAGGCCGCCGAGGCGGTCTACAACTCCGAGTACGGCATCACGGTCAAGCACACCGGCACCCAGGGCCTCGGCCCCAAGCTCCAGCCGCGCTTCGCCAGCGACACGCCGCCGGACGTCATGGACAACTCCGGCGCCGACAACCTCGACACCGCGGCCCTGGCCAAGGAGAACAAGCTCCAGGACCTGACCGCGCTGCTCGACGCGCCGACCGTCGACGACCCGAGCAAGAAGGTCCGCGACGTCCTGATCGCCGGCACCGTCGAGCAGGGCCAGTTCGGCACCCAGGCGATGTACGCGTTCAACTACGCCTTCACCGTCTACGGCGGCTGGTACTCCAACAAGCTCTTCCAGGACAAGGGCTGGGAGTACCCGCAGACCTTCGACCAGGCGCTCGCCCTGGGCGCCAAGGCGAAGAAGGAGAACATCTCCCTCTTCACCTACCCGGGCAAGTACCCCTACTACGTCCACTTCGACCTGCTCGCCCAGATCGGCAAGATCGGCGGCAAGGACGTCCTCAACGCCATCGACGACCTCGAGGACGGCGCCTGGCAGGTGGACGCGGTCAAGCAGGTCATCGGCTACTACGAGGAAGTGGCCGCGAAGAAGTACTTCATGCCCGGCTCCGAGGGCATGACCCACATCCAGATGCAGACCGCCTGGACCAAGGGCAAGGCCGCCATCGTGGCGGACGGCTCGTGGGTGGAGAACGAGGCCGCCCCGACCATGCCCAAGGACTTCGACCTGGCGGTCGGCCCGCTGGTCGGCGCCGGCTCCTCCGACAAGCTGCCCTTCGGCACCGTCTACGCCGCGGCCGGCGAGCCGTACATCGTCGCGGCCGACGGCAAGAACCCGATCGGCGGCATGGAGCTGCTGCGCATCATGATCAGCAAGAAGGAGACGGACAACTTCACCAACACCACCAAGTCGCTGACCTGCATCAGCGGTGCCGCGGAGGGCCTGACCCTCACCCCCGGCCTGGCCTCGGCGTCCAAGGCGCTGACGGCGGCGGGCACCAATGTGCTGAACTCGCGGCTCCAGGACTGGTACGTCAAGCTCAACCAGGAGACCCTGGGCAACCTGACCCTCCAGCTCCTGACCGGAAAGATCGACGCCAAGAAGTGGATCGAGGGCGCGCAGAAGGCCGCCGACGCGACCAAGGCGGACTCGTCCGTGCCCAAGTTCAAGCACGTGTGACCCGAACCTTCCCTGACGGCTGAGACGAGAGCGACCGGCACCATGCGACACGGCAAGTACCGGTTCATCATCGGGTTTCTGGCAGTACCTGTGGCGTTGTACGCGGTCCTCGTGATCTCGCCCTTCATCCAGGACTTCCAGATCTCCTTGACGGACTGGAGCGGGTTGACCCCCGAGAAGCACTACATCGGGCTGGACAACTACCAGAAGATCATCCACAACAACCTCTTCTGGAAGGCACTGTGGCACAACGTCCTGATGCTGCTGATCGTGCCGATCGTGACGCTGGGACTGGGACTGTTCTTCGCCTTCATGCTCAATGTCGGCGGCCGGCGCAAGGGCAGCGCGTCGGTCGCCGGCGTTCGGGGCGCGGGTTTCTACAAGATCGTCTACTTCTTCCCGCAGGTGCTGTCGGTCACCGTGGTCGCGGTGCTGTGGGAGCAGATCTACAACCCCGACCCGGACAGCGGCCTGCTCAACGCGCTGCTGCACCACGTCCACCTCGACTCGCTCCAGCAGTCCTGGCTGGGTAACCCGAGCATCGCGCTCGCCTGCATCATGGCGGTGATGGTCTGGTCCAACGTCGGCTTCTACGTGGTGCTCTTCTCCGCCGGCATGGCCTCGATCCCCGCGGAGATCTACGAGGCGGCGCTGCTGGACGGCGCCAACCGGATCACCACCTTCTTCCGGGTCACCCTGCCGCTGCTGCGGGACACGGTGGCCACCGGCTGGGTGTACATGGGCATCATCGCCATGGACGGTTTCGCCCTGGTGCAGCTGATGTCGGTCAACAACGGCGGGCCGAACGAGAGCACGGACGTGGTGCCGCTGCTGCTGTACAAGACGGCCTTCCGCGACAACAGCCAGTACGGCATGGCAGCCGCGATCGGTGTCGCGATGCTGATCGTGACGCTGCTGTTCGCCGTTCTGACGCTGCGGCTCTCGCGCCGCGAGCGCATCGAGTTCTAGGGGTGCCGCGATGACCACTGAGACCTACGAAGACGCGCCCGGACCGGCGGACAAGGCTCCCCAGGCGCTCCCCGAGCCCGCGCCGGACGCGGCCGCCCGACACCGCTGGCGCGGCGAGGGCGTGGTGCTGAACGTCTTCAGCCACGGCTTCCTCATCGTCTGGGCGCTGATGGTGGCGGTACCGCTGCTGTGGGCGGTGTGGAGCTCCTTCAAGACCTCCGGCGACATCCTGTCGCACCCCTGGTCGCTGCCGTGGCCCCTGCACGGCGGCAGCTGGACGCGCGCCTGGACCAAGGCGCACATGGGCCGCTACTTCATCAACACGGTGATCGTGGTGGGCTTCTCGACCGTCGGCACGATGCTCTTCGGCTCGATGGCCGCCTACGTGCTGGCCCGGTTCGAGTTCTTCGGCAACCGCTTCATCTACTTCCTGTTCGTCGGCGGCATGGCCTTCCCGGTCGTCATGGTGCTGGTGCCGCTGTTCTTCGTCACGAAGAACCTGGGCATCCTCAACACGCTGCCCGGCCTGATCCTGGTGTACATCGCCTACTCGCTGCCGTTCACCGTCTTCTTCATGACGTCCTTCTTCCGGACGCTGCCGACGTCCGTGGCCGAGGCCGCGCTCGTCGACGGGGCGAGCCACACCCGCACGTTCTTCCAGATCATGGTGCCGATGGCCAAGCCGGGCATCATCAGCATCGGGATCTTCAACGTGCTCGGGCAGTGGAACCAGTACCTGCTGCCGCTGGTGCTCAACCAGGGCAACACCGACAAGTGGGTGCTGACCCAGGGGCTCGCCGACCTGGCGGTGCAGCAGGGATACAAGGGCGACTGGTCGGGTCTGTTCGCGGGGCTGTCGATCGCGATGCTGCCGGTGCTGGCGGTCTACGTCGTCTTCCAGCGGCAGGTGCAGGCCGGGCTCACCGCGGGCGCGGTGAAATAGGCCCGCCACCCGGCCGCGAAGGCCCCGTACGCTGTCCCCAGCGGCTCCGCGAGCATGCGGAGCCGCTGGTCGGCGTCCGGGGTGGATCGCGTAACGGTGTGGTTCTCCCCCTTGACGGGACATCACCCCTAACCCTCAACTTAGAGTTCACATGTTGTAGACGACGGGGTCTCACTGGTGTGGCAGCTCTGGCGCCGGTACCCGGGCCCCGTCCCGTGCGGGCAGCCGGAGGCGCTCCGGCCGCCGGGCAGGAGTGGATGTCGTGGATACTCCGGGATCGCAGTCGTCGCTGCACCGGGCCAACCTGGAGCGCGTGGTGCGGGCCGTCCGGCTCGCCGGTTCGCTCACCCAGGCGGAGATCGCGCGTACGACCGGCCTGTCGGCGGCCACGGTGTCCAACATCGTCCGCGAGCTGAAGGACAGCGGGACGGTGCAGGTCACGCCGACCTCCTCGGGCGGTCGGCGGGCGCGCAGCGTGGCGCTGTCGGGCGACGCGGGCATCGTGGTGGGGGTCGATTTCGGCCACTCCCACCTGCGGGTCGCGGTCGGCAACCTCGCCCACCAGGTGCTCGCCGAGCAGTCCGAGCCGATCGACGTGGACGCCTCGGCGTCCGAGGGCTTCGACCGGGCCGAACAGCTGGTCGGACGGCTGGTGGAGTCCACCGGGATCGACCGCGACAAGGTGCTCGGGGTGGGGCTGGGCGTGCCCGGCCCGATCGACATGGAGACCGGCCTGCTCGGCTCCACCGCGATCCTGCCGGGCTGGAGCGGGATCAACCCGCGGCAGGAGCTGATCGACCGGCTCGGCGTCCCGGTGCAGGTGGACAACGACGCCAACCTCGGCGCGCTGGGCGAGCTGGTGTGGGGCAGCGGCCGCGGGGTGCGGGACCTGGCGTACATCAAGGTCGCCAGCGGCGTCGGCGCCGGGCTGGTGGTGGATGGCCGGATCTACCGGGGCCCGGGCGGCACCGCGGGGGAGATCGGGCACATCACGCTGGACGAGTCGGGCCCGGTGTGCCGCTGCGGCAACCGCGGCTGCCTGGAGACCTTCACCGCGGCCCGCTACGTGCTGGAGCTGCTGCGCGGCAGCCACGGCGAGCACCTGACCATCCCGAAGATGGTGCAGCTGGGGCGGGAGGGGGACCCGGGGTGCCGGCGGGTGATCGGCGACGTCGGGCGGCACATAGGCATGGGGGTGGCCAGCCTGTGCAACCTGCTCAACCCGAGTAGGGTCGTGCTGGGCGGGGACCTGGCCGAGGCGGGGGAGCTGGTGCTCGGCCCGATCCGGGAGTCGGTGTCGCGCTACGCCATCCCCAGCGCCGCGCAGCGGCTGTCGGTGATGCCGGGGGCGCTCGGCGCACGGGCGGAGGTGCTGGGGGCGCTGGCCCTGGTGCTGAGCGAGATGGGTGACTCCACGCTCCTGGACGGGAACGCAGCGGTGGATTCCCCCGCGTTCTCGGCATAACGCAGCGTTCACACTGCTAACGAAACGCGCCGTTGCCATCTCGTTAAGTGTTTACTTCTTGACGACACGTGTCAGCGAGAGTTGACTCACCTGCACCTCGGCCGCAGTGTTGCGGCCCTGTCAGGGAGGCACCTCAGATGAACGCAATGACGCGTCGAATCGTCATCGGCACGGCGGCTGTGTCGATGGCGCTCACCATGGCCGCTTGCGGCAAGGCGGGCGGCAGCAGCAGCTCGGACAAGAGCAAGGACAAGTCGATCGGCCTGCTCCTGCCGGAGAACGCCACCACCCGGTACGAGCAGTTCGACAAGCCCCTGATCGAGAAGAAGATCAAGGAGCTGTGCTCGGACTGCACCATCAGCTATGACAACGCTGCCGGAGACCCGCAGAAGCAGGCCCAGCAGGTCAACACGATGATCACCAAGGGTGTCAAGGTCCTCATCGTGGACCCGGAGGACTCGGTCGGCATCAAGTCCTCGATCCAGGCCGCGGTCAACAAGGGCATCAAGGTCGTCGCCTACGACCGCCTCGCCGAGGGCCCGGTCTCGGCCTACGTCTCGTACGACAACGAGAAGATCGGTGAGGAGCAGGGCCAGGCCCTGCTCGACGCGATGGGCGCCGACGCCAAGCCGACCTCGAAGATCGTCATGATCGACGGTGACCCGGCCGACCCGAACGCCGCCATGTTCAAGGCCGGCGCGCACAAGATCCTCGACGGCAAGGTGAACATCGCCTACGAGCAGTCCGGTCTGTGGAAGGACACCACGGCCAACCAGAAGATGACTGCGGCGATCACCCAGCTCGGCGCGAAGAACATCAAGGGCGTCTACTCCGCCAACGACGGCATGGCCGGCGGTATCGCCACCGCCCTGAAGGGCGCGGGCATCAACCCGCCGCTCACCGGCCAGGACGCGGAGCTCCCCGGTGTGCAGCGCATCCTCGCCGGCACCCAGAGCGCCACGATCTACAAGCCGTACAAGCCTGAGGCCGACGCCACCGCCGAGATCGCGGTGAACCTCCTCGAGGGCAAGAGCATCACCAGCATCGCCACCACGACGTCCAAGAGCGCGTCCGGCCAGACCGTGCCGTCGCTGCTGATCGGCGCCACCGCGGTGACCAAGGCCAACCTCAAGGACACGGTGGTCAAGGACGGTCTGTACCCGACCTCCCAGATCTGCACCACCCAGTTCGCGGCAGCCTGCAAGGCGGCCGGCATCGAGTAGAGCCACCGCCTCCCGGTGAAGCCTGTCCGGTGCCCCGCACCCACCAAAACACCCCGCTGCCGGGGCGGGGCGCCGGACGGAAACACGACGGGACCAGTGGGGGAACGGGCCAACGCCCGTTCCCGTCAGGCCTTGCAATCCTGTGCTCCCCAGCACTTCCTCCGCGGGCGGTAACCCGGTCCGCGGCATCCCCGCCGGTCAGGCGGCGAAGGAGATGGTTCACGTGTCCGCTACGCCCGTGTTGGCGTTGCGCGGAGTCTCCAAGCGATTCGGTGCGGTGCAAGCCCTCACCGACGTCGAGCTGGAGGTCCACGCCGGAGAAGTGGTCGCCCTCGTGGGCGACAACGGTGCCGGCAAGTCAACTTTGGTCAAGACGATCGCAGGCGTCCACCCGATCGACGAAGGCGTCATCGAGTGGGAGGGCCGCGGCGTCAACATCGGGCGCCCGCAGGACGCCCAGCAGCTCGGTGTCGCCACCGTCTACCAGGACCTGGCGCTGTGCGACAACCTCGATGTGGTCGGCAACCTCTTCCTCGGCCGGGAGCTGCTGCGGTTCGGCAGCCTCGACGAGGTCACGATGGAGAAGCGCTCCCGCGAGCTGCTCAACACCCTCTCCATCCGCATCCCCAGCGTCCGCATCCCGATCGCGAGCCTTTCCGGCGGCCAGCGCCAGGTGGTCGCCATCGCGCGTGCGCTCATCGGTGAGCCCAAGGTCGTCATCCTCGACGAACCGACCGCCGCGCTGGGCGTCGAGCAGACCGCGCAGGTCCTCGACCTCGTCGAGCGGCTGCGCGAGCGCGGTCTCGGCGTCATCCTGATCAGCCACAACATGGCTGACGTGATGGCGGTCGCCGACACCGTCCACGTGCTGCGGCTGGGCCGGAACAACGGTTCCTTCCCGGTGAAGAGCACCACGAACGAGCAGATCATCGCCGCGATCACCGGAGCCACGGACAACGCCGTGACCCGTCGGCAGTCGCGCAACGCGGAGGCGGCCAAGTGAGCGACGAGACGACCATCGACACGTCGAAGGACGGCGACAAGCCGTCCGTCGAGGAAGTACCGCCGCCCGCGGTGGCGGCGGTCGACCCGCGCCTGCTGGTGCGCGAGCAGGGCCTGAAGGGCTACGTCACCGAGTTCCAGCGCCGCCTCAAGGGCGGCGAGCTGGGCTCGCTGCCGGTCATCGTGGCGCTGATCGTCATCTGGGCGATCTTCCAGAGCAAGGACAGCCTGTTCCTCAGCTCGACCAACATGGTCAACATCAGCTACTTCGTGGCGGGCACCGGCATGCTCGCCATCGGGCTGGTGTTCGTGCTGCTGCTCGGTGAGATCGACCTGTCGGTCGCCTCGGTCAGCGGCCTGATCTCCGCGCTGTTCGCGGTGTTCACCACCACACACGGCATGAACATGTGGTTGGCGTTCCTGCTGGCGGTGCTCATCGGCATCGGTATCGGCGCCGTGCACGGCATCTTCTTCGCGAAGGTCGGCGTGCCCGCCTTCGTCGTCACCCTGGCCGGCTTCCTCGGCTGGAACGGCCTGATGCTGTGGGTGCTGGGCGACACCGGCAGCCTCTCGATCGCCGACAAGGGCCCGATGCACCTGCTCGGCCAGACGTCCTTCTTCATGGACCAGGACATCGCCGGCGCCTACATCCTGGCCACCGTCGGGGTCGCCGCGCTGCTGCTCGGCTCGTTCGTCGAGCAGGGCCGCCGCCGCAAGGCCGGCGTGCCGTTCCGCCCGACCAGCGAGATCGTCGCCCGCGCGGTGCTGCTGGCGATCGTCGCCTACGTCGTGGCGTTCGTGCTCAACAAGACCGCCGGTGTGCCCAACGCCCTCGTGGTCTTCCTGGTCGCGCTGATCATCTGCGACTTCGTGCTGCGGCGGACCACCTTCGGCCGCAAGGTCTTCGCGCTCGGCGGCAGCATCGAGGCCTCCCGGCGTGCCGGTATCAACGTGGACCTGGTCCGGATCTCGGTCTTCGCCATCGCCGGCGGCTTCGCGGCCCTCGGCGGTCTGTTCCTGGCCGCCCAGACCCAGACCGCGACGCTCCAGGCGGGCAGCGGCAACACCCTCATGCTCGCCATCGCCGCGGCCGTCATCGGCGGCACCAGCCTCTTCGGCGGGCGCGGCCGGGTCTGGTCGGCCCTGCTCGGTGGCCTGGTCATCCAGTCCATCACCACCGGCCTGGACCTGCTGAACATGAACACCTCCATCCAGTACATGATCACCGGTGGCGTGCTGCTGGCGGCCGTGGTCGTGGACTCGGTGTCCCGCAGGACCCAGCGGACGTCCGGGCGCGCCTGACGCCCCGGCCGTACCCGTAACGAGGCACCCGGCGCCTTCGTGGTACGACCGGACCACAGCCCGTGACATATCTCGCACGGGTCGGCCGACGCTCCGGTATGCGGAACATTAGACTCGCGGAACGGCCAGATCGGCCCGCCGCGACGGACAAGTGCGCGCTAGGAAGAGGAGGCACGGGTGGCACTGCTGACCCGTATCAACGGACCCCGCGACCTCGACCGGCTCAACCCGCAGCAGCTGGTCGAACTGGCCGAGGAGATCAGGGACTTCCTCGTCGACGCGGTCTCGAAGACCGGCGGCCACCTCGGCCCCAACCTCGGCGTCGTCGAGCTGACCATCGCGCTGCACCGGGTCTTCCACTCGCCGGCCGACCGGGTGCTGTTCGACACCGGCCACCAGGCGTACGTGCACAAGCTGCTCACCGGCCGGCAGGACTTCGCGAAGCTCAAGAGCACCGGCGGCCTGTCCGGCTACCCCTCGCGCGCGGAGTCCGAGCACGACGTCATCGAGAACAGCCACGCCTCCACCGTGCTCGGCTGGGCCGACGGCCTGGCCAAGGCGAACGAACTGCTCGGCCGCGACGACCAGGTGGTCGCCGTGATCGGCGACGGCGCCCTGACCGGCGGCATGGCCTGGGAGGCGCTGAACAACATCGCCGCCGCCAAGCACCGCCCGCTGGTCATCGTGGTCAACGACAACGAGTGGTCCTACTCGCCGACCATCGGCGGCCTGGCCAACCACCTCGCCACCCTGCGCACCACCGACGGCTACGAGCAGTTCCTCGCCCGCACCAAGGAGGTGCTGGAGCGCACCCCGCTGATCGGCAAGCCGCTCTACGAGACGCTGCACGGCGCCAAGAAGGGCCTGAAGGACTTCGTCACCCCGCAGGGCATGTTCGAGGACCTGGGGCTGAAGTACCTCGGCCCGATCGACGGCCACGACATCGAGGCGGTGGAGTCCGCGCTCCAGCGCGCCAAGCGCTTCCGCGGCCCGGTCATCGTGCACTGCATCACCGAGAAGGGCCGCGGCTACACCCCCGCCGAGCGCGACGAGACCGACCGCTTCCACGGCATCGGCCCGATCCACCCCGACACCGGGCTGCCGGTCGCGGCCGGCGGCGCCGACTGGACCTCCGTCTTCGGCGACGAGATGCTCGAACTCGGCAAGGAGCGCGCGGACATCGTCGCCATCACCGCGGCCATGCTGCACCCGGTGGGGCTGACGAAGTTCGCCAAGGCGTTCCCCGACCGCGTCTACGACGTCGGCATCGCCGAGCAGCACGCCGCGACCTCCGCGGCGGGCCTGGCCACCGGCGGCCTGCACCCGGTCTTCGCCGTCTACGCCACCTTCCTCAACCGCGCCTTCGACCAGGTGCTGATGGACGTCGCCCTGCACAAGTGCGGGGTGACCTTCGTCCTGGACCGGGCCGGGGTGACCGGCAGCGACGGCGCCTCCCACAACGGCATGTGGGACATGTCGATCCTCCAGGTGGTGCCGGGCCTGCGGATCGCCGCCCCGCGCGACGCCGACCAGGTCCGCGCGCAGCTGCGCGAGGCCGTCGAGGTCGACGACGCCCCGACCGTGGTGCGCTACTCCAAGGGCGCGGTCGGCCCGGCGGTCGCCGCGGTCGGCCGGATCGGCGGCATGGATCTGCTGCGCGCCCCCGCGGACGGCACCGACCGCCCCGACGTGCTGCTGGTCTCCGTCGGCGCGCTCGCCCCGATGTGCCTGGAGGTAGCCGCGCTGCTCGACGCCCAGGGCATCACCTCCACCGTGGTGGACCCGCGCTGGGTCAAGCCGGTCGACGCCGAGCTGCCGAAGCTCGCCGCCCGGCACCGGGTGGTCGTCACCGTCGAGGACAACGGCCGGGTCGGCGGCGTCGGCTCCGCGATCGCGCAGGCACTGCGCGACGCCGAAGTGGACGTCCCGCTGCGGGACTTCGGCATCCCGCCGCAGTTCCTCGCGCACGGCTCGCGCAAGGACGTGCTGGCCGCCATCGGCCTCACCGCGCCGGACATCGCCCGCCAGGTGACCGGGGTGGTCGCCACCATCGACGGCCGGTTCGCCGACGAGGCAGGCACCGTCGGCACCGCGGGCACCGTGGACGCCGCCGGCGAGGTCAGCCGGGACTGACGGCGCGCTGACCGCCGCACGCCGCCACCGCGGCCCTGTACGGCGCCGCAGGCGCCCGCCGGCGCGTACCAGGGGGTTCACCCGCACGGGTGGACCCCCTGCGCCGTCGAGGGATGTGTAGGCGCGCCTTGACGGGTGAGGTGATCCACCGCAGTGGAGTAACCAGCACCGCACCGGGACCGGCCTGGGCGGCGCAGCGATCCGATGGAGGTGCGCCTGTGGATCTGGGCACGCGCGAGGCGACGTCGACGACGCCACGGCAAGGGGTGTTCCGTACCAAGACCATCGAGCAGTCCATCGCGGACACCGAGGACCCCGAGCACGGCCTGCGCAAGGAACTGTCGGCGCTCGACCTGATCGTCTACGGCGTCGGCGTCATCGTCGGCACCGGCATCTTCGTGGTGACCGGCGCGGTCGCCAAGCAGTACGCGGGCCCGGCCATCGCGCTGTCCTTCATCGCCTCGGCCGTCGTCTGCGGGCTGGCGGCCCTGTGCTACGCGGAGTTCGCCTCCACCGTGCCGGTCGCCGGCTCGGCCTACACCTTCAGCTACGCCTCCATCGGCGAGCTGCCGGCCTGGATCATCGGCTGGGACCTGGTGCTGGAACTGGCGCTCGGCGCGGGCGTGGTGGCCGGCGGCTGGTCCGGCTACGTCACCAACCTGCTGAACAACGTGGGCATCACCATTCCCGACCAGCTCAGCCACAAAAGCGGCCACTACGGCTTCGACGTCCTCGCCGCCGCCCTGGTGCTGGTGCTCACCGGCATCGTGATGGCCGGCATGAAGCTGTCGGCGCGGGTCACCGGCCTGGTCGTCGCGGTGAAGGTCACCGTGGTGCTGCTGGTGATCTTCGCCGGGCTCTTCTACGTCACCGGCAGCAACTACTCGCCGTTCCTGCCGCCCTCCCAGAGCAACACCGGCGCCGGATCGACCCTGCACGCGCCGCTGGTGCAGGCGGCGTTCGGCTTCACCCCGTCGTCGTTCGGCGTGATGGGGATCTTCTCCGGCGCCGCGGTGGTCTTCTTCGCCTTCATCGGCTTCGACATCGTGGCCACCGCCGCGGAGGAGACCCGCCACCCGCAGCGGGACATGCCGCGCGGCATCTTCGGCTCGCTGGTGGTGTGCACCGTGCTGTACGTCGCGGTGTCGCTGGTGGTCACCGGGATGCAGAAGTACTCGGAGCTGGACACCAGCGCCCCCCTGGCCAGCGCGTTCAAGGCGGTCGGCGCGCCCTTCTGGTCCGGCCTGATCAGCTTCGGCGCCGCGGTCGGCCTGACGTCGGTGGTGATGATCCTGCTGCTCGGCCAGACCCGGGTGTTCTTCGCGATGAGCCGCGACGGACTGCTGCCGCGCGCCTTCTCCCGGGTCCACCCGCGCTTCGGCACGCCCTACCGCACCACCGTGCTGCTCGGGGTGGTCGTCGCCCTGATCGCCGGGTTCTTCACCGTCGGGCAGTTGGAGGAGATGGTGAACATCGGCACGCTCTTCGCGTTCGTCGTCGTCGCCGTCGGCGTGGTGGTGCTGCGCCGCACCCGCCCCGACCTGCCGCGGGCCTTCCGGGCGCCGTGGGTGCCGGTGCTGCCGGTGCTGTCGGTGTGCGCGTCGCTGTGGCTGATGATCAACCTCAGCGTGGAGACGTGGCTGCGGTTCGCCGGATGGATGGCGCTGGGCTTCGCGATCTACTTCGGCTACGGCCGCGGCCACAGCCGCCTCGCGCGCCGCGACTGACCCGCCGCGGCCGCCCGCCCCGGCCCGCCGGGGGCCGCCGCCGGGGCCCGGGCCACCCGTTTTCCGGGCCGGGCCGCGGCGGTGGTAGAAATGCGCGAGAGCAGTGCGGGACGATCGAGGTGGCGTAGGCATGACGGAGTCCAAGGGACCCGGCAAGAGCGGCGGCGCGGCGGCGCCGGCGAAGAAGAAGCGGAAGGGCCCGCTCGCCAAGATACGGCCGTACGCGGTCGGCATCATGGCGGTCGTCGTGGTCTTCGGCGGCTCCGCGCTGATCGGCGCGCACGTGCGCGCCTCCAAGGACGACAAGGTGTCGGCCCCGTCCGGCGCGGTCGGCCCCGCGGTGGTGCCGACCGGACCGGTGGACCTGAGCAGCACCGCGAGCCCCACCCCCACCGCGAGCAGCGGCCCCAACCTCCAGGTGGCGGTGCGCCCGTCGGTCCCGGTCACCATCACCGTCTACGAGGACCTGCGCAGCCCCGACTCCAAGGCGTTCGCGCAGGAGTACCAGGACGTGCTGCGCCAACTGCTGACCACCGGCCAGGTGCAGATCCACTACCAGCTCGTCACCGCCTCGGACCGCACCTACGGCGGCAGCAGCTCGCAGTACGCCGCCAACGCGGCCGCCTGCGCGCAGGACCAGGGCCGGTTCACCCAGTTCGTGCAGGAGGTCTGGGACCACCAGCCCGACCCGCACAGCGCCGGCCTCGGCAGCGAGAAGCTCATCAAGTCGCTGGCGCACAAGGCCAAGAAGATCAAGATGGCCAACTTCGAGCCGTGCATCGAGCAGGGCGACCACAAGGGCTGGGTGATCAAGTCCCAGGCCGACTTCGCCCACTCCGGCCTCGGCCAGGTGCCCGCGCTGGAGATCAACGACAAGCCGGTCAAGGACGTCCGCACCTCGCTCACCCCGGCCAAGCTGCGCACCATGGTCAACAAGGAGGCCAAGCGCGTGATCGCGCTCCAGGCCACCCCGACCGCCTCGCCCGCCCTCAGCTGACACCGGCTCCCCGTACGACACGACCGTGCCCGGTCGCCACCCTGGACGGGTGGCGACCGGGCACGGTCGTCATGGGGGTCTGTCAGGCCGGGACGCTCGCCACGCCCGGCGCCAGGAACGGCGAGCCGTTCACCCGCTCCGAGACGCCCTCGCGGTCCAGGTAGGGGGTGATCCCGCCGAGGTGGAAGGGCCAGCCGGCCCCGGTGATCAGGCACAGGTCGATGTCCTGCGCCTCGGCCACCACACCGTCGGCGAGCATCAGGCCGATCTCCTGCGCCACCGCGTCCAGCACCCGGGCGCGCACCTGCTCCTCGGTCAGGACGGTGTCGCCCTGCTGGAGCAGCGCCGCGACCTCCGGGTCCAGCTCCGGCGCACCGGAGTCGTAGACGTAGAAGCCGCGCTTGCCGGCCTTCACCACGGCCGCCAGGTTCGGCGAGACGGTGAAGCGGTCCGGGAAGGCGCCGTGCAGCGTCTCGGAGACGTGCAGGCCGATCGCCGGGCCGACCAGCTCCAGCAGCACCAGCGGCGACATCGGCAGCCCGAGCGGCTCGACCGCCTTCTCGGCGACGTCGATCGGCGTGCCCTCGTCGATGACGTTCTGGATCTCGCCCATGAAGCGGGTCAGGATGCGGTTGACCACGAACGCGGGCGCGTCCTTGACCAGCACCGCGGTCTTCTTCAGCTGCTTCGCCACCGCGAACGCGGTCGCCAGCGACGGGTCGTCGGTGGCCTCGGCGCGGACGATCTCCAGCAGCGGCAGCACCGCGACCGGGTTGAAGAAGTGGAAGCCGACCACCCGCTCGGGGTGCGCCAGCTTCGCGGCCATCTCCGAGACCGACAGCGAGGAGGTGTTGGTCGCCAGGATCGCGTCCGGCCGGACCACCGCCTCCAGTTCGGCGAAGACCTGCTGCTTGACGCCCATCTCCTCGAAGACGGCCTCGATCACGAAGTCCGCGTCGCCGAACGCCGCCGCCTTGTCCAGGTGGCCGGTGACCAGGCCCTTGAGCCGGTTCGCCTGGTCCTGGCCGATCCGCCCCTTGCCCAGCAGCTTGTCGACCTCGCCGTGGACGTAGCCCA
Source organism: Actinacidiphila sp. bgisy144 (assembly GCF_057708105.1). Taxonomy (NCBI): domain Bacteria; kingdom Bacillati; phylum Actinomycetota; class Actinomycetes; order Kitasatosporales; family Streptomycetaceae; genus Actinacidiphila; species Actinacidiphila sp. bgisy144. Next base: position 91,564 of record NZ_JBYIRM010000010.1, on the reverse strand, counting down.
CGCCCTTGTCGATCCGCGCCTGGTCGATGTCGGTCAGCACCACCGGCACCTGGAGGCGGCGCGCGAAGAGCAGTGCCAGCTGGGAGGCCATCAGGCCCGCGCCGACCACGCCGACCTTGTTCACCGGGCGGGCCAGCGACTTGTCGGGGGCGCCGACCGGGCGCTTGCCGCGCTTCTGCACCAGGTTGAACGCGTAGATGCCCGACCGCAGTTCGCCGCCCATGATCAGGTCGGCGAGCGCGGCGTCCTCCGCCTCGAAGCCCTTGCGCAGGTCACCGGTCCTGGCGGCCGCGATGATGTCCAGCGCCCGGTAGGCGGCCGGGGCGGCGCCGTGCACCTTGCCGTCCGCGACGAACCGGCCCCGCGCCACCGCCTGGTCCCAGGCCTCGCCGCGGTCCACCTCGGCGCGGGTCACCTCGATCTCGCCCTTGAGCACGGCAGCGGTCCAGGCCAGCGACTGCTCCAGGAAGTCCGCCGCCTCGAACAGCGCGTCGGCGATGCCCAGTTCGTACACCTGGGCGCCCCCCAGCTGGCGGTTCTGGTTGAGCGAGTTCTCGATGATGACGGTCACCGCGCGGTCGGCGCCGATCAGGTTCGGCAGCAGCGTGCAGCCGCCCCAGCCGGGCACCAGGCCGAGGAAGACCTCGGGCAGCGAGAACGCCGGCACCGACGCGGAGACCGTGCGGTAGGAGCAGTGCAGGCCGATCTCGACGCCGCCGCCCATCGCGGCGCCGTTGTAGTACGCGAACGTCGGTACCGCCAGCGACTGGAACCGCTTGAGCACGTCGTGGCCGCCGCGCCCGATGGCGAGCGCGTCCTCGTGCCGGGTCAGCAGCTCCACGCCCTTGAGGTCCGCGCCGACCGCGAAGATGAACGGTTTTCCGGTGACCCCGACGCCGACGATCTCGCCGGCCGCGGCCTCCTTCTCGACCTGGTCCAGGGCCGCGTCGATGTTCGCCAGCGACTGCGGGCCGAGCGTGGTCGGCTTGGTGTGGTCGAAGCCGTTGTCGAGGGTGATCAGCGCGAACCGGCCGGCGCCGGGCAGGTCCAGGTGCCGTACCTGCGCCTGCGTGACGACCTCGCCGGGGAACAGCTCGGCCGCACCCTTCAGCAGCTCTGCGGTGGAACTCACTTGCCGCTCCCGTCGAAGTTCGGGTTCTCCCAGATGACCGTGCCGCCCATGCCGAAGCCGACGCACATGGTGGTGATGCCGTACCGCACGTGCGGCTGCTCCTCGAACTGCCGGGCGAGCTGGTTCATCAGCCGCACCCCGGAGGAGGCCAGCGGGTGGCCGAAGGCGATGGCGCCGCCGTACTGGTTGACCCGCGGGTCGTCGTCGGCGATGCCGTAGTGGTCCAGCAGGGACAGCACCTGCACGGCGAACGCCTCGTTCACCTCGAACAGGCCGATGTCCCCGATGCCCAGGCCCGCCTTGGCGAGCGCCTTCTCGGTGGCCGGGATCGGGCCGATGCCCATCACCTCGGGCTCCACGCCGGCGAAGGCGTACGACACCAGGCGCATCTTCACCGGCAGGTCCAGCTCGCGGGCCACGTCCTCGGCGGCGAGCAGCGAGGCGGTGGCGCCGTCGTTGAGCCCCGCGGCGTTGCCCGCGGTGACCCGGCCGTGCGGCCGGAAGGGCGTCTTCAGCCCGGCCAGCCGCTCCAGCGTGGTGTCCGGGCGCATCGGCTCGTCGGCGGTGGCCAGGCCCCAGCCGGTCTCGCCGACCTCCGGGTCGGTGCGGCGGATCGCGATCGGCACCAGGTCCTGCTGGATCTTCCCGTTCGCGTACGCCTTCGCGGCCTTCTCCTGGCTGCGCAGCGCGTACTCGTCCGCGCGCTGCCGGGTCAGCCGCGGGAAGCGGTCGTGCAGGTTCTCGGCGGTCATGCCCATGAACATCGCGGACTCGTCGACCAGCTTTTCGGAGACGAACCGCGGGTTGGGGTCCACACCCTCGCCCATCGGGTGCCGGCCCATGTGCTCCACGCCGCCGGCCACCACCACGTCGTACGCGCCGAAGGCGATGCCGCCGGCGGTGGTGGTCACCGCGGTCATCGCGCCCGCGCACATGCGGTCGATGGAGAAGCCGGGCACGGTGGTGGGCAGTCCGGCGAGGATGCCCGCGGTGCGGCCCAGGGTCAGGCCCTGGTCGCCGATCTGCGTGGTGGCCGCGACGGCGACCTCGTCGACCTTGGCCGGGTCGAGCGAGGGGTTGCGGCGCAGCAGCTCGCGGATGGACTTGATCACCAGGTCGTCGGCGCGGGTCTCGTGGTAGATGCCCTTCGGGCCCGCCTTGCCGAACGGGGTGCGGACGCCGTCGACGAAGACGACCTCCCTCGCGGTACGAGGCACGATGCGACCTTTCTTTTTTTTCTTTGTGTTCGGCTCGCCGCCGGGCGCTTCGACCCGGTGTCGACGGTCGTCGCTCCCGCGCTCGTTCCTCGCTTGTCGCTCCTCCACTTTCGACACCGGCGCGCCCTTTGGCTCGCTCACCGGCGAGCCCGGGCGAATGGTGACCGTGCGGGTGGGCGCACTCCGAGGAGTGGACGCGTCTGACACCGTCCATGCTACTCATCGGTAACCGGTGTGCATACTCTTACCCCGGGCTGCGGCGTAGGTCACACCGAAGGGCCGCCCGGGGGAGGACGGCCCTTTGACGTTACTTGGGGTTACTCCGTGGTCGGAGGGGTGGTCGGAGGGGTGCTCGGCGGCGTGACCGGGGCGGCCGGGGGCTGGGTGGTGAGGGCCTTGGTCAGCAGGGGAGTGTTGAGGGCGACCTGCCAGGGGCGGGCGCCGAGCGCGGTCAGGGCGGCCGCGACGTTCTCCGGGGTGATCTCGGCCGGCGGGGTCCAGCAGACCCGGCGGACGGTGTCGGGGGTGACGAGGTTCTCCTGCGGGAGGTTGAGCTCCTCGGCCAGCGCCGAGACGGCCGCGCGGGCCGCGGACAGCCGGGCGGCGGCGACCGGGTCCTTGTCCGCCCAGGCGCGCGGCGGGGGCGGCCCGGTGTAGGCGGCCGTGGGCTGCGGGAGTTCGCGCTCCGGCAGGGCCCGGGCCCGGTCGACGGCCGCCTGCCACTGCTCCAGCTGCCGCCGGCCCATGCGGTGGCCGAAGCCGGGCAGCGCGGCGAGCGCGTGGACGTTCGGCGGCACCTCCAGGGCGGCGGCGACGATGGCCGCGTCGGTGAGCACCCGGCCCGGCGAGACGTCCCGCTCCCGGGCCGTGCGGTCGCGGGCCTCCCACAGCTCGCGGACGATGCCGATCTGCCGCCGGCGGCGCACCTTGTGCATGCCCGAGGTACGGCGCCAGGGGTCCACCCGGGGCGCCGGCGGCGGGGCGGCGGCGATCGCGGCGAACTCCTGGAGCGCCCAGTCCAGCTTGCCCTGGCCGCGCAGCTCCTCCTCCAGCGCGTCGCGCAGGTCGACCAGCAGCTCCACGTCGAGCGCCGCGTACCGCAGCCAGGGCTCCGGCAGCGGCCGGGTGGACCAGTCGACGGCGGAGTGGCCCTTCTCCAGGGTGAAGCCCAGCACGTTCTCCACCATGGCGCCCAGGCCGACCCGGGCGAACCCGGCCAGCCGTCCGGCCAGTTCGGTGTCGAAGAGCGTGGTCGGCCGCATGCCCAGCTCGTACAGGCAGGGCAGGTCCTGGGTGGCGGCGTGCAGCACCCACTCGGTGCCGGCCAGCACCTCGCCCAAGGCGGACAGGTCGGGACACCCGACCGGGTCGATCAGCGCGGTCCCTGCCCCGGTGCGGCGCAGCTGGACCAGGTAGGCCCGCTGCCCGTAGCGGTAGCCGGAGGCGCGCTCGGCGTCGATGGCGACCGGACCGGTGCCCGCGGCGAAGGCCGCGACGACTTCCGCGAGGGCCTCCGGGCTGGCGGTCACCGGCGGGATTCCCTCGCGCGGGTCCAGCAGCGGGACCGGCGCCGATGGTTCCTGGATTGCGGTCTCTTTGGCGTCGGTCACCTGTCAAGGGTAGCCGGGGTGGGCCGCGGTGGTGGATCTACGTCGCGGCCCGGCTGCCGATCGGTGCCTGTCATGGCCGCGGACGGGGTGCCGGGCGGTGCCGCGGCGGCGCGCGGACCCGGTCCCGCGGCGGTCGGCGGCGCCGCGGCGGAACGTTCCGCCCGGGGCCGCCGACCGGCGCCGGCTCAGTGGATGATGCCGGTGCGCAGCGCCACCGCGACCATGCCGGCCCGGTCGCCGGTGCCCAGCTTGCGGGCGATCCGGGCCAGGTGGCTCTTCACGGTGAGCGCCGACAGGCCCATGGACACGCCGATCGCCTTGTTGGACTGGCCCTCCGCGACCAGTCGCAGCACCTCGACCTCGCGGCCGGACAGCTCGCGGTAGCCGCCCGGGTGGCCGGGCACGCCCGGCGGGCGGCGCTGCATCCGGGCCGCGGTGGCGCCCAGCGGAGCCAGGCCGGGGCGGCCGGCCAGCGCGCCGGCGGTGTTGCGGGTGCCGGTGACGACATAGCCCTTCACGCCGCCGGCCAGGGCGTTGCGCACCGCGCCGATGTCGTCGGCGGCCGACAGCGCCAGGCCGTTCGGCCAGCCGGCCGCGCGGGTCTCGGCGAGCAGGGTCAGGCCGGAGCCGTCGGGCAGGTGGACCTCGGCGACGCAGATGTCGCGCGGGTTGCCGACCCGGGGGCGGGCTTCGGCGATGGAGGAAGCCTCGATCACGTCCCGGACTCCGAGTGCCCACAGGTGTCGGGTGACAGTGGAGCGAACCCGGGGGTCGGCCACGACGACCATGGCCGTCGGCTTGCTGGGACGGTAGGCGACCAGGCTCGTGGGCTGCTCGAGAAGAACGGACACCGGGCCTCCTGTGCAAAGGGGACTGAAACGGTCACAGTCTCCTTCGGCAGCAATTGCTCCCGGCTTTAGGGAAAGATCACGATTTGTTGGAGAACAATTCCGGGCGAATCGGATGACCGGGCGAAGGCGTGCCGACGACGGGCCCGACGAGGGCCGCGCCGGGGCGCGGGGCGGGTCCGGCGGACCGTCAGGTGCGGCGCTTCGGCAGCGGCACCACGCCGCTGACCGGCCGTCCGGGCAGGTCCGGGCCGTCGGACGGCGGCAGGCCCGCACACGCGCACAGCAGGTCGCACCAGGCCACCAGGTGCGCCGCCGTGTCCGGCCCCGCCTCCGGCCGCTCGTACGGCGTCCAGGACGCGCGGATCTCGATCTGCGTGTCGTCCCGGCGGTCGGCCAGAGCGCCGAAGTAGTGCGAGGACGCCCGCGACACGGTGCCGCTCGGCTCGTGGTAGCCCGCGCCGCGGGTGGCCAGCGCGCCGGTCAGCCACGACCAGCTCACCTCCGGCAGCAGCGGGTCGCCGGCCATCTCCGGCTCCAGCTCGGCCCGCGCCAGGGTGACCACCCGGAACTCGCCGTGCCAGGCGTCGTGGCCGTCCGGCTCGTGCAGCAGCACCAGCCGGCCGTCGGCCAGCTCCTCCCCGTCGGCGAGCACCGTCGCCTCCAGCGCGAACGCGTACGAGGCGAGCCGGCGCGGCGCCGGCACCTCCTCGATCCGCACCTCGGAGCGGAGCCGGGCGGTCCGCAGACCGTCCACCGCGCGCCGGAAGGAGAAGGGAGCCTCGTCCGGCGAGTGCCCGTGAACCGCAGCCATGCCCGGAAGACTAGGCCGCCGCCCACCCGCACGCCCGCATCAACACCCCTTGTGTCACGGCGTGCTGTCGCCCGGGCGCACTTTCGCCCGGTGCCGGGGGCGGCCGCGGGGCCCGGGGCACCATGGCCAGGCGGCGCCCCGGGCGTGGGAGGATTCGGGGGTGAGTGCGCACCATCTGACCGCTGCTTCCCCGTTCATCCGCGCCTGCCGGCACGAGCCGGTGCCGCACACCCCCGTGTGGTTCATGCGCCAGGCCGGGCGGTCGCTGCCCGAGTACCTGAAGGCGCGCGAGGGCATCCCGATGCTGGAGTCCTGCACCCGGCCCGAGCTGGTCGCCGAGATCACCCTCCAGCCGGTGCGGCGGCACCGCGTGGACGCGGCGGTCTACTACAGCGACATCGTGGTGCCGCTCAAGGCGATCGGCGTCGACCTGGACATCAAGCCCGGGGTCGGCCCGGTGGTCGGCACCCCGGTCCGCACCCGCGCCGACCTCGGCGTGCTGCGCGACCTGGAGCCCGACGACGTCTCCTACGTCACCGAGGCGGTCGGCCTGCTCACCGCGGAACTCGGCGCCACCCCGCTGATCGGCTTCGCCGGGGCGCCCTTCACCCTCGCCAGCTACCTCGTGGAGGGCGGGCCCTCCCGCAACCACGAGCGCACCAAGGCGATGATGTACGGCGAGCCCGAGCTGTGGCGCGACCTGCTCGACCGGCTCGCCGACATCACCATCTCCTTCCTCAAGGTCCAGATCGAGGCCGGCGCCAGCGCGGTGCAGCTCTTCGACTCCTGGGTCGGCGCCCTCGCCCCCGCCGACTACCGGCGCTACGTCATGCCCGCCTCCACCAAGGTCTTCGACGCCGTCGCCGGGTACGGCGTGCCCCGCATCCACTTCGGGGTCGGCACCGGCGAACTGCTCGGGCTCTTCGGCGAGGCCGGGGCGGACGTCGTCGGCGTCGACTGGCGGGTGCCCCTGGACGAGGCGGCCCGCCGGGTCGGGCCCGGCAAGGCACTCCAGGGCAACCTGGACCCCTCCGTCCTGTTCGCGCCGACCTCCGCGGTCGAGGAGAAGGCCGCGGAGGTCCTCGCCGCCGCACACGCCGCCGGCACCGGCCACGTCTTCAACCTCGGCCACGGCGTGCTGCCGGCCACCGACCCCGACGCGCTCACCCGCCTCGTGGAGTACGTCCACACCGCCACCGCGCACTGACCGCCGCCCGCGACCGGCGCCACCACCCACCCCGGCGGGACAGGGCACCCCTGGCACCTGGGAGAGTGGGGGGATGAGCGGGACGCGGGACAAGCAGGTGGTGGTGGTCGGCGGCGGGATCTCCGGGCTGACCGCGGCGCTGGAGCTGGCGAAGGGCGGGGCGCGGGTCACCCTGCTGGAAGCCGCGCAGCGCCTCGGCGGGAAGCTGCACGCGGACGAGATCGCGGGTGCGCCGGTGGACCTGGGGGCGGAGTCGCTCCTGGCCAGGCGGCCGGAGGCGGTCGAGCTGGCGCGTGAGGTGGGGCTCGGGGACGACCTCCAGCCGCCCGCCGTGGGCGGCGCGGCGCTGTGGACGCGCGGCCGGCTGCGGGCGCTGCCCAAGGGCCATGTGATGGGCGTGCCCGGCGACCTGGCGCCGCTGGCCGCCTCCGGGGTGCTGTCGACGGCGGGACTGGCCCGCCTCCCGCTGGACCATGTGCTGCCCCGCACGGAGATCGGCGAGGACACGGCGGTGGGCACCTTCGTGGCGGCGCGGCTGGGCCACGAGGTGGTGGACCGGCTGGTGGAGCCGCTGCTCGGCGGTGTCTACGCGGGCGACTCGTACCAGATCTCGCTGCGCGCCGCGGTGCCGCAGCTCTTCGCCGCCGCCCGCGACCACCGCTCGCTGATCGAGGCGGCCCGCGGCATCCAGCGCAAGGCCGCCGCGGGCAGCGGCGGCGGCCCGGTCTTCAACGGCATCCGCGGCGGGATCGGCCGGCTGCCGCTCGCGGTGGCGGACGCCTGCCGCGCCGCCGGGGTGCGGATCGAGACCGGCACCGCCGTACGGGAGCTGCGGCGCACCGGCCCGCACGGCTGGCGGGTCGGCCTCGCCGGCCGTGAGCTGACCGCCGACGCGGTGGTCGTCGCGGCGCCCGCGCCGGCCGCCGCCGCGCTGCTGGCGGCGGAGGCGCCGGTGGCCGCCGCCGAGCTGTCCGCGGTGGAGTACGCGAGCATGGCGCTGGTCACCATGGCCTTCCGCCGCCGGGACGCGCTCCAACTCCCGCTCAGCAGCGGCTTCCTGGTGCCGCCGGTGGACGGCCGGACGATCAAGGCGGCCACCTTCTCCAGCCGCAAGTGGGGCTGGCTCGACAAGGCCGGCGACGACGTGTTCGTGCTGCGCACCTCCGTCGGGCGGCACGGCGAGACCGCGGACCTGGCCTGGGACGACACCGACCTGGTGCGGCTGTCCCGGGACGACCTGGGGGAGGCGGTCGGCCTGCGGGCCGCGCCGGTCGCCGCCCGGGTCACCCGCTGGGACGGCGGGCTGCCGCAGTACGCCGTCGGGCACCTGGACCGGATGCGGCGGGTGCGGGAGGACACCGCGAAGCTGCCGGGCCTGGCGCTGTGCGGCGCGGTGTACGACGGCGTCGGCATCCCCGCCTGCGTCGCCGGCGGCCGCCGGGCCGCCGCCGCGATCCTGGCCACCCTGGTGCCGAACGGCGCGGGCGGCGCGGGAGAATAGCCGTATGACCGACTCGACCGCCGACCGCGCCCCCCTCGACTCCGCCGCTGCCGCCGACTCCGCCGACTCCGCGCACGCCCGGCCCGCCAACGCGGGCAAGAAGGCCAAGGACCTCAACGAGGTCATCCGCTACACGCTCTGGTCGGTCTTCCGGCTCAAGGACGTGCTGCCGGCCGACCGCACCGGGTACGCGGACGAGGTGGAGGAGCTGTTCGCGCAGCTCGCCGCGAAGGACGTCACCGTGCGCGGCACGTACGACCTGTCCGGCCTGCGCGCCGACGCCGATCTGATGATCTGGTGGCACGCGGAGACCGCGGAGGCGCTCCAGGACGCCTACAACCTCTTCCGCCGTACGAGGTTCGGGCGCACGCTCGCCCCGGTGTGGTCCAACATGGCGCTGCACCGGCCCGCCGAGTTCAACAAGTCGCACGTCCCGGCGTTCCTCGCCGACGAGGAGGCCCGCGCGTACATCAGCGTGTACCCCTTCGTCCGCTCCTACGACTGGTACCTGCTGCCCGACGAGGACCGCCGCAGGATGCTCGCCGACCACGGCAAGATGGCGCGCGGCTACCCGGACGTGCGGGCCAACACCGTGGCGTCCTTCTCGCTCGGCGACTACGAGTGGATTCTCGCGTTCGAGGCGGACGAGCTGCACCGGATCGTGGACCTCATGCGGCACCTGCGCGGTTCCGAGGCGCGGCTGCACGTCCGGGAAGAGGTTCCCTTCTACACCGGCCGCCGCCGCCCCGTCGCCGAACTCATCGCCGGGCTCGCCTGACAGGACCCTCCGGGGTGCCTCGTGCCGCAGTTGCGGGACCTTGCGGTCCGTGGTGGCTTGTCGCGCAGTTCCCCGCGCCCCTGTTTTCCGCTCGGGTCTCCCCGCGGCAAGCACACGGCGAGCCGCGATTACGCCCGCTGGCGTCGAAGGAAGGGATGATCCGCGATGACCGTGGCGGAGTCGGGGGCGACCTCGGTGAAGCCGGCGTCGCGGACCAGGGGCAGCCCGGAGTCGGCGAGGGTCTTCCACTGCGCCGGGGCGGCCATGCGGACGGCGAGCGGGAACCCCGCCTGCCGCCACGCGCGGCGCTCCTCGGCGGACAGGGCCCACCAGGCGAGTTGGGCGCCGTGGCCGGCCTGGGCCATCGCCTTGCCCGCGGACATCGTGAGGTCCGGTGCCATCCACAGCACCGGTTCGGCCGGGTCCGCGGGCGCGGGCGGCTCGGGGTCGTCGAGCTCGGTGCCGGAGACCTGGAGCCGGGCGAGGTCCTTCGGCCAGCCGTCGAGCGGGATCGGCGGGAAGACCCGGACCTCGGCGTGCTCGCCGGTGACGGTGATGCCCGGCAGTGCCTCCGCCCGGTGCCACTCGGCGCGGCGGGCGCGCCGTACGACCTTGCGGATGCGCGCGTCCTGCCAGGCGGTGACCGCCTGCGTCCACACGCCGTCCTCGGCCGTCGCCCGCTCGTCGGACAGCAGCGTCAGCACGGCGCGGGCCGCGGTCTGGAGGGCGTCGGTGCGGGCCGGGGGCGCGTCGCGCTCGATCCGGACCACCAGGGGCAGGACGTACTGGGGCGCGGCGTCACGGTCGTCGGCCTCGTGCGGGAAAGGGCTGCTCACTTCGCCAGTCTGCCACCGGCTCGCAGGGCCGCGGCCAGTTCGGCGGCGGTGATCTGCACCTCGTGGGTGCCATGGTGCCCGCAGGCGAACGCGCCCGAGACGGCGCCGGCCCGCGCGCACTGGTCGAGGTCGCCGCCGTCGAACAGGGTGTGCAGGAAGGCGGTGACATAGGCGTCGCCCGCGCCGTTGCTGTCCACCACCGGCCGCTCGGGCCGCACTGCGGGGAAGTGCCGTACCAGGTCGGGCCGTTCCCGCTGGAGGACGTACGACCCGTCGGCGCCGTCGGTGGCCACCGCGAGCCGGGCCCGGCCGCGGGCGACGATGTCCCGCAGCACGTCGGGGGCCCGCTCCTTGACGGTCGCGGCGCTCATGAAGACGTAGTCGGCGCCGTACGCCCACGGGTGGGCCGACGGGTCGGCGCCGTCCCAGACGTGGATGTCGGTCGAGACCGGCACCCCGCGCTGCCGGCACACCTCGAACAGCTCGCGGTTGACGTGGGAGCGGGAGAGGTGGACGTGGTCGGCGCGGTCCAGGTGGGGGCCGCAGAAGGCGAGCGGCATCAGCAGGTCGGCGGGGTGGCGGCCGTCGAAGAAGGAGAACCTGCGGCCCTCCCGGTCGACGAGGTTGACGCTGCGCGGGGTGCCCTCGGGCGCGGGCAGGTGGTCGAAGTCCAGGCCCACCGAGGCGTACCGGTCGAGGATCAGCCGGCCGGGCACGTCGTCGCCGAGGAAGTCGACGAACTTGGTGCGGCGGCCCAGGGCGTGGAAGCCCAGGGCAACGCCGTTGCCGGTGTGGGCGACATAGTCGCGGACCGGCGGCACCGACACCGAGTCGCTGCCGGGGATCTTCAGTTCGTCGACCCGGACGATGGTGTCGACGCCGCAGCCGCCGACCACCAGCACCTCGTACCGCTCGTCGGCGTCCGCCCGGCTGCTGCCGGCTCCGCTGCGCTCCGCCACGGCCCATCCCCCCGGTTCGGTGTGTGGGCGATCACCTTACCGGGGGCCTGACGGGACGCGGTCAGCTGCTCGCGGGGGCCAGCCGCAGCGAGACCGAGTTGATGCAGTACCGCTGGTCGGTGGGTGTGGGGTACCCCTCGCCCTCGAAGACGTGGCCGAGGTGCGAGCCGCAGGTGGCGCAGCGCACCTCCACCCGCACCATGCCCAGCGACCGGTCCTCGATCAGCTCGACCGCGTCGGTGGCGGCCGGGTCGTAGAAGGACGGCCAGCCGCAGTGCGACTCGAACTTCGTGTCCGACCGGAACAGCTCCGCGCCGCAGGCCCGGCAGGAGTAGACGCCCTCGGTCTTGGTGTCGGTGTACTCACCGGTGAACGGGCGCTCGGTGCCGGCCTGGCGCAGCACCGCGTACTCCTGTGGGGACAGCTCGGCGCGCCACTGCTCCTCGGTCTTGTCGACCGGGTAGTTGCGTGCGTCCTGCGACATGCGAACCTCCTCAGACGGGCCTTCGACCGGGCTCAGTCGGCGAGCCGGGCGAGGATCAGGGGGCCGAGCTCCGTCACGTCACCCGCCCCCATGGTGAGAACGAGGTCACCGGGCTTCGCCATTCCCGCCACCCGCTCCACCGCCGCGTCCGCGCCGTGCACCGCGGTGACGTCGGCGCCGGCGGCCTCGGCCGCCGACACGATCAGCTCGCTGGTGATCCCGGGCAGCGGGTCCTCGCGGGCGGGGTAGATGTCCAGCACCAGCGAGGCGTCCGCCAGCGCGAGCGCGCCGCCCATCTCGGTGCCCAGCTCCCTGGTCCGGCTGAACAGGTGCGGCTGGAAGACCACCAGCACCCGGCCGCCGTCGGTGGCCTGGCGGATCGCGGTCAGGTCGGCGGCCATCTCCGTCGGGTGGTGGGCGTAGGAGTCGATCACCTGGACGCCGGCCGCCTCGCCCTTGAGCTGGAGCCGGCGCTTGACGCCGGTGTACTTCGCCAGCGCGGAGGCCAGGTTGCGGGCCGGGGCGCCGGCGGCGATGCCCGCGGCGAGGGCCGCGACCGCGTTGTGCGCGTAGTGACTGCCGGGCACCGACACCGTGAAGGTGAGCATGCGGCCGTCGAGCAGCACGCTGACCTCGCTGGTCAGGCCGCGCGGGTTGATCCGGGTGATCTGCACGTCGGCGCCCTCGGCCTCGCCGACGGTGACGATGTTCAGGCCGCCGAGGTCCCGGACCCGGCTGGTGAGCTCGACCGCGCCGGGCTGGTCGGCGGAGACCACCAGGGTGCCGCCGGGCCGCACCCTGCCGACGAACTCCTCGAAGGACTCGTAGACCTCCTCCAGGGAGGCGTAGTTGGCGTGGTGGTCCAGTTCCACGTTGAGCACCACCGCGACCTGCGGGGCGTAGCGGTGGAAGCTGCGGTCGGACTCGTCGGCCTCGGCGACGAAGATCTCCCCGCCGCCGTGGTGCGCGTTGGACCCCGGCGCGTCCAGGTCGCCGCCGATCGCGTAGGACGGGTCCAGGCCCAGCGCGGTCAGCGCCACCGCGAGCATCGAGGTGGTGGTGGTCTTGCCGTGGGTGCCCGCCACCGCGATCGGGGTGGTGCCGGCCATCAGCGCGGCCAGCGCGTCGCTGCGGTGCACCACCGGCAGCCCTCGTTCCCGGGCCGCGGCCAGCTCCGGGTTCTGCGCCCGGATCGCGCTGGAGACCACGACCGCCGACGCGTCCGGCGCCAGGTGCGCCGCGTCGTGGCCGAGGTGCACGGTGGCGCCGAGCGCGCGCAGCGCCTGCGCGGTCTCGGAGTCCTTCGCGTCGCTGCCGGCCACCCGCGCCCCGCGCTGGGCGAGGATCTTCGCGATCCCCGACATCCCGGCGCCGCCGATGCCGATGAAGTGCGGTCGGTCCAGGTCGGGGGGTACGGGCGGGCCGGACGGGCTCATGCGCGGGTCTCCAGGGTGGATCGTGGGTGTGCCGGAGCCCCGATCGTGGCACATGTGCGACGCGGTTTTCTCGACGGGCGCACCGGCCGGCTCAGTCGTGCTGCGCGAAGAGCTTCAGCACGGGCACGCCCACCTTGTGCCGGGCCCGGGAGGTCCAGTCGCGGTGGAAGAACTCCTCCACGAAGTGCGGCGCGGTCAGCACCACCACCTCGTCGGCCCCGGACTGCTCCACCACGGCCTTGAGCTTGTCCAGCGGGTGGCTCTGCACCACCTCGCCCTCGGCCGGGGCGCCGGTGGCCCGCAGCGCCTCCAGGGAGTGCGCGAGGGCGAGTTCGGCGGGCTGGTAGGCGGCCTGGCCCTCCGGGATCTCGTTCTCCCGGGCGGCGTCGTCGAGGTAGCCGAGCGCCACGTCGTCCACGGCACGCAGCAGGCGGTCCTGGTCGCCGCGCGGCTGCATGAGCACGACGAAGGAGACCTGCTCGTCGCCGTGGAGCGTGGTGACCAGCTCCACATCGGCCGAGGCGAGCGGCTTCTCGATCATGAGTACGGTCGTGAACACGGGACGCGTCCTTCTCTCTCGCGAGCGAGGCCCCGATCTTCGCCGGGCACCGGTTCCATTGTCCCCACGCCACGCGAAGCGGAACGATCGAATCCGCTTTTTTCGGCCGCAGGTCCCCCGGGAGAGTGCCTTATGCCGTGACCTGCGCCTCCGCCGGCTTGACGCCGAGTTGTTCGAGCCGGCGCCGTTCGACGTACCGGGTGAACAGGAAGCCGTCCTCCTCCAGGACCGACACCGGCGCGAAGCGGGTCGGGGTGCCCTGGCCGGGCCCGTCCATGATCCGCGGCGCGCCGCCGCCGACGGTCAGCGGCGCCAGCGTCAGGCACAGCTCGTCCACCACCCCGGCCGCCGTGAACTGCGCCAGCACCCGCGGGCCGCCCTCGTGCAGCAGCCGGGTCAGGCCCAGCGCGGCCAGCTCCCGCACCGCGCGCACCGGGTCCACCCCGGCGCCCTCGCCCGCGGTCACCACCCGCGCCCCCGCCGCCTGCGCGGCCGCCAGCGCCTTCGGGTCGGCGCCGGTGCCGGTGAGCAACAGCGTCGGGGTGAGCGCGGCGGTGAACAGCGGCGCCGAGAAGTCCAGGTCCAGCCGGCGGCTGAGCACGGCGATGGCCGGGGCGGGGGTCTGGCCGTCGGCCGCGCGGCGCTCGGCGAACGAGGGGCGGGCCTTGCCCGGGCGGTACCCCTCCTGCCGGACGGTCTCGGCGCCGACCACGACCACGTCGGCCAGCGCCCGCAGGGTGCCGAAGATCCGCATGTCGGCGGTGGAGGACAGCGGCGCCGAGGCGCCGTCGTGGGTCGCGGCGCCGTCGAGCGAGGCGACCATGTTCGCCCGGAGGTAGGGGCCCGCCTCCCGCGGCGGGTACGCGTAGGCGTCGGCCAGGTCCACCGCGGGCGCGGCGGCCGGCCCCGGCAGGGGGGGCGGGGGGAACAGTTGCTGCATTTCCGCAGTCTCCCACCAGGCCGGGCAGGGCGCCCCCTGCCCCTTGGGCGCCCTGCCACCGACCCCCCCCCGCAGTGCCCCGCGGCACCCCCGCGGCACCCCCGTGGTACGCCCCACCCACCCGCGGGGGGTGCGCCCGGCGGAGAGTAAGGTGGGATGCCGTGCAAGCAGATGTCGCCGCAGGAATAACCGCACCGGTCGTGCTCGCGGAGCGTGACCCGCGCGTCGACACCCAGCGGCTGCTCGCCGAGTTGGTGCCGCCGCCGCGGTTCGACGCGGTGCGCTTCTCCAGCTACGTCCCGGACCGGGACCAGCCCAGCCAGGCCCGCGCCGTGCGCGCCCTGGAGCAGTTCGCCGCCGGGCTCGGCACGCCCGCGGTCGGCACCGGCCGCCGCAGGTGGTTCCGCGGCAAGGCGCCCGAGCAGCCCCCGGCGCCCACCGGCGTCTACCTCGACGGCGGCTACGGCGTCGGCAAGACCCACCTGCTCGCCTCGCTGTGGCACGCCACCGACGCACCGCCCGCGCAGAAAGCGTTCGGCACCTTCGTGGAGCTGACCAACCTCGTGGGCGCGCTCGGCTTCCGCACGGCGGTCGACGCGCTCAGCTCCCACCGGCTGGTCTGCATCGACGAGTTCGAGCTGGACGACCCCGGGGACACGGTGCTGGTCTCCACCCTGCTGTCCCGGCTCGCCGCCGCCGGGGTGCGCCTGGCGGCCACGTCCAACACGCTGCCCGGCAGGCTCGGGGAGGGACGTTTCGCCGCCGCCGACTTCATGCGGGAGATCCAGGGCCTGTCCGCGCAGTTCACGTCCCTGCGGATCGACGGGGAGGACTACCGGCACCGCGGGCTGCCGCAGGCGCCGCAGCCCTACGGCGACGAGCAGGTCACCGCGGCAGCCGTCCGCACCCCCGGCGCCGCGCTCGACGACTTCGAGCCGCTCGCCGCGCACCTCGCGCAGGTGCATCCCAGCAGGTACGGCGCCCTCGTCGACGGGGTCGACGCGGTCTTCCTGCGCGGGGTGCGGCAGGTCACCGACCAGGCGGCCGCGCTGCGCCTGGTCGTCCTCGCCGACCGGCTCTACGACCGCGAGGTGCCCGTCATGGCCTCCGGGGTGCCCTTCGACCAGCTCTTCTCCCCGGAGATGCTCAGCGGCGGCTACCGCAAGAAGTACTTCCGCGCGGTGTCCCGCCTCACCTCCCTGGCCCGCGACTCCTCCCGCCTGGCCTGATCCCGCCCCGCCTGATCCCCCGCCCCGCCTGGTCCCCCGCGGCCCGGGCACGGGCGGACCCGGGGAGAACAGGGGAGGATCGGGGGATGGCGGAGAAGCTGAGTGCGAGGCTGCGGGTCGAGGCGCGCGGCGGCGCGGTGGACCTGGCGGCGTACGACCCGCGGGGGACGCCGGGCGGGCCGAAGGGCAAGGCGGCGGGGCTGGCCGGGATCCAGGAGATGCGCCCGAGGCTCGCGGAACTCCAGGAGCGGCTGTTCGCGCAGAGCGCGGTGGGCGGGGACCCGCGCCGGGTGCTGGTGGTCCTCCAGGGGATGGACACCTCGGGCAAGGGCGGCACCGTCAAGCACGTGGTGTCCGGGCTGAACCCGGCGGGCCTTCGGGTGCGGGCGTTCAAGGCGCCGACCGCACAGGAGCGGCGGCACGACTTCCTGTGGCGGGTGCGGCGGGCGCTGCCGCAGGCGGGGGAGATCGGGGTCTTCGACCGGTCGCACTACGAGGACGTGCTGATCGTCCGGGTCCACGACCTGGTGCCCCGCTCGGTGTGGAGCCGCCGCTACGCGGCCATCAACCGGTTCGAGCAGTCCCTCGCGGAGAGCGGGGTGAGCCTGCTGAAGGTGTTCTTGCACATCAGCCCCGAGGAGCAGCGCGCACGGCTGCTGGCGCGGCTCGAACGCCCGGACAAGCACTGGAAGTTCAGCCCGGACGACGTCTTTGAGCGGGAGCGCTGGCCGGCGTACCGGGAGGCGTACGAGGCGGTGCTCGCGCGGTGCTCGACCGAGGCCGCGCCCTGGTACGTGGTGCCGGCGGACCGCAAGTGGTACCGGAACTGGGCGGTCAGCCGACTGCTGCTGGAGCACCTGGAGCAGCTCCGCCCGGCCTACCCGCAGCCGGATCTCGACGTGGCGAAGTACCGCAGGCTGCTGCTCGCCACCTGAGCCGTCCCCGCATCTGCCGGAACCGGCTGAGCCGCCTCAGCCGGAGCAGGCGGTGCGCTGGGCCTCCTGCCAGGCGCAGACCGGGCAGAGGGTCGCGCCCTTGGTGCTGTTGGGGTACTCGGTGGGCTCCCCGCACAGCACGCAGTCGGCACGGGGCTCGGCGGCCGGTTCGGCGGCTGCCTCGGCCGTCTCTGCGGGGACCTGCGGGGAATCGCTCACGGCTCCACCGTAGCCTGCGCGGGTCCGGTGTCGTGGGCGCGCAGGACGGCCGCCCCGCGCGGGGGGAGCTGGACGGCAGGGCCGGGCAGGGTGCGGCAGGCGGGGCGGGCCAGCAGCACCTCGCAGGGCGTGTTGAGGGGGATGCGCGCGGGGGCGTCGGAGAAGTTCACCAGCACCCGGAAGGGGCCGCGGGCGATCCGCAGGGTGCGCCCGCCCGCGGTGGCCGTCACCGTGTCCAGTCGGGGCGAGGCCAGCTCGGGTTCGGCCCGCCGCAGGGCGATCAGGGCCCGGTACCACTCCAGCAGTTCGCGGTGCCCGGGCTGGCCGGCCTCGGCCCAGTCCAGGCAGGAGCGGTCGCGGGTGGCCGGGTCCTGCGGGTCGGGCACGTCCTCCTCGGCCCAGCCGTGCGCGGCGAACTCCCGCCGCCGCCCCCGGGTGATGGCCGCGGCCAGCTCCGGGTCGCCGTGGTCGGTGAAGAACTGCCAGGGCGTGGTGGCGCCCCACTCCTCGCCCATGAACAGCATCGGGGTGAACGGCGAGGTGAGCACCAGCGCGGCGGCGGTGCCGAGCTGCTCGGGGGTGAGCCGGTCGCCGGTGGCGCGGTTGCCGACCTGGTCGTGGGTCTGGGTGTAGCCGAGCAGGCGGTGCGCGGGCGCCGTCGCCGGGTCCAGCGGGCGGCCGTGGTGGCGGCCGCGGAAGGACGACCAGGTGCCGTCGTGGAAGAAGCCGTGGGTGAGGACCTTGGCGAGCGCGGCGGGGCCGGCGGCGGCGAAGTCGGCGTAGTAGCCCTGGGCCTCGCCGGTGACCGCGGTGTGCAGGGCGTGGTGGAAGTCGTCGTTCCACTGCGCGTGCAGCCCCAGGCCGCCGGCCTCGCGCGGCGCGGTGGTGCGCGGGTCGTTGAGGTCGGACTCGGCGATCAGGAACAGCGGGCGGCCCAGCGCCGCCGACAGCCCGTCCACGGCGGTGGACAGCTCCTCCAGGAAGTGCAGCGCGCGGGTGTCGACCAGCGCGTGCACCGCGTCCAGCCGCAGGCCGTCCAGCCGGTAGTCGCGCAGCCAGGCCAGCGCGCTGCCGATCAGGAAGTCCCGCACCTCGTCCGAGCCGGGCGCGTCGAGGTTGACCGCGTCGCCCCAGGGCGTGTGGTGCCGGTCGGTGAAGTACGGCCCGTACGGGGGCAGGTGGTTGCCCGACGGACCGAGGTGGTTGTGCACCACGTCCAGGACGACGCCCAGGCCGTGGCAGTGGGCCGCGTCGACAAAGCGCTTCATCGCCTCGGGGCCGCCGTACGGCTCGTGCACCGCCCACAGCGAGACGCCCTCGTAGCCCCAGCCGTTGGTGCCGGGGAACGGGCAGACCGGCATCAGCTCGACATGGGTGATGCCGAGCCTGGCCAGGTGGGGCAGCCGCTCGGCCGCGGCGTCGAAGGTGCCCTCGGGGGTGAAGGTGCCGACGTGCAGCTCGTAGAGCACCGCGCCCGGCAGGCCGCGGCCCGGCCACGGCGAACTCCATCGGAAGGCGCCGTGGTCGACCACCGCGCTGGGGCCGTCCGGCCCGTCGGGCTGGCGGCGGGCGCGCGGGTCGGGCAGCGGCGGCCCGCCGTCGAGCCGGTAGGCGTAGCGGGTGCCGGGCCCGGCCGGGGCGTCCACCCGCCACCAGCCGGCGCGCGCGGGGTCGGGCCCCATCCCGTACGGCTGCCCGTCGACCAGCGCCTCCACCTGGCGGGCGTTCGGCGCCCACACCTCGAACAGCACGCAACGGCTCCCGTCCGGCCCGGTCGTCCCGGCCCCGCGTCGTCGTCCGCCCGGCTCTGCCCGTCCGGCGGTCTTCCGGGCACATGCATGCCCGCCGGCGGTGGCGTCTAGACGAAATCCACCCGTTCCTGGGTGATCGGGTAGCCGGCGCGGGCGAAGGCGCGGGCCATCGGGAAGTTCGGCTGGTCGGTGGCCGCGGCGATCTCGGTCGCGCCGAGGTCCACCAGGTCCCGGCCGCACTCCGCCAGCAGGTCGTAGGCGTAGCCGTGGCCGCGCTGCTCGGGGACGACCGCGACGAAGCCGACGCAGTGCGTCCTGGTGTTGCGCGCCGGGACGTGCAGGCCGACGAGGTCGCCCTCGGGGGTGAAGGCGACCCGCCGCCAGTCGTCGGGGGAGGGCATCCAGGACAGGATGCCGAGCGTCTCGTCGAGCGCGGCGTCCAGGCCCTCCGCGTCGAGCTTGTGCCGGTCGTGGGCGTCGAGCGTGCCGGACATGGTCCGGGCCATCACCGCGCGGAAGGCGGCGTCGTCCGGTTCGGGCCGGTACACCAGCCGGCCGGTGCGGGCGGGCAGCGGCCGGTCGGCGGCGGTCCAGGTGTAGCGGTAGCGTTCCACGAGACGGTGCATCCCGGCGGCCTCCAGCGCCTCGGCGCGGGCGTCGTACGCGGCCCGCAGCGCGGGGTGCTCGCGCCAGCCGGGCGGCAGCAGCAGGCTGTGCTCGGCCCTCAGCCGTGCGGCCCGCAGCAGGGCGACCGCGGCCTCCTGCTCGCCGTCGGCGACGTCGAACCAGTCGAGCGCCACCGGCGCGGTGTCGTCGGGCTGCGCCCACCACGCGGCACGGGCCACCGGGGTGCCGTCGCGCAGCGCGACCCACGACCACTCCGGGCGGTACGGGCCGCCCGCGTCCAGCAGGGCGAAGTCCTCCCCGAGCAGGGCGCGGCCGAGCCGGTCCGCGACGGGGAGTGAGGTGAACAGGGCGGACTCGCCCGCGGTGAGCGGGCGGAGTACCAGATCAGACATGTGCGTCCTTCGGGAGTCAGCGGTGCGCTCCCGAAGAGGTCACGGACGTCCGGCGGACGGGCGGGAGCGCGGGTTGGTGGTCCTCGACATCGCTCTCGCCTCCTCTTCCTGGTCCTGGCCGGACGTGTCCGCGAAGCGTAGCCCGCCCGCGCCCGCGGCCGCCATCGCTTTTCCCGGCCGGGCCGGGCCGGCCGGCCCGGGGCCGCGCGAGGTCCCGTGACCCGCGGCCCCGGGCGGTGTCCCGGGGCCGGCGGATCGGCGGGTGGGGGATCAGCGGGCCATCAGCTCGCGCAGGGCGGCGGCCACCTCCGCGGGGGCCTGCTCCGCCATGAAGTGCCCCCAGCCGACGGTGGCGTGCACCAGGTCGTCCGCCCACGCGCGCCACAGTGCCCGGGCGTCGTAGCCGAGCGCGGCGCCCCAGTCCTGCTGGAGGACGGCGACCGGCATCCGCAGCCGGTTGCCCGCGTCGCGGTCGGCCTGGTCGTGGGTGACGTCGATGCCGGCCGAGGCGCGGTAGTCCGCGACGATCGACGGGACCGCGGCGCGGCAGGCGGCCAGGTACGCGGCGCGCACCTCGGCCGGGATCGCGGCGGGGTCGGCGGCCCAGGCGTCCAGGAAGTGCCCGAAGAACGCGTTTGGCGCGCCCCCGATCAACTGCTCGGGCAGGCCAGGCGGCTGCGCCATCAGGTACAGGTGGAAGCCGACCGCCGCCGAGGTGCCGTGCATCGCGGCCCACATGTCCAGCGTCGGCAGGACGTCCAGGCACGCCAGATGGGTGACCGCGTCCGGGTGGTCCAGCCCGGCCCGGAACGCGACCAGGGCGCCCCGGTCGTGCCCGGCCAGCGCGAACCGCTCGTGGCCCAGCGCCCGGGCGAGCGCCACGGTGTCGGCGGCCATGGCGCGCTTGGCGTACGCGGTCCCGTCGGGGTCGGCGGGCTTGTCGCTGGCGCCGTAGCCGCGCAGGTCCGGGCAGATGACGGTGTGGTCCGCGGCGAGGTCGGCGGCGACGTGCCGCCACATCAGGTGGGTCTGCGGGAAGCCGTGCAGCAGCACGACGGGACGGCCGGCGCCCCCGACCGCGACGTTCAGGGTGACCCCGTCGGCGACCTTCACGCGCCGCTGCTCGAAGTCCGGGATGCTCGGTGCCATGGTGCCCTGCTCTCAGTGCGTTCTGCGGGTGTGACACCTCGAGCCTCCCGCGCCCCGATCAGCAGCCGATCAGCAACCGGTCCGGCGGCAATCCGCCCCGCCCGCTCCCGCTCGCTCCCGCCCCGCCCGTCCCCGTCCCGCCCGGCCTCCGCGCCGCCGTCACCCGGCGGCGGCCCGCGCGAGCGCCCACTCCTCGTACTCCCACTCGGACGTCTCCCGCCGCATCCGGGCTGCCTCCTCCACGTCCTCGCCGACCAGGTGCCGCAGCCGGTCCGCGGGCTCCTCGGCCGCGGCGGCGACCGCCTCGGCCACCGCCTCCGGTGTCGCCACGCCGGCGGGGACGCCCTCCTGGTAGCGCGCCACGGCCTGCCGCACATAGCCGGCGTACGCGGGCGGCACGGGCACGGTGCGGGACGCCTCCTCGGTGTTCCGGACGAAACCGGTGCCCGGCACCAGGCCGGGTTCGACGAGCTTGACGGTGACGCCGCGCACGGCCAGCTCGTGGCGCAGGGACTCGGTGAAGCCCTCGACGGCGAACTTGGTCGCGGAGTACAGCGACATGAGCGGTTCGGGCGCGATGCCGGCGCCGGAGGACACGTTGACCACCCGGCCGCCGCCCTGCGCCGCGAAGTGCGGCAGCACCGCCCGGGTCACCCGCATCACGCCGAAGACGTTCGTCTCGAACAGGTCCCGCACGGCGGTCATCGGGGTGGCCTCGAAGACCGAGAGCAGCCCGGCGCCCGCGTTGTTGACCAGGCAGTCGATGCGGCCGAACCGCTCGGCGGCCCGTTCGACGGCGGCGCCCACCGATTCCTCGTCGCGTACGTCCATGGGCAGGAGCAGCAGGTTGCCGGCCGGGTCCGGGCGGTCCGCGGCGCCGGGGCGCCGTGCCGTGGCGGCCACGTTCCAGCCGCGGGCCAGGAACGCCGCCACCGTCGCCTTGCCGAGACCGGACGCGCCGCCGGTCACCAGAACCGTCCTGGGGTGATGTCGATCAGTCATGTCTCCAGGATGGAAAGCAGACGGCGGACTGTCTATCATCAATAGTCCGCCAATGATGAGCGATCGTCCGAGAGGAGTGGGCGTCCGGGATGGCTGATCCGCTGACCGACCTGATCCGCCTCATCCGGCCGCACGCCGTGCTGCGCAAGCGGATCGAGGGCACCGGCCGCTGGGCGGTCCGCTTCCCCGCGGGCGACGACATCACCTTCGGCACGGTGACCCGCGGCAGCTGCCTGCTCCTCGGCGCCGGACCCCGACTCGCGCTCGCCGAGGGCGACTTCCTGCTGATCTGCGCGCCGCCGGACGGCTTCACCTTCGCCGCCGACCCCGACACCCCGGCCGCGGACGGCGACGCGCTGCTGGAGCGTTCCCCCGACCACGCGGTGACCGTCGGCGACGGTACGGGCGAGCCCTGCCGGCTGACCGGCGGCCACTTCCTGACCGACCCGGCCAACGCCCACCTGCTGCGCGCCCTGATGCCCGGCCGCGTCCACCTGCGGGGCGCGGAGCCCGGCACCCGCCGGATCGCGCAACTCCTCGACCTGATCGGCGACGAGGCGGCCGCCGACCGGCCCGGCGCGGGCTACGTCCTGCCGCGCCTGGTCGAGATCATGCTCGTGGAGGCGCTGCGCGGCCACGGCGCCGCGGACCCCGGCGGCCGCCCCCGGGACGTGCCGCCGGGCCTGCTCGGCGGGCTCGCCGACCCACCGGTCGCCGCCGCGCTGCACGCGCTGCACGCCGACGTCCGCCGGCCGTGGACGGTGGCCGCGCTGGCGGCGGTGGCCCGCATGTCGCGCTCGGTGTTCGCCGAGCGGTTCGCCGCCCGGGTCGGCACCACCCCGATGGAGTACCTGCTCGCCTGGCGCATCGCGCTGGCCAAGGACGCGCTGGGCCGCGGCGGGCAGACGCTCGACGCGATCGCCCACGGCGTCGGCTACGGGTCGGCGAGCGCCTTCAGCAACGCCTTCCGCCGCACCACCGGGGTGGCGCCGGGCCGCTATGCGGCGGGGCGGGGGTTCGCGGCGGGAGAAGGCGGGGCGGGGACGTAGCGTGGGGGGATGGCGGAGGTGGAGTTCGGGGTGCTCGGGGCCGTCGTGGCGGAGCGGGGCGGGGCGCGGGTAGGGCTGCGGGGGCCGCGGCACACGGCGGTGGTCGCGCGGCTGCTGGTGGCGCGGCGGCGGGTGGTGCCGGTGCGTCAGCTGGTCGCGGACCTGTGGGAGGAGGAGCCGCCGCAGGGGGCGGTCGGGGCCGTGCAGACGTTCGTGGCCGCGCTGCGCAAGGCGCTGGAGCCCGAGCGGCCGCCGCGGGCCCCGGCGCGGCTGCTGGTCACGGAAGGACCCGGGTACGCGCTGCGGGCGCGGCCGGACGCGGTGGACGCCTGGCGGTTCGAGGCGGCGCTGACGGCCGCCGCCGAACTGCCGCCCGGCCCGGCGCTGGAACGCCTGGAGGAGGCGCTCGGCCTGTGGCGCGGCCCGGCGTACGCGGAGTTCGCCGGTGCCCGCTGGGCGGACACCGAACGCGCCCGGCTGGCCGAACTGCGGCTCCAGGGCGAGGAGCGCAGGGCCGCGGCCCGGCTCGCGCTGGGCCGCGCCGAACAGGCCGTACCCGACCTGGACGCGCACCTCGCCGACCACCCCTGGCGGGAGGAGGCGTGGCGGCTGCTGGCGCTGGCGCTGTACCGCTCCGGCCGCCAGGCCGACGCGCTGGCGGTGCTCCGCCGGGCCCGGGAGACCCTGGCCGGGCGGCTGGGCCTGGACCCCGGGGCGCGGCTGCGCCGCCTGGAGGCGGACATCCTGGCGCAGGACCCGCACCTGGACCTGCCGACGGACGCCGGGCTGACGAATGCCGGGCCGACGGATGCGCCCGCCACCGCCGCCGACCTGCTGTGGCGGGAGGCGGCCGCGGCCTACGACCGCACGGTGGGCGGCGGCGCCCGGGCCCGGCTGGAGTCGGCCGTCGGCCTGATCCGCAACCTCGCGGTGACCGGGGGCGGCGGCCTGGAGGCCGCCCGGCGGCACCGGCTCGCGGCGATCAGCGCCGCGGAGGAACTCGGCGACCCCGAGCTGACCACCCGCGTCATCGGCGGCTACGACGTCCCCGCGGTCTGGCCGCGCGGCGACGACCCGCAGGCCGCCGCGCGGATCGTCGCCGCGGCCGAACGGACCCTCGCCGCGCTGCCGCCGGCCGCCGCGTACGACGCCGCGCGCTGCCGGCTGCTCGCGACCGTCGCGGTGGAGACGCGCGGCACCCGCTCCCCGCGCGGCCCCCAGGCGGCGCGCGCGGCCGAGGAGATCGCCCGACGGCTGGACGACCCCGCGCTGCTCGCGTACGCGCTCAACGGCGTCTTCATGCAGTCCTGCACCCGGGCCGGCCGCGCGCCGCGCCGGGACGAGGTCGGTGCGGAACTGGTGGCGCTCGCCGCCCGGCACGACCTGCCCACCTTCGAGGTGCTCGGGCACCTGATCCGGATGCAGGCCCGCGCGGCGCTCGCCGACCTCGCCGCCGCCGACGCGCACGCCGCCGCGGCCGACCGCCTGGCCGAGCGGCACGAACTGCCGCTCGTCGGGGTCTTCACCGGGTGGTACGCGGCGCTGCGGCTCGCCGCCGCCGGACGCTCCGGACCGGCCGAGGCCGCCTACCGGGCCGCCGACGCCCGCCTGGAAGGCGCGGGCATGCCGGGGGTGCGGCGCGGCCTGCTGCCGCTGGCGCTGCTGTGCCTGCGCCTGTCGGGCGGGGACGGCAGCGGGCTCGGCGCCGGGGCGGTCGCGGCCGCCGCGGAAGGGGCGGACCCCGGCGCGGACTGGGGCCCGTACCGACCCTGGGCCGAACCCTTCCTCCTGCTGCGCGCCGGGGACCGCCCCGCCGCCCGCCAGGCGCTGGCCGCGCTGCCCGAACCACCGGCCGACCTCACGTACGAGGCCCTGTGCTGCCTCCAGGCCGCCCTCGCCGCCGAACTCCGCGACCCGCCCGCCCTGCGCCAGGCCCGCGCCCGCCTCCTCCCGGCCGCCTCGGAACTCGCGGGCGCGGCCACCGGCATGTTCACCGCCGGCCCCGTCCGCGCCTACCTGACCGCGATCACCGCGGCCCTGCCTTAGGCCGTCTCCGACGCATCCCGCCCGGCCGCGTCCGGCGCGCATGCCCTCCCCCCAGCGTTGCCGGTCGGGGGCGCAGCCTGTTTCCCCCTGAGCTTCGCCTGGGAGGGACCCCCGCCCTGCGCCTCGCGGTCGGGGGCCTCGGGGGAGTACCAGGCCCCGCCGGCCCCGCTGCTCGGGCGGGAAGGCGTCGTTTGTCCGACACGGCCCGGTTCCTTGACGCCCTGGCGGTACCTAGGGTGGTCGGGGAACGGCCGCGGGGCCGGGGCCGGCGCGCATGCCCTCCCCTTGCCTCCGGCGGGGGCGCCCCCAGCGTTGCCGGTCGGGGGCGCAGCCTGTTCCCCCCAGAGCTTCGCCTGGGAGGGACCCCGCCGGCCCCGCTGCTCGGGCGGGGCGACGCCATCTGTCACACATGGCCCGGTTCCTTGACGTCGGGGCGGTACCTAAGGTGGTCGGGGAACGGCCGCGGGGCCGGGCGAGGGAGGGGTGCGTCATCGACCGGGTGGAAGTAAACGGTGCCGAAGCGGACGCGGAGGATCTGAGGGTGCTCGCGCGGGCCACCTACGCGCACTTCTCCTCGATGCAGGCGCGGGACCGGGCGGTCCGCGGACTGGATCTGCACCTGAAGCGGTTGGACGGCAGTACGCGGGAGCTGTTCGGAACGGGACTGGACGCCGACCGGGTGCGCTCCTGCGTGCGGCACGCGCTCCGTGACCGCCCGGACGGGGCGACGGTCCGGGTGACCGTCTTCAGCCGCCACCACGAGGCCGTGGTGCGCGGCGAGGACGTGGAGCCGGACGTGGCCGTGGCGATGAGCGCGCCTCTTGCGGCGCGGACCTCACCGGTGCGGCTGCGGACGGTGGCGTACGAGCGGGACCTGCCCCACGTCAAGCACGCCGGGACGTTCGGGCTCGTCCGCCACCGGCGCCAGGCGGTGCGCGCCGGGTACGACGACGCGCTGTTCACCGATCGCCACGGCCGCGTCAGCGAAGCGTCGATCTCGAACATCGGCTTCTTCGACGGCGAGCGGGTCGTCTGGCCCGAGGCCGCCGTACTGCCGGGCATCACGATGCAACTGCTCCAGCGCGGGCTGGCGGCCAAGGGCATCCCGTCCGGCCGGCGGGAGATCCACCGTCGCGAGCTGGGAGCCTGGGCGTCCGGCACCCCCGCCCTCGCGGCCTTCCTCACGAACTCGATCTCGCCGGCCGTCCCGGTCGCGGGCATCGACGAGGCGGCGTTGACCGTCGATCCCGAGGTGACGAACCTGCTCGTGGACTGCTACGGGACGAACCCCTGGCAGACCGTCTGAACGCTCCGGGTGCGCGTCCGCCAGGAGGCACGCGGGTGGGCGGGTCATGCGTCGCGGGTGAGGAGGGCTGCCGGGGCGGTGGCGAGGAGGGCGGTGAGGGGGACCGCGCCTTCGTGGACGGCGCCGCCGAGGCGGTCGCGCCAGCGGCCCGGGGGGAGGGGGAGAGCGGTGCCGCGCCAGCCGCCGGACTCGGCCAGCCGCGCGGACAGGCGGGTCACCACGGTCAGCGCGCCGCCGCCGCGGAGGAAGGCGACGCAGTGCTCGGCGGCGGGGCCCTCGGCGTACAGGGGGGCGTAGGCGGCGTGCGGGCCGTACCACTCGGGGTGGTCGCGGCGCAGCCGCAGGGCGACGGCGGTCAGCCGCGGCTTGGCCCCCTCGGACGCGCCGGGCGCGGGTGCGGCCAGGGGCTCGCGGTTGTCGGGGTCGACAAGGGTGAACACCGGGAACTCGGTGCCCTGGTAGAGGTCGGGCACGCCGGGCATCGTGAGGTGCAGTAGGGCCGCGCCCAGCGTGTTCGCCTCCGCGTACGGTGCCAGGTCGGCGGCGAAGGCGGCCACGTCCGGCTGCCGCGCGCCGCAGGGGCCCTGCCGGGCGAAGTCGGCGACCGCCGCCTCGTAGTCCGCGTCCTGCTCGGTCCAGGTGGTGCGCAGGCCCGCCTCGCGTACGGCCTTCAGGGCGGCGGGCACCAGCCGCTCGGGGGTGCAGGAGGCGCCGAGCCCGACCGCGGTCTGGTACAGGGTGTACTCGGTGTGCCGGTCCGGCGCGGCGGGGCCCGCCCCGGCGGTCAGCCACTCCCGCCAGGCGCCGGGCCGCTCGGACAGCACGGCGAGCCGCAGCCGCAGGTCGGCGCTGCGCTTGGTGTCGTGCGTGGACAGCACGGTGCCGGTGGCCGGCCAGGTGCGCTGCCGCTGCCGGCAGGAGGCGTGGAACTCGGCGGGGGAGACGGCCGGC
This sequence comes from Actinacidiphila sp. bgisy144, assembly GCF_057708105.1. Classification (NCBI taxonomy): domain Bacteria; kingdom Bacillati; phylum Actinomycetota; class Actinomycetes; order Kitasatosporales; family Streptomycetaceae; genus Actinacidiphila; species Actinacidiphila sp. bgisy144. The sequence goes on along the minus strand of NZ_JBYIRM010000010.1, from coordinate 64,587 downwards.
GCCCCGGGGTCGCGGCCGACCTCGCACAGCGGCAGCAGCGGCCCGTAGCGGTAGAACGCGGCGTCCTCCACGGACTTGGCGTGCAGCGCGGAGGCGACCTGCGGGAAGCGGACCGCGACGTCGTCGGCGTCCGGGCCGGGCGCACAGCCGGCGGCGGCGGGCCGCCCCAGCGCGAGGTCGCGGAGCAGGGCGAGCGCGGGGGCCAGCCGCGGGCCGGCCTCCTCCGCCGCCTGCCGCGCGGCGGCGGTGAGCAGCGCGACGTCCGTGCCCGCGGGTTCGGCGCCGGGCCGGACGTACGTGCGGTAGACCGGGACGCGCACCAGCAGTTCGCGCAGCGCCTCCGCGAGCACCTCGGGCGCGTACGGTGACGGGTAAGGGGTGTCCTCCCGGCGCGCAGGGCTTACCGCGGAGCCTGCGTCCCCGCGCACGCCGGAGCGTGCGTAAGGGGCGTCTTCCTGGTGCGCAGGGCTTACCGGCTGCCCGGCGCGGCGGGCGCGGTCCGCGCTCCGCGCCAGCCGGGCGACCTCCGCGGCCAGGTCCCGGCCCACCACCCGGTGGGCGGCCCGCCGCACCGTCGCCTCCCACCGGCCGCCCTCGTCGTCGGGCACCCCGGTGAACTCCCGGTAGAAGTCCGCCAGCTGCGCGGCCCCGTCCGGGTCGGTGAACAGCCCGTCGATCCGGTCGAGCGCGTCGTACCCGGTGGTGCCCGCGCACGCCCATCCCCGCGGCAGCTCCTCGCCGCGCTGGAGGATCTTCTCCACCACCGTCCAGCGGCCCCCGCTCGCGGCCGCCAACTGCCGCAGGTAGCCCGCCGGGTCGGCCAGCCCGTCCGGGTGGTCGATCCGCAGGCCGTCGGCGACGCCCTCCCGCAGCAGCCGCAGCACCGTCGCGTGGGTCGCCTCGAACACCTCCGGCCGCTCCACGCGGACCGCGATCAGGTCGGAGATGGTGAAGAAGCGGCGGTAGTTGAGGTCGGTGCGGGCCGTGCGCCAGTACGCGAGCTCGTAGTGCTGGGCGGCCACCAGCTCGGGCAGCGGCAGGTCCTCGGTGCCGGGCCGCAGCGGGAACCGGTGCTCGTAGTACGCCAGCACCCGGCCGCCGCCGGACCCGGACCCCGGGTCCGACCGTTCGGCGCGCTTGTCGGCCACCACCGCGAGCGCGCCCAGCACGTCCGGCAGCGGCTCGCCCAGCACCGGCAGCAGCACCCGCCCGCCCCGCGCGGCCCAGTCGATGTCGAACCAGTCCGCGTACCGAGAGCCGGGCCCGTCCCGCAGCACCTCCCACAGCGGGCCGTTGAGGTGCTCCGGCGCCGGGACGGCCATGTGGTTGGGCACCACGTCCAGCACCAGCCCCAGGCCGTGCGCCCGGGCCCGCGCGGACAGCTCCCGCAGCCCCTGCTCGCCGCCCAGCTCGGCCCGTACCCGCGTGTGGTCCACCACGTCGTAGCCGTGCGTCGAGCCGGGTACCGCCTCCAGCACCGGTGACAGGTGCAGATGGGTGACCCCGAGCGCGGCCAGGTACGGGACCCGGGCCGCCGCGTCGGCGAAGGTGAAGCCCGGTTGCAGCTGGAGCCGGTAGGTCGAGGCGGGGACCGCCGGGTCCGCGCCGGGCGGGGCGGGAGCCGCTGAAGGAGCCGGGGAAGCCGTCATATGGTCTTCTTTACCCCGGATCTGACCGGATCTGCCCGGGACACCCCGCCCCGGCGCGCCGAGCCGCGCCCCGGACCCGGCGTGCCCGCACCACCCGTCCGGGTCAGTCCGCCGGCCGCTGGAGCACCACGATGCTGCGGTCGGCCAGCAGCAGCCGGTCCCCGGCCGCGACCCGCTCGCCGGCGCCCGGCGGCACCCCGTCCGGCCGCTCGGTGTCGACCACGAGCTGCCACTCCTTGCCGTGGTTGACCGGCAGCACGAACTCCAGGGCGCGCGGGGCGGCGTTGAACAGCAGCAGGAACGAGTCGTCGGTGATCGGCTCCCCGCGCGGGCCCGGCTCGGAGATCGCGTTGCCGTTGAGGAAGACCACCAGCGACCTGGCGTGCGCCGCCTGCCAGTCCAGCTGCGTCATCTCCCGCCCGTCCGGGGTGAACCAGGCGATGTCCGACAGCTCGTCATGGGTGCCCTGCACCGGGCGGCCGTGGAAGAAGCGGCGGCGCCGGAAGACCGGGTGGTCGCGGCGCAGCCACACCATCGTCTTCACGAACTCGTGCAGCTTCAGCGCGTCGTCGTCCGCCTGGCCGCCGCCGGGCTTGCCGGGCCAGGCGATCCACGCCAGTTCGTTGTCCTGGCAGTACACGTTGTTGTTGCCGCGCTGGGTGCGCCCGAACTCGTCGCCGTGGCTGAGCATCGGCACGCCCTGGGAGAGCATCAGGGTGGCCACGAAGTTCCGCATCTGGCGCAGCCGCAGCGCCTGCACCGCCCGGTCCTCGGTCGGCCCCTCGGCGCCGCAGTTCCAGGACCGGTTGTGGCTCTCGCCGTCCCGGTTGCCCTCGCCGTTGCCCTCGTTGTGCTTCTCGTCGTAGGAGACCAGGTCGCGCAGGGTGAAGCCGTCGTGGCAGGTGACGAAGTTGATCGAGGCGAGCGGGCGGCGGCCGTCGTCCTGGTAGAGGTCGGAGGAGCCGGTCAGCCGGGAGCCGAACTCCGCCAGGGTGGCGCTCTCGCCGCGCCACAGGTCGCGCACGGTGTCGCGGAACTTGCCGTTCCACTCCGTCCACAGCGGCGGGAAGTTGCCGACCTGGTAGCCGCCCTCGCCGACGTCCCACGGCTCGGCGATCAGCTTCACCTGGGAGACCACCGGGTCCTGCTGCACCAGGTCGAAGAAGGACGACAGCCGGTCCACCTCGTGGAACTGCCGGGCCAGCGTGGCCGCCAGGTCGAAGCGGAAGCCGTCGACGTGCATCTCCGTCACCCAGTAGCGCAGGCTGTCCATGATCAGCTGGAGCACGTGCGGGCTGCGCATCAGCAGGCTGTTGCCGGTGCCGGTGGTGTCCGTGTAGTAGCGCTTGTCGCCGCCGAGCCGGTAGTACGACGCGTTGTCCAGGCCGCGCAGCGACAGCGTGGGGCCCAGGTGGCTGCCCTCGGCGGTGTGGTTGTAGACCACGTCGAGGATCACCTCGATGCCCGCGCGGTGCAGCGCGCGCACCGCCGTCTTGAACTCCAGCACCTGCTGGCCGCGGTCGCCCAGCGAGGAGTAGCCGTTGTGCGGGGCGAAGAACCCGATGGTGTTGTAGCCCCAGTAGTTGGCGAGCCCGGCGTCGGCCAGCCGGTGGTCCTGGACGAACTGGTGCACCGGCATCAGTTCCAGCGTGGTGACGCCGAGTTCGACCAGGTGGCTGATGACCGACGGGTGCGCGAGCGCCGCGTAGGTGCCGCGGATCTCCTCCGGCAGCCCCGGGTGCGTCATCGTCAGGCCCTTGACGTGGGCCTCGTAGATGATCGTCTTGTGGTACTCAATGCGCGGCGGGCGGTCGTCGGCCCAGTCGAAGTACGGATTGACGACCACCGAGGACATCGTGTGCGCGGCGGAGTCCAGGTCGTTGCGGGAGTCGGGTTGGCCGAACCGGTAGCCGTAGACCGACTCGTCCCAGTCGATGCCGCCGCTCATCGCCTTCGCGTACGGGTCCAGCAGCAGCTTCGCGGCGTTGCAGCGGTGGCCGCGCGCCGGGTCGTACGGGCCGTGCACCCGGAAGCCGTAGCGCTGGCCGGGCATCACCCCGGGCAGGTAGGCGTGCCGGACGAAGGCGTCCGCCTCGCGCAGCTCCACCGCGGTCTCGGTGCCGTCGTCGTGCAGGAGGCACAGTTCGATCCGCGTCGCCACCTCGGAGAAGACGGCGAAGTTGGTGCCCGCGCCGTCGTAGGTGGCGCCGAGCGGGTAGGAATGACCCGGCCAGACTTGCATGTGAGGACTCTTCCGCTCCGGGGAACCGGCCGCGCGGAGGGTGACCGCCCGCCGGGAGTGACGTTGCGACAGCATCTTCCCATCCCACCTCTCCCGAGAGTGACATCGTCGCAACAGCCTGCGACGGAAGGGGTGATGGGGTTGTCTGCTAGTAGTCAAGTAAGGTCGTTCCGGCTGCGACGCCCCCCGCACCGCAGTACCCTTCCTTGATCGTGGACGGGGGTGGGAGGCGGTGACGTGGAGACGTCCGGAGGTCTGATGCTCCCGGGTGGCGGCGAGCAGGGTGACCGGCACGCCCCGGGGGAGGCCCCGGACGGCGAGGCCGCCACGCTGCCGGGCGTGGTCTCCGTCGCCGCGCCGGTGGAGATCGGCACCGAACTGGACTGGGGCGCCGAGGACTGGGCCGAGGTGCGCACCCGTGCCCGCCGGGCCGGCCGCGCCTACGTCTGGCTGAACCTGGTCGAGCAGCGGCTGCGCGCGGTGGTCAACGCGGTGCTGCGGCCCATCTACGAGCCGGTGCACGGCGAGGAGTGGGTGGTCGCCGCGGCCGGTCCGGCCGGCCACGAGTGGGTGCAGCGGGCCGTCGCGGTGCGCGAGGTCAGCCGCCGCAAGGGCTTCCTGCTCGACCCCGCCGACGACAACGTCCTCAGCTTCCTGACGCTGCCGCAGCTGCGCGAGCTGCTGGTGCAGCACTGGCCCTGCTTCGAACCCTACTTCGACGACCGGCGCGACCTCGAACTCGCCCTGGACGAACTCGAAGTGGCCCGGCACGTGGTCTCCCGCAACCGGGCGCTGTCCCGCACGGTGCTGGACCAGGCCGAGCGGGCCTGCGCACGGCTGCTGGAGACGCTGGGCTCGGGCCCGGCGCGTACGGCCGCGCAGCGGCTGCCGGTGGACGCCGTGGAGGAACTGGTCGCCGACCGCTACTCCGACGTGATCGGCGTCTACCCCGACCGGGTGCGCCTCCAGCGCCAACTGCCGGTCGAGGACCTGTTCGCCGGGGCCCGGCGGCTGGACGCGGTCGGCATCGGCCTGAACCTGCTGGTGCAGAACTACTCCGGGCGGCGGCTGGTCCGCCTCGCGGAGTCCGGCTGCCGGGTGCGGCTGCTCTTCCTCAACCCCGCCAGCAGCGCGGTGCGCCGCCGCGAGCGCGAACTCGGCCTCGGCCGCGGCGAGCTGGGCCGCGCGGTGGAGATGAACATCCTGCACATGCGGCGGGTCCGGGCCCGGGTGCGCGACCAGGGCGCCTTCGAGATCCAGGTGTTCGACGAGACACCGCGCTGCACCGCGTACCTGGTGGACGGGGACAGCACCGACGGCCTCGCGGTCGTGCAGACCTATCTGCGCCGGGCCCGCGGCATGGAGGTGCCGGTGATGCTGCTGCGCGGCGGCAACCGGCGGGTGGTGGGCGGCGACACACCGGCCGAGGGCGGCCTGTTCGACGTCTACCGCGAGGAGTTCGAGGGCATCTGGGCCGACTCCCGCCCGGTGTCCTGACCCGCCCCCGCTCCCTACCACGCGCCCGGTGCGTCAACGGCCCGGCCCCGGGGCCGGAGTGTCAGTGCTTCAGGCGATGATGGCTGGGCACACGGGGGAGAACGGCTGGAAGGACACGCCATGGCATGGCACGAGGATCTGCTGGTCGGCTTCGACCTGGAGACCACGGGGACCGATCCGCGGCAGGCCCGCATCGTGACCGCGGCGGTCACGGAGGTCAAGGCGGGGGAGCCGGTTCGGCACCGCGGGTGGCTCGCCGACCCGGGCGTGCCCATCCCGGCGGAGACCACCGCCATACACGGCGTCAGCACCGAGCGGGCCACCGCGGAGGGGCGGCCCGCCGCCGAGGTCGTCGCCGAGGTCGCGGACGCGCTGCGGGGCTACTGGGCGGCGCGGGTGCCGGTCGTCGTCTACAACGCGCCCTTCGACCTCACCCTGCTGGACGAGGAGTTGGCGCGGTACGCACTGCCCCGGCTCACCGCGCAGGGCGGCACCGCCGGACCGGTGATCGACCCGCTCGTCATCGACCGGGCGCTGGACCGCTACCGCCGCGGCAAGCGGACGCTCGAAGCCGCCTGCGGGGTCTACGGAGTGGTGCTCGACGGCGCCCACGAGGCGGGCGCCGACGCCCTCGCGGCGGTCCGGGTGGCCCGGGCGGTGGCGCTGCGGTACGCCGAAGCGGGGGAGGCCGATCTGTGGGAGCTCCAGGACAAGCAGCGGGCCTGGTACGCGGCGTGGGCGGAGGACTTCCAGGGGTGGCTGCGCCGCAAGGACGCTGCCGCTGTGGTGGACCCGAACTGGCCGCTCCGCGGGTAAGCCGGGTGCCCCCGGGGTGCCCCGTCCTGGGGGTGCCGGATCTGACGGTCCGCTGTGGCTGGTCGCGCAGTTCCCCGCGCCCCTGAGCAACTGCGGCTTCTTCCGCGAAAAGAGCCGAGCATCACCAGGGGCGCGTGGGGCCAAGGGGCACCCTGTGGGCGGTGCGGGTCAGAAGGAGTACCAGCGGACGGACGGGTCCTCGGCTCTCAGGGAGGCAACCCTCCGGCGGAACTCGGTGCGGGCCGCGGGGTTTGCGGGGGCGTGCTGGGCGACCCAGGCGCACCCGGCGGTCTCGCGGGCGCCGCGCAGCGCCTCGTAGCCGTCCCAGGTGGTGACGTCCCAGCCGTAGGCGGCGGTGAAGGCGTCGTAGTCGCAGGCGGGCACCCCGTAGCGGTCGCGGCTGAGCGCTTGGACGACGAGGTCGTGCTCGCGCAGGTCGGAGGAGAAGGTCTCCAGGTCCAGCAGGACCGGCCCGTCGGGCCCGATGTGCACGTTGCGGGGCAGGGCGTCGCCGTGGATCGGGCCGCGCGGCAGGCGCGGTACGAGGTGGGCCGCGGCCTGGGCGAACTCGTCTCTGCGGCGGCGCAGGTAGGCCACGTCGGCGGGGTCCACGAAGTCGCCGGCGGCGCGCAGCCACCGCTCCACCCCGGCCAGCAGGTCCCGCGGCGGCAGCCCGAAGTCCGGTTCCGGCAGGGCGTGGACGAGCCGCAGCAGCGGCGCCACGTCGACCGTCTCGGCCGGCCGCAGCGACTCCGGCAGCCGCTGCCAGTAGGTGATCGGGTGCCCTTCCACGAGCCGCACCTCGGACTCGGCCGAGCGCACCGCTGGCACGTCGTGCTTGGCGAGCCAGTCCGCGGTGCGCACCTCGCGCTTGGCCCGGTCCAGCAGGTCGGAGCCGCGCCCCACTTTGATCACCAGCCGCCCGGCGGCGAACACCGCGTTCTCCCCGAAGGAGAGCAGGTCCGCCTCCCGGTGCCCGGCCGCGTCCAGCACCGCCCGCGCCCGGTCCTGCGTGAACACCGCGTCCGCCATGCCCAGCCTCTCGCTTCTTCGCCCTGCGGCCCACCCGCAACCGTCCGACCGCATATGCCAGAGGTATCGGCATGCGGCGGCGCCACGGCAAGTCTCGCACCCGCGCCCTGTGGATTCCCTCGTGGTTTCCGGGAAGTCCGCTGGGAGTTGCCGCGAATACGTACCCGCCGTACCGATGAGTTACGACCCCGGCACTGGTCGTATCACGGGACGGCCCTCGCAGGTGGCCGAAACGGGCCAGCGAGCCGGACCGAAAACGTGAGACGGGACGCGAGGTGGCGCAGTGGCGAGGGTGGTGTCCCTGGACGCGGGCGGCCTCGCCGCCGACCGGGGCACGCTGGCCGCGCTCGCCCGGGTGGCCCTGGCCGCGCGCCGCTCCGGTCGCCGGGTGCGGCTGCGCGGCGCCTCGCCCGCGTTACGTGGCCTGCTCGAACTCGCTGGGCTCGGCGGGCAGTTCGAGTGGCAGCCCGAAGAGCGGGAAGAGCCGCTGCACGTCGAGGAAGGAGTTGAGCCCGCTGACACGGCCGGCGGAGACCTCCAGCACTTGCAGGGCCCACGCGCGGTGGCCGCGCCCGGCGGGGTCCCGGCGGTACTGGCCGAAACCGAGCGTGCCGTTGGCGGCGACCGGCAGCAGCCGTGAGCCCTCGCACTCCCGGCCGGTGCCGGTCAGCCAGGCCCGTATCTGCTCATGGCCGCGCAGCCACATCGGGTACGGCGGCATGGACAAGGTGGCGTCCTGGTGGAGGAGTTCGGTCAGGGCGTCCAGGTCGTACCGCTCGAAGGCGTCGACATAGCGCTCCAGCAGCAGCTGCTGCTCCCGGTCCATGGCCGCGGGAGCCGCCGCCGGGCCGGACGTGGGGGCGCCGGAGGGGGTTTGCCCGGCCTCGTGGGAGGAGGAGACCCCGGCGCCGGCCAGGGTGGCGCGGGCGCGTTGCAGGGCGCTGTTCACCGACGCCACGGTGGTGCCCAGCAGTTCGGCGGTCTCGCTCGCCTTCCAGGCCAGCACCTCCCGCAGGATCAGCACCGCGCGCTGCCGGGGCGGCAGGTGCTGGAGCGCGGCCACGAAGGCGAGCCGGATGCTCTCGCGGGAGACCACCACGTCCGCCGGGTCGCCCGACGACGGCAGGGCCCGCACGTCCGGCACCGGCTCCACCCACTCCGCAGCCGGGGTGCGGTCGGGCAGCATCGCGTCGGCCCGGCCGGCCGGGGACAGGTCCATCGGCCGGGCCCGCCGCCGGCCGGCCTTCAGGCTGTCCAGGCAGACGTTCGTCGCGATGCGGTACAGCCACGAGCGCAGGCTCGCCCGGCCCTCGAAGCCGCCGGCGCCGCGCCAGGCGCGCACCATCGTCTCCTGCACCGCGTCCTCGGCCTCGAAGGCGGAGCCGAGCATGCGGTAGCAGTACCCGGTCAACTCCGCCCGGTGCGCCTCCAGCCGCTCCTCGATCCCGCCGCCGGGTCCGGCCGGTCCGGCCGCCACCGCGGCCCGCGTGCTCTGCCCTACGCTCATGACGGCCACCGTACCGGCGGGCACCGACAGTGCCCCCGAACCGAGGCGGCGCGGGGGCACTGTCGTTGATCCGTGCAGGTCGCGGGGGATCAGACCCGGTCGGGGACCGCGTGGCGCGGCCGGTCGCCGGCGGCCGGCGGCTCCGAGGCGGCCGACTCGTCGTGCGTCATGTCCGGCAGCCAGCGCAGCCACCGCGGCAGGTACCAGTTGCGCTCGCCGAGCAGCGTCATCACCGCCGGCAGCAGCACCCCGCGGATCACGGTGGCGTCCACCAGCACCGCGCAGGCCAGGCCGACCCCCATCTGCTTCATGCTCTGCATCGACAGCGTCCCGAAGATCGCGAAGACCGCGACCATGATGACGGCGGCGCTGGTGACCACGCCCGCGGTGGTGGTGATGCCGTGCTCGATGGCGCCCTTGGTGGTCAGGCCGCGGCTGCGGGCCTCGCGGATACGGGAGACCACGAACACGTGGTAGTCCATGCTCAGCCCGAAGAGGATCACGAACAGGAACAGCGGCAGCCAGGCCACCACCGCGCCGCTGCTGTGCGCGCCGACCAGCGAGGCGCCCACGCCGTGCTGGAAGACCAGGGTCAGCACCCCGTAGGCGGCGCCCACCGACAGCAGGTTCAGCGCGATCGAGGTCAGTGCGACGGTCAGCGACCGGAAGGACAGCAGCATCAGCAGGAAGGCGAAGACGATCACGAACGCGAACACCGGCGGCACGCTGCTGGTGATCTTGTGGGTGAAGTCCATCGAGGACGCGGTCTCACCGGTGACCGGCGCCCGCACCCCGCCGACCTTCCCGAGCGTGTCGGGCCGTACCTGGTCGCGCAGCAGGCGCACGTCGGCCTCGGCCTTGGCGCGGTCGCTGCCGCCGGCCAGGGGGACGTCGATCTGGGCGACGTTCTGCTCGCTGTGCACGGTGACGGTGACCGGGCCGGTGCTGGCGCCCGAACGGACCGCCTCCGCGCGGAAGTCGGCGATGGCCTTCTTCACCTGCGGCGCGTTGATCGCGTCGGCCTTGACCACCACGCGCGCCGGGTCGGGACCGCCGGGGAAGGCGGCGTTGATGTGCTCGTAGGTCTTGATGATCGGCAGGCCGTCGCCCAGCTCCTGCTGGGTGGTCAGGTTCGCGGTGTGCATCGAGAAGGCGGGCACCGCGAGTGCGATCAGGGCGCCGCCGGCGACCAGCGTGGAGACCTTGGGGTGGCGCAGCACCGGCCGCAGCACGGTCCGCCAGAAGCGGCTGCCGCCGTGCGCGGCCTGGGCGCGGGCCCCGGCGCCGCGGGACCTGCGGCCGATCAGCGGCACCCGGCCCTTCTCGACGCGCTCGCCGAGGATCGACAGCAGCGCGGGCAGCACCGTCACGGAGCCGAACATCGCGATCGCCACCACGATCATCGTGGCCATGCCCATCGCCTTGAAGTCGCCGATGCCGGTGAAGAGCATCCCGGCCATCGCCACGATCACGGTGAACCCGGAGATCAGCACCGCCCGGCCGGAGGTGGCCGCGGCGATCCGCAGCGCGGTGGCCGCGTCGTGGCCGGCGGCGCGCTCCTCGCGCTCCCGGCGCAGGTAGAACAGGCAGTAGTCGACGCCGACGGCCAGACCCACCAGCAGCATCACGGAGTTCGCGGTGTCGCTCATCGGGATGGCGTGGCTGACCAGCGCCACCACCCCGCCGGCGCCGAGGAACGCGGTGATCGCCAGTGCCACCGGCAGCAGCGCGGCGACCAGCGCGCCGAACGCGATCAGCAGGATGGCCAGCGCGACCGGCACCGCGGAGTACTCGGCGGTCTTGAAGTCGCTGCCGAAGGCGTTGTTGACCGCGTGGTTGCCGCTGGCGTCGCCGAACTCCTCGATCCGCAGGTCCGGGTGGGCCCGCTGGGTCTTCGCCACCGCGTCGAGCACCGGCTGCACATGGTCGGGGGCGTCGTCGGCCGACCCGCGCATGTCGAACCGGACCAGCGCCGAGCGGTGGTCCTCGGATATGGCCTGGGTGTCGTACGGCGAGGTGATCGCGGTCGTCAGGCCGGTGGCGCGCACCGCGCCCACCACGTCGGCGACCGCGGTGCGGACCGCCGGGTCGGTGACGGTGCCGTGCGGGGTCTGCACCAGCACCATCTCGCCGGCCTTGTCCTGAAGCCCGGCGTCGTCGATGATCGTCGCCGCCTGGTTGACCTCGCCGGCCATGGAACGGGACTGGTCCAGGTCGGTGCGGCCGACCGACTGGCCGATCACCATGACGGCGATGACGAAGAGCAGCCAGCCGCCGACCGCCGCCCAGCGGTGCCGGGCGCTCCAGCCTCCCATGGCCGCCGCGATGCCCGTTCTGCTGCCGTGTGCGCGAGCGCGACTCACGGTGTCCCCCTTGAAGGATCGTCGTGGGTGGCGGCTTGTCGACCTGCCGCTCTGTCACCCATGACGCTATGGGCCCGGGGGACGCGCACCCATCCGGCCAACAGGTGACTTCCGGTGAGGTGTTCTCCCTCCTGAGGGTGGGGCTGTCCCCACCCCGGCGTCGGGGGCGGGCCCTGACCGCGGCGGCGGCTGCCCCCTACACGCAGCGGGCGGCGGGCGGCGCGGGCCGGTTCAGGCGGCGGTCGCGCCGGACCCGGCGCCGGCCAGCGCGGGCCGCAGGACCGGGCCGGGCAGCGCCTCGTCGTAGCGGCGCAGCAGCAGTTCGGCCACCTCGGGCGCCGGGCCCAGCACGTCGGCGAGCACGTCCGCGCCCGCCTCCCGCGCGCCCCGCGCGATCCGGTCCGGCAGGAAGCCGGGCGCGAGCACATACGGCGCCACGGCGATCCGCCGTACGCCCTCCGCGCGCAGCGCGCGCACCGCGTCCTCGGTGCGGGGCAGGCAGGCGGAGGCGAACGCGGGCCGCACGGCGCACCAACCGGTACGCCGCCACTCCCGCGCGATATCAGCGAGCACCGCGCCCGCCTCCGGGTCGGTGGAGCCGGCCGACGCCAGGACGACGCCGGTGCCGGCCCGGTCGCGGCGCCGTACCCCGGCCGCCCGCAGCCGCCGCTCCAGAGCGGCGACCAGCAGCGGCGAGGGGCCGAGCACACCCGCGGTCCGCAGCCGCAGCCCCGGCAGGCGCGCGGCGGCGTCCGCCAGCACCGCCGGGATGTCGGCCTTGGCGTGGAAGGCCCGGGTCAGCAGCAGCGGCAGCGCCACCACCTCGCGCACCCCGCCGCCGGCCAGCTCCCGCAGCGCGTCGGGCACCGACGGGGTGCAGAAGTCGAGGAACGCGGTGTCCACCCGCAGCCCCGGGCGGGCCGCCGCCGCCCGCGCGGTGAGCGCCCGTACGGTCGCGGCGTGCCGCGGGTCGCGCGAGCCGTGCGCGATCACCAGCAGCGCGGGCGGGTCCGTACGGGCGCGGCGCACGGCTACTGGGCCCGCGCGGTCAGGCCGCGGCTGCGCAGCACCCACCGCTCCAGCGGGCTGAAGACGATCAGGTCGATCGCGATGCCCACCACGAGGATCAGCAGGATGCCGAGGAAGACCCCGGCCATGTCGGACGCCTCCCGCATGTTCTCCAGGTAGCGGCCCAGCCCCACCCCGAGGTCCGGGGAGGACGCGATCAGCTCGGCGGCCATCAGGGAGCGCCAGGAGAACGCCCAGCCCTGCTTCAGCCCCGCGACGTAGCCGGGCAGGGCGGCGGGCAGCAGGATGAACCAGGCGCCGCGCAGCCCGGTCGCGCCGATGGTGCGGCCGGCCCGCAGGTACAGCGGCGGCACCTGGTCGATGCCGGCCACCAGGCCGTTGGCGATCGACGGGACCGCGCCGAGCAGGATCACCGCGTACATCGCCGAGTCGCTCAGCCCCAGCCAGATCACCGCGGCCGGCACCCACGCCACCGACGGCAGCGACTGGAGCCCGGACAGGATCGGCCCGATCGCCGCCCGCACGAACGGCACCCGGGCGACCAGCAGGCCCAGCGGGGTGCCGATCACCAGCGCGGCCAGGAAGCCGAGCAGGCCGCGCTCCACGCTGGTCCAGATGATCGAGAACAGGTCGCCGGCGTTCCACCGGTCCACCAGCTCCTGCCACACCGCGTGCGGGCTGGGCAGCTTCGTCGGGTCGGCGACCTTGCCCCACGCGCACAGCTGCCAGACCACCAGCACCAGCACGGCCGCGCTCAGCGGCGGCAGCACCTTCTTCAGCAGCACCTGGCCGACCGGGGTGCGGCCGGCCGCGACGGTCTCCAGCGCGTCCAGGCCGGCCTCCAGGCCGGACAGGTCCTGCTCCTGCCGGGCGTCCTGCTCCTGCCGCGCCCGCTGGTCGCCGCCGAGCGGCTCGGTGCCCTTCGCTCCGGTCTCAGTGCTGGCCATGGCGGCGGATCTCCCCACGGAGTTCTTCGGTGATCTCGACGGACAGGTCGGCCACGCCCGCGTCCTCGATGCGGCGCGGCTGCGGGATGTCGATGGCCCACTCCCGGTTGATCCGGCCGGGCCGCGAGGACAGCAGCACGACCCGCTGCGCGAGCCGGACCGCCTCGCGCACGTTGTGCGTCACGAACAGCACCGACAGGTCCGTCTCGGACCACACCCGGGTCAGCTCGTCGTGCAGCACGTCCCGGGTGATCGCGTCGAGCGCCGCGAACGGCTCGTCCATCAGCAGCAGTTGGCTGTCCTGGGCGAGCGCCCGGGCCAGCGCGACGCGCTGCCGCATGCCGCCGGACAGCTCGTGCACCCGCTTGCCGTAGGCGCCGCCGAGCCGCACCAGCGACAGCAGCCGCTCGGCCTCGGTCCGGCGCTCCTCGCGCGGCACCCCGCGCAGCCGCAGCGCCAGTTCGATGTTCTTGCCGGCGGTCAGCCATGGGAACAGCGCGTGCTCCTGGAACATCAGCGCCGGCCGCCCGCCGGGCGTCTCGATGGCGCCGGCCGACGGCTTGTCCAGCCCGGCCACCAGGTTCAGCAGGGTGGACTTGCCGCACCCCGAAGCCCCCAGGAGGCAGACGAACTCGCCCGGTGCCACGTCCAGCGTGATGTCGTCCAGCACGAGCTGCCCGGCGCCGGGCCGGCCGAACGCCTTCGAAACATGGTCGATGCGCGCGGCGTACCCGGCGGGTCCCGCCGACGGTGCCGCGGGGCCGGTGAGGGTGTCGGCCATGGTGGTCACCTCCTGGGGTCCTCGGTTGCACATGGGATGCGGTGGATGGGAGCGGGGATTACTGGGTGCCGAGCCCGGCGGCACTGACCGTCGGCTTGCCCTGCTCCTTGAGGACCTTGTTGAGCAGCGTCAGGTCGTAGATCCCGTCCAGCTTCGGCGACTTGAGCAGGCCCGCCGCCACCGCGTGCTCCGCCTCGGCCTTCGCGGTGCTCGCCAGCGGGTCGTCGACCACGCTGATGGACTTCCACGCCGGGTCGAGCTGGCTGGCCGGCAGCGCCTTCTGGGTCAGCGCCTTGAGCTGGGCGTTGGCGTCGGCCTTCGCCTTGTCGGAGTTGGCGTTGATCCACGCGTTGGTCTTCACCGAGCCGCGCAGCACCGCCTCCACGACGTCCGGGTGCGCGGTGAGGAACTTCTGCGACACGATCACGTTGGTGATCACGAACTGCTTGTTCGGCCACAGCGTGCTCTCGTCGACCAGTACCTTCGCGCCCTCGTCCACCAGCTTCGACGCGGTGGGCTCCGGCACCCACGCGCCGTCGATGGAGCCGTTGGCGTACGCCTGCGGGGTCAGCGAGTTCTCGGTGCGCACCACCGACACGTCGCCCTTGCCGCTCTGCGCGTCGACCTTCCAGCCCTTGGACTTGATGAAGTTCAGCAGCGCCACGTCCTGGGTGTTGCCCAGCTGCGGGGTGGCGATCTTCTTGCCCTTGAGGTCCGCGACCGTCTTGATCTTCTTCGGGTTGACCACCAGCTTCACGCCGCCCGAGGCCGAACCCGAGATGATCTTCAGGTCGGAGCCGTTGGACTGGGTGTAGCCGTTGATGGACGGCGAGGGGCCGATCCAGCCGATGTCGATCGAACCGGCGTTGAGCGCCTCGATCTCCGCCGGGCCCGCGTTGAAGGTGGCCTGCTTGATCTTGGTGCTGCCCAGCTCCTGCTGGAAGAAGCCTTCCTTCAGCCCGACCAGCGCGGTGGCGTGGGTGAGGTTCGGGAAGTACCCGATCTTCACCTCGTCGGTGGAGAGCTTCTTGGTGCTCGCGCTGCCGCTGGCGGCCGGCGCGGTGGTCGCGGAGTCGTCGGACTTGTCGGAGCCGTAGCCGCAGGCGGTCAGCGCGCCGAAGAGGATCGGCAGCGCGGCGGCCGCGGCGAGGAGTCTGCGGCGGCGCGACGAGCGGTGCGGCGCCGAGGTGCGGGGCAGGGCAGACACGGGTGTGTCCCTTCGTAAGGCCCGGCGTGTCGCGCCCGGTGGAGGCTAGGGCGCGGCCGGAGTGGCGTCAGGTCTTCGAAAGCGGGGCCGCGGCGCGGTGCGCCGGGCCCGGTGGGGCGGTCTGGGCCGGGTGGCCGGGCAGCCCGGCGGGACGCCGGGGGTGCGCGGTGCGCGGCACACGGTGGTCGCGGCGGTGGTGCGGGCCGCGGCCGGGCAGGTCAGCCCGCACATCGCGGGACCCCGCCCGTTCCGGCGCCGAGCGTGCCGCTGCCGACCCGCCCGCCTTCCTTCGCGAAGCCCGAGAAGGCTTCCTTGGTGGGCTGCACCGTCAGAAGTCCCATCCGTCGTCGTCGGCGGCCGGTGCCTGCGGGCGGGCGGCGAACGGCTCGCCGGCCATGCCCGCGGTGAGGGTGGCGCCGTCGGCGGGGTCGATCAGCAGGAACGATCCGGTCAGCCGCGACTCGGCGTAGGCGTCGACCGGCAGCGGCTCGGCGGTGCGCAGCACCACCGCGCCGATGTCGTTGACCTCCAGCGCCGCCGGGTGCTCCTCGTGGGCGAGGCCGTCCGACAGGTCGATCCGGTACGGCAGCGCCTTCACGATCGCCTTGACGGTGCGGGTGGCGTGCTTGAGCAGCACCCGCTCGCCGACCCGCAGCGGCCGCTCGTGCAGGTGGCAGGCGGTGGCGGTGATGTCCTGGGTGGTGGCCGGGGCGTGGGCGGTCGGCGCGATCAGGTCGCCGCGGGAGACGTCCACGTCGTCGGTGAGCAGCAGCGTCACCGACTGGGGCGCCCACGCGGTGTCCACGGCCGAGCCGAGCGCGTCGATGCCGGCGATCGTGGTGGTGCGGCCGGAGGGCAGCACCGTCACCGGGTCGCCCACCCGCAGCAGCCCGGAGGCGATCTGCCCGGCGTAGCCGCGGTAGTCGGGGTGCTCGGCGGTCTGCGGCCGGATCACGTACTGCACCGGGAAGCGCGGCGGGCAGGACGTCAGGTCGTGGCCGACCTTCACCGTCTCCAGGTGCTCCAGGACGGTCGGGCCGCCGTACCAGTCCATGTTCGCCGACGGCTCGACCACGTTGTCCCCGGCGAGGGCGGAGATCGGGATGGCGGTGACGTCCGGGATGCCGAGGGAGTCGGCGTAGGCGGTGAACTCCTCGGCGATGGCGGCGAACACGGGTTCGGCGTGGTCGACGAGGTCCATCTTGTTGACGGCGAGGACGACGTGCGGCACGCGCAGCAGTGCGGCGACGGCGGCGTGGCGGCGGGTCTGTTCGACGACGCCGTTGCGGGCGTCGACCAGGACGACGGCGAGTTCTGCGGTGGAGGCGCCGGTGACCATGTTGCGGGTGTACTGCACGTGGCCGGGGGTGTCGGCGAGGATGAAGCGGCGGCGGGCGGTGGCGAAGTAGCGGTAGGCGACGTCGATGGTGATGCCCTGTTCGCGTTCGGCGCGCAGGCCGTCGGTGAGCAGGGCGAGGTCGGGGGCCTGCTGGCCGCGGTCCTGGGAGACGCGCTCGACGGCTTCGAGTTGGTCGGTGAGGACCGACTTGGAGTCGTGGAGCAGGCGGCCGACCAGGGTGGACTTGCCGTCGTCGACGGAGCCGGCGGTGGCGAAGCGCAGCAGGGTGGTGGCCGACAGCTGCTCGGCGGTGATCGGGCTCGTGGTGCCGGTCATGGCTAGAAGTACCCCTCGCGCTTGCGGTCTTCCATCGCGGCCTCGGACATCTTGTCGTCGGCCCGGGTGGCGCCCCGCTCGGTGAGCCGGGAGGCGGCGATCTCGGTGATCACCGCTTCGAGCGTGGTGGCGTCGGAGTCGACCGCGCCGGTGCAGGACATGTCGCCGACGGTGCGGTAGCGCAC
This sequence comes from Actinacidiphila sp. bgisy144, assembly GCF_057708105.1. Classification (NCBI taxonomy): domain Bacteria; kingdom Bacillati; phylum Actinomycetota; class Actinomycetes; order Kitasatosporales; family Streptomycetaceae; genus Actinacidiphila; species Actinacidiphila sp. bgisy144. The sequence goes on along the minus strand of NZ_JBYIRM010000010.1, from coordinate 47,657 downwards.
CAGCCGGGTCTGCACCGGCTCGTCGTCCTTCGAGCCGCCCCACTCGCCGGCGGTCAGCCACATCCCCGAGCGCTGGAAGACCTCCCGGCGGTGCGCGAAGTAGATCTCCGGCAGCGCGATGTGCTCCCGGGCGATGTACTGCCACACGTCCAGCTCGGTCCAGTTCGACAGCGGGAAGACCCGCACGTGCTCGCCCGGGGCGTGCCGGCCGTTGTACAGCGACCACAGCTCGGGGCGCTGGCGGCGCGGGTCCCACTGGGAGAACTCGTCGCGCAGCGAGAAGACCCGCTCCTTCGCGCGGGCCTTCTCCTCGTCGCGCCGCCCGCCGCCGAAGACCGCGTCGAAGCGCTGCTCGCGGATGGCGTCGGTCAGCGGCACCGTCTGGAGCGGGTTGCGCAGGCGGTCCGGGCGCTCCCGCAGCCGCCCGTCGTCGATGTAGTCCTGCACCTTCGCCACGTGCAGCCGCAGCGAGTGCTCGGCCACCGTGCGGTCCCGCAGGGCGAGCACCTCGGGGAAGTTGTGGCCGGTGTCGACGTGCAGCAGGGAGAACGGCACCGCGGCGGGCGCGAACGCCTTGAGCGCCAGGTGCAGCATCACGATCGAGTCCTTGCCGCCGGAGAAGAGGATCACCGGCCGCTCGAACTCGCCCGCGACCTCGCGGAAGATGTGCACCGCCTCGGACTCCAGCGCGTCCAGGTGCGTGAGCGCGTACGGACTGGCACTGGCCCCGCTCTGCGCGACGGTCGTCGTCATGCCCCTACCTCTTCTCGCTCGCGATGCGGCCACTGTCCCCGAGGTACGCGTACACCGCCGCCGCCGACTGCTCGACGGTGCTGCCCTCGGTCTCGATCCGCAGGTCCGGGCGGAGCGGCACCTCGTACGGGTCGTCCACCCCGGTCAGGCCGGTCAGCTGCCCCGCGGCCTGCTTGGCGTACAGCCCCTTGACGTCCCGGACCGAGCAGACGTCCACCGGGGTCGCGACATGGACCTCGACGTAGGCGGTGCCGCGCGCCTCGTGGCGCTTGCGGACCGCCTCGCGGCTGTCGGCGTACGGCGCGATCACCGGGACCAGCACCAGCACCCCGTGCGCGGCCAGCAGTTCGGCGACGAAGCCGATCCGCTGCACGTTGGTGTGCCGGTCCTCACGGGTGAAGCCGAGGCCGGCCGAGAGGAACTCGCGGATCTCGTCGCCGTCCAGCACCTCGACCCGCCGGCCCTCCGCGCGCAGCCGGCCGGCCAGCGCGGTGGCGATGGTGGTCTTGCCGGCGCTGGGCAGGCCGGTGAGCCATACGGTGGCTCCGCCGCTCATCCGGTCCTCCTGGTTCCCCGGCGGGTGCGCCGCCGGTCGGTTCGTCGTCGGTTGCGTGCCGCTGCGGGCAGCCGCACTCCGGGGTGTATTCACAGGTTCGACGGCCGGACTCACAGGTGAATCCCGCACTCGGTCTTGCCGAGGCCGGCCCACCGGCCCGACCTGGCGTCCTCGCCCTCGAGCACCCGGCGGGTGCAGGGGGCGCAGCCGACCGAGGCATAGCCGTCCATCAGCAGCGGATTCGTGAGAACCCCGTGCTCGGCGACGTATGTTTCCACGTCTTCCTGTGTCCACCGGGCGATGGGAGCGATCTTCACCTTGCCGCGCCTGGCGTCGAAGCCGACGACGGGCGTGCCGGCCCGGGTCGGGGACTCGTCGCGGCGCAGCCCGGTGGCCCAGGCGTCGTAGTCGCGCAGCCCGGCCTCCAGCGGGGCGACCTTGCGCAGCGCGCAGCACAGGTCAGGGTCGCGGTCGTGCAGCTTCGCGCCGTACTGCGCGTCCTGCTCGGCGACGGTCTGCGCCGGGGTGAGCGTGATCACGTTCACGTCCATCACGGCGTCCACCGCGTCCCGGGTGCCGATGGTCTCCGGGAAGTGGTAGCCGGTGTCGAGGAAGACGACGTCCACGCCGGGCATGGCCCGCGAGGCCAGGTGCGCGACGACGGCGTCCTCCATCGAGGAGGTGACGCAGAAGCGGCTGCCGAACGTGTCGGCGGCCCAGCGCAGCACGTCGAGTGCGGGCGCCTCCTCCAGGTCGCGGCCGGCCTGTTCGGCCAGCCGCTGGAGGTCCTGCGCGGTACGGTGCGGAGCGGTGGTCACGGTGCGCCTCCGTCGGAAGAGCCGTGCGGTGAGGGAGCCTTGAACCCCTCGGCGAGCAGGCCGAGGAACTTCAGCTGGAATGCGCGGTTGCAGGCGCGGCATTCCCAGGCGCCGTGCCCCTGCTCCGAGGGACGCAGGTCCTCGTCGCCGCAGTAGGGGCAGTAGAAGGGCGCGGCGCGCTCCGTCACGACAGTTCCTCCTCGGTGGCTCTGGCCGCCCACTGGGCGAAGCGCTCGCCGTCGCCGCGTCCGGCCTGGAAGCGGCCGAGCACCCGCTCGACGTAGTCGGGCAGGTCGTCGGCGGAGACCTTCAGGCCGCGGACCTTGCGGCCGAAGCCCGGGTCGAGGCCGAGGCCGCCGCCCAGGTGCACCTGGTAGCCCTCGACCTGGTTGCCGTCGGAGTCGGTGATCAGCTGGCCCTTCAGGCCGATGTCCGCGGTCTGGATGCGGGCGCAGGAGTTGGGGCAGCCGTTGATGTTGATGGCGATCGGCTCGTCGAACTCCGGCAGCCGCCGCTCCAGTTCGTCGATGAGCGAGGCGCCGCGGGCCTTGGTCTCCACGATCGCCAGCTTGCAGAACTCGATGCCGGTGCAGGCCATGGTGCCGCGCCGGAAGGGCGAGGGCCGCACCTGGAGGTCGAGCGCCTCCAGCCCGGCGGACAGCGACGCGACCCGGTCCTCCTCGACGTCCAGCACGATCAGCTTCTGGTCGGCGGTGGTGCGCAGCCGGTCCGAGCCGTGCGCGGCGGCGAGTTCGGCGACCTTCGTCAGGACGGCGCCGTCGACCCGGCCGACCCGCGGCGCGAAGCCGATGTAGTAGCGGCCGTCCTTCTGCCGGTGCACGCCGATGTGGTCGCGCCACACCTGCGCCGGCTGCTCGGGCGCGGGCCCGTCGAGCAGCGGGCGCCGCAGGTACTCGTCCTGGAGCACCTGGCGGAACTTCTCCGCGCCCCAGTCGGCGAGCAGGAACTTCAGCCGGGCGCGCGAGCGCAGCCGCCGGTAGCCGTAGTCGCGGAAGATGCCGACCACGCCGGCCCACACCTCGGGCACCTCGCCCAGCGGCACCCACGCGCCCAGCCGCACGCCCAGCTTGGGGTTGGTGGACAGGCCGCCGCCGACCCACAGGTCGAAGCCGGGGCCGTGCTCGGGGTGGTCGACCCCGACGAACGCGATGTCGTTGATCTCGTGCACCACGTCCAGCAGCGGGGAGCCGGAGATCGCGGTCTTGAACTTGCGCGGCAGGTTGGAGAACTCCTTGCTGCCGATGTAGCGGGCGTGGATCTCCTCGATCGCCGGGGTGCCGTCGACGATCTCGTCCTCGGCGATGCCCGCGACGGGGGAGCCGAGGATCACCCGGGGCACGTCGCCGCACGCCTCGGTGGTGGACAGGCCCACCTCCTCCAGCCGCCGCCAGATCTCCGGCACGTCCTCGATCCTGATCCAGTGGTACTGGATGTTCTGCCGGTCGGTGAGGTCGGCGGTGCCGCGGGCGAACTCCTGGGAGATCTCGCCGATCACCCGCAGCTGGGCCACGGTCAGACGGCCGCCGTCGATCCGCACCCGCATCATGAAGTAGCTGTCCTCCAGCTCCTCCGGTTCCAGCGCGCCGGTGCGGCCGCCGTCGATCCCGGGCCGCCGCTGGGTGTACAGCCCCCACCAGCGCATCCGGCCGCGCAGGTCGGCGCCGTCGATCGAGTCGAAGCCGCGGTGCGCGTAGATCGTCTCGATCCGGGTGCGCACGTTGAGGCCGTCGTCGTCCTTCTTGGACTGCTCGTTGGCGTTCAGCGGAGTGAAGTGGCCCAGCGCCCACTGGCCTTCGCCGCGGTGCCGCCCGGTCCTGCGGCGGGCGGCCGCGGCCTTCGGAGCGGGGCTCCCGGCCGGGGGCTGGGGGGACTCAGGGCTGGAGGCCATGGCGATGCGTCCTTCGGGCAGGCGTATACGGGTCGGTACGGCGCGAGGCGGCTGCATGCGGCCGGGAGCGACCCGGGGGTGCCTGCGCGGGCGCAGGGCATCACGGCTCGCCGAAGACGGCAGGCGGCTCTCACGCATCCACGACGGCGGGGACGGCGGGGGTCGGCGCTCAGCGCGCCGTCAGGTGCTCAGCCCGCCGGACAGATGGCGCTGGACACACGGCAGAAGTCGACGTGCGGCCGACCTACCAAGGTGATTCCAGTGCGTGACATGTCGAAAGCGTGGCACGCAGATGTTCGGACAGTCCACCATTATCCACCATGTGGACCACTTCATCTCGAATAATGGTCGCGCCGACGGAAGCGGGGTGCCCAAGGGGGCGCGGGGAACTGCGCGATCAGCCACGACCGGGCAGGTGGTCCCGGAACCGACAGCACCATCCGCCCCGGGGGGTCCCGTCACCCCCGCTCCGCCAGAACCGCCGGCGCGAGCGAATGCGGGAGCAGGTCGGCCGGCCGCCCGGGCCGCAGCACCTCCACGCCGACCCCGTCGGCGAAACGATACGGCCGGTGCGCCAGCACCCCCGCCAGGGTCCGCCGCAGCCGCGACATCTCCGCCCGTACGGTCACCGCCCGGCTCGGGTCGCCGAACAGGTCCGCCGCCAGCTGCGTCGCGCTGCGCCCGCCCGGGTACAGCGCCAGCACGAACAGCAGCTCCGCGTGGCGCGGGCTCAGCCGCTGCGACCACGGCCCGGCCGGGCCGTGCACCGTCACCTCGGCACCCTGCGCCCCGCTCAGGTCCAGCACCACGCGGTGCGCCGCCGCCGGCCGCTCCCGCTCGCCGACCCGCACCAGCCAGCCGCCCGGCAGCGGGTCCAGTTCGCACAGGCCCAGCGTCGGCAGCCACACCTGCCCGGCCCGTACCCGCGCGGGCAGCGCGACCCGGTCGGCGCAGGCCATCCCGGTCACCGCGGCGACCCAGCCGTTGCGGTCGACCACCAGCGCCTGCCCGGACAGCCGGGTCAGCAGCGGCGCCGCCACCGACCGCAGCCGCCCCACCGCCTCCCAGTGCCGGGCCCGCAGCTCGCCCTCCGCGACCCGGGCCACCGCCGACACCAGCGCCAGCGTCGCCGGGTTCAGGCTGGTCGCGGGGCCGCTGACGTCGACCACGCCCAGCAGCCGGCCGTCCCGCGGGTCGTGCAGCGGCGCGGCGGCGCACGTCCAGCTGTGCAGGGTGCGGACGAAGTGCTCGGCCGAGTGCACCTGGAGCGGGGTACGGGTCACCAGCGCGGTGCCGATCGCATTGGTGCCCACGGCGTTCTCGGCCCAGGAGGCGCCCTCGGCGAAGCCCACCCGGTCCGCCCGGCGGCGGATCGCGTGGCTGCCGTCGCGCCACAGCACCCGGCCCTCGGCGTCGGTGACGACCATGATGTGCCAGGTCGCGTCCGCGACCGCGACCAGGCCGTCCCGCAGGCTCGGCATGATCTCCGCGAGCGGGGTGGCGTGCCGGCGCTGCTCGACCTCGTCGGTGCTCAGGATGCGGTGCGCCGCGCCCATGTCCGGATCGACGCCCAACTGCTGCGCGCGCGTCCACGACTCGCTGATCACCGTACGCGGCCCGGTGGCCGGACGCGGCGCCCGGCCGGACCAGGGGGCGTCCCGGACCGGCGCCGGCAGGTGTGCCGCAGGCCGGCCGCCGGTGCCCACCGGCCGCACCGGACCGATCCGAAGGTGTGCCATCTCGCCTCCGCTCAGCCCCGTTGCCCAGTATCGGTGGTCGGTGTGCCCACGCCCTCGCGCCCGCCGGACCGGCCGGACCACGTGCAACGTGCTGCAACCCTTGCGAGCGTACGCGACTTTGACGGACAGTGACGGCACGTCACCGACCTCGCACATCTGCAACTCGCGGTCGGTGGCGGCCCGTCGCGTACGGGTCGCGTTACCGGAGGTGGTGCCGAGTCGGCGCGGCGCCACCTCCGCCCCCCCTTGTACGGCGGCCGGCTCAGACCGCGACCGGCCGGGCCCGCTCCACCAGCGCGGCCAGGTCCGCCGAAGCGGACAGCGTGCCGAAGGTGGCGCCCCAGTCCCGGCCCAGCCGCGACGCGCAGAACGCGTCGGCGACCGGCGCGGGCGCGAACCGCACCAGCAGCGAGCCCTGGAAGACCAGCGCCATCCGCTCCACCACCCGCCGCGCGCGCGTCTCGACGCCCTCCAGGTCCGCGAGGTCGGTGAGCAGGTCCTTCACCGCCGCGTCCAGCCGGGGGTCCGCGCCGTGCGCGAGGCCGACCTCGGCGAGGAAGGCGTCCACCGCCTGCGGTTCGCGGCCCAGCACCCGCAGCACGTCGAGCGCCTGCACGTTGCCGGAGCCCTCCCACACCGAGTTCAGCGGCGACTCCCGGAAGATCCGCGGCATGCCGGACTCCTCCACGTAGCCGTTCCCGCCCAGGCACTCCAGCGCCTCCACCGCCACCGCCGGGCACCGCTTGGTCACCCAGAACTTCGTCACCGCGACCGCCAGCCGCCGCAGGGCGCGCTCGCGCGGGGTGTCCGCGTCGTAGGCCGCCGCCAGCCGCAGCACCGCGGTGGTCGCAGCCTCCGACTCCAGCGCCAGGTCGGCCAGGACGTTGCGCATCAGCGGCTTGTCGATCAGCGGCCCGCCGAACGCGCTGCGGTACGCGGCGTGGTGCACGGCCTGCGCGACCGCCTGCCGCATCAGCGCGGCCGAACCCAGCGCGCAGTCCAGCCGGGTGGCGGCCACCATCTCGATGATCGTGGCGACCCCGCGGCCCTCCTCGCCGACCCGGCGCGCCCAGGTGCCGGCGAACTCCACCTCCGAGGAGGCGTTGGAGCGGTTGCCGAGCTTGTCCTTCAGCCGCTGGATCGCGAAGGCATTGCGGCTGCCGTCGGCGAGCACCCGCGGCACCAGGAAGCAGGTCAGCCGCTGCCCGCCGTCGGCCGGCACCTGCGCCAGCACCAGGAAGCCGTCCGACATCGGCGCCGAGCAGAACCACTTGTGGCCGGTGAGCGCATAGGTGCCGTCCTCCGCCAGCGGCCGCGCGATGGTGGTGTTCGCGCGGACGTCCGAGCCGCCCTGCTTCTCGGTCATGCCCATCCCGAACAGCGCGCCCGGCTTCTGCCCCGGCGCGACCAGCCGCGGGTCGTAGACGTGCGCGCCCAGCCGCGGCTCCCACTCGGCGGCCAGCCGCGGGTCGGCGCGCAGCGCGGGCACCGCGGCATGGGTCATCGACACCGGGCAGCCGTGCCCGGCCTCGGCCTGCGTCCACACCATGAAGCCCGCCGCGCGCCGCAGGTGCCCGTCCGGCCGCGACCAGGCGTCGGTCAGGCCCGAGGTGACCGCGTGGCCCAGCAGCCGGTGCCAGGACGGGTGGAAGTCGACCTCGTCGATCCGGTTGCCGTACCGGTCGTGGGTGCGCAGCACGGGGGAGTAGGTGTTCGCCTCCTCGCCCCAGCGCTGCGCCTGCGCCGAGCCCGCGGCCCGGCCGAGGTCGCTGAGCTCGCCGTCGATCTCCGCCAGCCGCTCCGGGGCCGCGTGCCGCGCCACGCCTTCGGCGAGCGCGCGGTCCGTTCTGTACACGTCATGGCCGACCAGGGGCGGCGCCTGGTTCGTGACCGTGTGAGTGGGGGCAGTCATGCCAGCTAACGTAAGGGCGTGCAAGCAGCAGACGAAAGAAGCCACCGGAGACCGGGCCGGTGGCGCAGGGCCCGCGCGCTGTACCGGAATGTCTCCAAACGCCGGATGGCCTGGCTGCTGCTCAAGGACACGGTGGACTCCTGCATGGAGTACCGCGTCACCGGGCTGGCCGCCGAGGCGGCCTTCTTCGTGCTGCTGTCGCTGCCGCCGCTGCTGCTCGGGCTGGTCGGCGCGCTCGGTTACGTGGACACCGTGGTCGGCCTGGACACCATCGACCACATCCGGCACAACATCCTCAAGGCGTCCGCCACGGTGCTGTCCGACAAGGGCGTCAACCAACTGGTCAAGCCGCTGGTGGACGACGTCTTCCACGGCCGCCGCCCGGACCTGATCTCCATCGGCTTCCTGATCGCCCTGTGGTCCGGCTCCCGCGCGGTCAACGTCTTCGTCGACACCATCACCATCATGTACGGCCTGGAGGGCCGCCGCGGCATCGTCCGCACCCGCCTGATGTCGCTGCTGCTGTACGTGGCCGCGCTGCTGGTCGGCGCCGCGGTGCTGCCGCTGGTGGTGGTCGGCCCCGGCACGCTCACCCGCTACCTGCCCGGCGGCAGCGCCACCGAGCACATCCTGTACTGGCCGGCCGCGCTGTTCGCCGTGATCGCCTTCCTCACCACGCTGTACCACGTCTCGGTGCCGGTCCGCTCGCCCTGGTACGAGGACGTGCCCGGGGCGCTGGTGGCGCTGCTGATGTGGGTGGTCGGCAGCTTCGTGCTGCGGATCTACCTCACCCACGCCGTCGAGGGGCACACGATCTACGGGTCGCTGGCCGCGCCGGTCGCGGTGCTGCTGTGGATAGGGGTGTCCGCGTTCGCCGTGCTGGTGGGCGCGGCCGTCAACGCCGCCGTGGACCGGGTGTGGCCGTCGGTCGCCACGTCCCTGGCCCGCGAGGAGAACGACCGGCTGCGGGAGGCGGCCGCGGCCGCGGTGGTGGCCCGCGCGGTCGCCGCCCGCCGGGCCCGGCACGCGGCGCCCAGCACCGGGGAAGAGGAGGAGCGGGAGGCGCAGTTGCCGCCGGCGGAGTACCCGGAGCGCTGGGCCGACTTCCACCCGCACCTCGACATCAGGGCGCGGCTGCGGTCCGCCCGCCCGGGCAGCTCCCCGCGCCGCCGCCCCCCGGCGCCCGACCTGCCGGACTACCCGGGCCAGGCGCCCCCGATGCCCCCGCCGCCGCGGATGCCGCCCCCGATGCCGCCCCTGCCCCCGCGCGCCCCGCACTTCCCGGACGACCGCTCGCACGGTTAGGGCGCGCCGCGGCCCGCCCCGCGGGTGGCGGGGCGGGCCGGGCGTCATGTGACGGCGGGGAGGCCGTCAGCTCGTGGGGATCACATCCGGGTTGTCCGCGTTGGTGAGCGTCTCCCATGCCACGAACAGCGCGTTGGTGCCCGCCGGGCGCTGCGACTCCGTCAGCGCCTGGGTGTTGGTCATCGCGATGCCCATCCGGTTGTGCAGCGCGTTGAACCCGACCTCCGTCACCGGCCCGAGCCCGAGGTTGAGCTGCCCGCCGCACAGCCAGGACGGCGGGGCCGTCCCCAGCTCGTACTTCGACTGGAAGCCGAGCGCCTGCCGCAGCCGCTCACCGACCTGCGGGTAGAGGTCCTGACCCTGGATCGCGGCGGTCTCGGCGACGTCGGAGATCGACGCGATGCCGTACCCGGTGTGGGTGAAGTCGCGGCAGGTCTCCTGGGTCAGCCCGGTGACGAACGTGGACTGCCCCTGCCAGTAGCTGATGATCTTCGCGGAGGTGTCCAGCCCGCTGCCGGGCACCGTCTTGGGCAGCGAGCCGTCTGTGGACAGGTAGACGTAGGCGGCGACGCGGTTGAGGTAGCGGGTGATCGCCTTGTCGTAGTCCGCGGAGTCGTCGAGGAAGACGGAAATGCCGACCGCGGCCTCCATCATCACCAGCTCCCAGTTGCCGTTGCTGTTGGAGCCGTTGATCACCTCGGGCAGGTAGACGTCGCGCAGCATGTCCGAGAACCGCGTGATGTCCGCCGGCGACCAGCCGTCGTACGTGTAGCGGATGATCTCCGCGGCGCGCGGCCACACCGAGCCGGCCCAGCCGGTCTGGAGGGGCGCGTTGCTGTTGGTGTGCTCGGTGATCGTCGACGACCAGGCGTTCATCAGCTCGATCGACTTCTGCGCGTAGGCGCTGTTGCCGGTGATGTACCAGGCCAGCGCGTCGGTGTACGCGGCGATCGCGTCCTGCCGCTCGTCCGTGCAGCCGTTGTCGGGGTTGGAGTACGACCCGCACTCCACGTCGGCGCGCGGTTTGGGGGTGCGGGACAGGGAGGCGTACGAACTGCCGATCATCTGGTTGTACGCGTCCTTCCACGGCTCCGCGTTCGCCTGCACCTGCTCCTTGACGTAGGCGAGTTGGGGCAGGCTGACCAGGACGCCCGGGTGCGTGAAGGTGGTGGGCGCGGCGGCCACGGCGGGGGCGGCGTGTGGGGCCGGGGCGGCAGTGGCGGTGGCGGTCCCGGGCAGTGCGGTGAGCGCGGTGCCGAGGGCGGCGGCCGCGGCGGCCAGCCCGGTGGCCCGGCGGAAGCGTTTCCGCCGGGGGCTGCCGGTGCTCCGGGTGCTCCGGGCGTCGTGGGTGCGGTGGGGGAATCTGCGCATGGTGGGGGCTCCTTGCTCCGCGGTGGGGCGGGAGGTGAGGTGCGGCCGGGCAGTGTAAGGAAACTTTCCTTTCCGTGGTACGCGAGGATCGCGCCCTCCACCGCCCCAGTCAAGGGGCTGAACAAAGGTCAATGACCTGAACCCGCACCCGAATTGCCTCCTTCCGAGGGCATCGCCCACCGGGTCGGACACATCTACCTGGCGGGCGGGGCCGCCCTGTGCGGGGGACGGCGCGGTGGCGTGCGGGGTCAGGAGGGGTAGGTGTGGGTGTCGGGCGGGGGGATGGTGGCCCACAGGGCGGTGCCCTCGCCGGGGGAGAGGTCGGCGACCGCGGGTGGGGGGAGGTCGGCGGTGAGGGGGAGGTCGTCCGGGGTGGTGGTAAGGGTGATGCGGAACCGGGCGCCGTGGGACTCCATGCCGGTGACGCGGACGGGCCAGGCGTTGGGGGTGGCCGGGTCGGGGCGTTCGCGGTGGAGGGTGACGGCGCCGGGCGGGAACGCCGCGAACGCCGGGCCGGTCAGTGCGGCGGTGCCGGTGAGCGCCAGGTGCGGGCTGATCCGGACGCGGGCGCCGTCGGCCTCGCCCCGGAAGAGGTTGAGCCCGACCAGGCGGGCGATGTAGTCGGTGCGCGGGTGGCGGGCGATCTCCGCGGGGGCGCCCTCCTGCACGATGCCGCCGTGCTCGACCACCGCCAGCCGGTCGGCGAGCACCATCGCGTCCAGCGGGTCGTGCGTGACCAGCACTGCCACCGCCTCGAACGCGGCCAGATGGCGGCGCAGTTCGGCGCGTACGTCCAGCCGGGCACCGGCGTCGAGGGCCGCCAGCGGCTCGTCGAGCAGCAGCAGCCGGGGCGCGGTGGCCAGCGCCCGGGCGAGCGCGACCCGCTGCGCCTGGCCGCCGGACAGCCGGCGCGGCTTGGCGTGCGCGTGCCCGGCCAGGCCCATCCGGTCCAGCAGGCCGGCGGCCAGCCCCCGGGCCTCGGCGCGGGAGGCGCCGTGGCAGCGCGGCCCGAACGCCACGTTGTCCAGGGCGCTCAGGTGCGGGAAGAGCAGGTAGTCCTGGAAGACCACGCCGACCGGGCGGTGCTCCGGCGCGATCCGCACCCGCTCCACCGGGCGCTCCAACTCCCGCCCGTCCAGCCGCAGATGGCCGCCGGTCAGCGCGGTCAGCCCGGCCAGCGCGCGCAGCGAGGTGGTCTTGCCCGCGCCGTTCGGCCCGAGCAGCGCCACCACCTCGCCGGGTTCCGCGGCCAGGCGCACGTCGAGCCGGAAATCGCCGCGGTCCACCACCAGATGGGCGTCGAGCCCGCGGGCGCTCATCCGGTGCCCGCCCCCGTCCAGCGGTCGCGCAGCCCGGCCAGCACCGCGACGGACACCGCGAGCAGCACCAGGCTCAGCGCGACGGCCGCGTCCGGGTCGTCCTGGAGCGCGAGGTACACCGACAGCGGCATCGTCTGGGTGCGGCCGGGGAAGCTGCCCGCGAAGGTGATCGTGGCCCCGAACTCGCCGAGCGCACGCGCCCAGGCGAGCACCGCGCCGGCCGCCACCCCGGGCGCGATCATCGGCAGCGTCACCCGGCGGAAGGCGGTGAAGCGGGAGGCGCCCAGCGTCGCGGCGGCCTCCTCGTACCGGCTGTCGGCGGCCCGCAGGGTGCCCTCCACGCTGATCACGAGGAACGGCATCGCCACGAACGCCTCGGCGACCACCACCCCGGCCGTGGTGAAGGGCAGGGTGACGCCGAACCACGTGTCCAGCCACTTCCCGACGATGCCGTTGCGGCCCAGCGCCAGCAGCAGCGCCACCCCGCCGACCACCGGCGGCAGCACCAGGGGCAGCGTCACCAGGGCCCGTACGAGCCGGCGGCCGGGGAAGCGGGTGCGGGCCAGCAGCCAGGCCAGCGGCACCCCGAGCGCCATGGCCACCGCGGTCGCCGACGTCGCCGTCTCCAGCGACAGCCGCAGCGCCTGCCACACCGCGGAACCGGTCAGCAGGCCGGGCATGTTGCGCCAGGGCGCCCGCACCAGCAGGGCCAGCAGCGGCACCAGCAGGAACGCCAGGCCGACCACGGCGGGCAGCAGCAGCGGCAGCGGGACGGCGCCCCCGCCCCGCTGCCGCCGCGGCCGTACCGGCGGCTGCGCCGCCCCCGCCCCGGCGTTCTTCGGTGCGGGCCTCACGGGTTGAGGAAGCCCGCCTCGCCCAGCACCTTGCGGCCCTCGGCGGACTTCACCAGGGCGATGAACGCCGCCGCGCCGCTCGGGTTCGGCGCGGCCTTCAGCGGCGCGATCGGGTACTCGTTGATCGCCTTGGCCGACTCGGGGAAGGTCACCCCCTGCACCTTGCCGCCCGCGCTCTTGACGTCGGTCTGGTAGACCACCGCCGCGTCCGCCTCCTTCAGCTCCACCTTCGTCAGCGCGGACTTCACGTCCTGCTCGTACGACTTGGGGGTGAGCTTGAGGCCGCTGGCGGTCAGCGCCTTCTGCGCGGCGGCGCCGCACGGCACCGTCTTGGCGCACAGCACCACCGAAAGGCCCGACCCGGTCAGGTCCTTGAGGCTGGCGATCTTCTTCGGGTTGCCCGGGAGGGTGGCGATCTCCAGCTGGTTGCGCACGAAGTCGGTGGGGGTGGCGGACGCGTCGCCCTTGTCGGTGACGGTCTTCATGGTGGCCGGGCTGGCCGCGGCGAAGACGTCGGCGGGGGCGCCGCCGGTGATGCTCGCGGCGAGCTGGTCGCTGCCGCCGAAGCTGAAGACCACCTTCGTGCCGGGGTACGCCTGCTGGAAGTCCTTGCCGAGCGCGGTGAAGGACTCCTTCAGCGACGCGGCCGCGAAGACCACCACGGTGCCCGAGACCTGCTGCGGCCCGGACGCCGACGCGGACGACGAGCCCGACGGCTTCGAGGAGTCCGAGGACTTCGAGGAGGACGACGAGCAGGCGCCCAGGGCCAGCAGCAGCGCGGCGCCGCCGGCCGCCGCGCACAGGCCGCGCGAGCGCGCGCGACGGGTGGTCCGGGCGAACCGCATACGTGGGGTGGTCACAGGAAACTCTCCCTCTCCGCCGAGCCGCCGGTCGCGGTCATGGGCACGATGATAGTTCCGCAGCTGCCAGGGGAAAGTCCGCCGTAGCATCGCATAATCCAAACGATCACCGGACCTGCCCTCGCTTGTGCGATCAGACGACCACCGCACCGGGCGCCGCCGGAGACAGGCGGCCGTAACGGCCAACGGCAACCGGCCCCCGGCTCGGATCGGCATCGGCCCGCGGCTCGACCGGCGCTCACGGCTCGAACCGGTACCCCATCCCCGGCTCGGTGACGAAGTGCCGCGGCCGGGTCGGATCGTCCTCCAGCTTCCGCCGCAACTGCGCCATGTACACCCGCAGGTAGTTCGTCTCCGTCCGGTACGACGGCCCCCACACGTCGCGCAGCAGCTGCTGCTGGCTGACCAGCCGGCCCGGGGTGCGGACCAGCGCCTCCAGCAGGTGCCACTCGGTGGGGGTCAGCCGGACGTCCGCACCGTGCCGGGTCGCCTTCTTCGCCGCGAGGTCCACGGTGAAGGCGGCGGTCTCCAGCCGGGCGGCGGCCGGCTCCGGCTCCCGGCCGGAGCGGCGCCGCTCGGCCGCCCGCAGCCGGGCGAGCAGCTCGTCCATCGCGAACGGCTTGGTGACGTAGTCGTCCGCGCCCGCGTCCAGCGCCTCCACCTTCTCGTCGGAGCTGTGCCGGGCCGACAGCACGATGATCGGCACCCGGCTCCAGCCCCTGATCCCGGCGATGACGTCGGTGCCGTCCATGTCGGGCAGCCCGAGGTCGAGCAGCACCACGTCCGGGTGCCGGTCCGCGGCCATCCGCAGCGCGGTCGCGCCGTCGTGGGCGGCGTCCACCTCGTAGCGGCGCGCCCGCAGGTTGATCACCAGGGCCCGGACGATCTGCGGCTCGTCGTCCACGACGAGGATGCGCGTCACGCTCAACCCAGCTTCGCGAGCGCCAGGTCGAGGGTGACCACGTCGACGTACGGCGCGCCCAGGAAGCCCAGCGGCCGGCCGTGGGTGTGCTCCGCCACCAGCTGCCGCACCACGGCGGTGCTCAGGTGGCGGGCCTTCGCGACCCGGTCGACCTGCTCGGCCGCGTACGCCGGGGAGATGTCGGCGTCCAGCCCGGAGCCCGACGCGGTGACCGCGTCGGCCGGCACGTCCGCCGGGTCCACCCCGTCGAACGCGGCGACCGCGGCGCGGCGCTCCTTGATCGTCTTCACCAGGTCCGGGTCGTTCGGGCCGAGGTTGGACGCGCCGGACGCCAGCGGGTCGTACGACCCGGCCGAGGGGCGCGGCTGGAAGTACTTCGGGTCGGGCTTGGCCACCTCGTCGGGGTCGTTCGGGTTCTTCTTGGGCAGGTCGAAGTTCTGCCCGATCAGGCTGGAGCCGACGGCCTTGCCGTCCAGCTCCACCCGCGAGCCGTTGGCCTTCGCCGGGAACGCCGCCTGGGCGACGCCGGTGACCAGCAGCGGATACGCCAACCCGCACAGCACGGTGAAGACCAGCAGCATCCGCAGGGCCGCCAGGTGGTTGCGCACGATACGCATGGGGGCTTCCTTACTCTTCGCAGCCGGGCGCGCTCAGCGCAGCCCGGGGATGAACTGCACGACGAGGTCGATGAGTTTGATCCCGGCGAAGGGCAGCACCAGGCCGCCCAGGCCGTAGACCCAGATGTTGCGGCTGAGCAGCGCCGCGGCCGAGGACGGCTTGTAGCGCACCCCGCGCAGGGCCAGCGGGATCAGGGCCACGATGATCAGCGCGTTGAAGACGATCGCCGAGGTGATCGCGGAGCTCGGGCTGTGCAGGCCCATCACGTTCAGGTGGCGCAGCCCCGGGTAGACCCCGGCGAACATCGCGGGGATGATCGCGAAGTACTTGGCGACGTCGTTGGCGATGGAGAAGGTGGTCAGCGCGCCGCGGGTGATCAGGAGCTGCTTGCCGATCTCGACGATCTCGATGAGCTTGGTCGGATTGGAGTCCAGGTCCACCATGTTCCCCGCCTCCTTGGCGGCGGAGGTGCCGGTGTTCATGGCGACGCCGACGTCGGCCTGGGCGAGGGCGGGGGCGTCGTTGGTGCCGTCGCCGGTCATGGCGACGAGCTTGCCGCCGGCCTGCTCCCGTTTGATCAGCGCGAGCTTGTCCTCGGGCGTGGCCTCGGCGAGGAAGTCGTCGACCCCCGCCTCGTCGGCGATGGCCTTGGCCGTCAGCGGGTTGTCGCCGGTGATCATCACCGTGCGGATGCCCATCCGGCGCAGCTCGTCGAACCGCTCCCGCATGCCCTCCTTGACCACGTCCTTGAGGTGGATGACCCCGAGGACCGAGGCGGTGGCCGCGCCGTCGCGCCGCCGCACCACCTCGCCGACGACCAGCGGGGTGCCGCCGCTGCCGGCGATCGCGTCGACCATCGGGCCGACCTCCTCGGCGGGAGAGCCGCCGTTGTCGCGTATCCACTGCGTCACCGCGGCCGCCGCGCCCTTGCGCAGCGCGCGTTCGGCGCCCTCCTCGCCGAGGTCCACCCCGCTCATCCGGGTCTGCGCGGTGAACGGCACGAACTCCGCCCCCGCCAACTCGCCCTCGCCGCGGCCGCGCAGCCCGTACCGCTCCTTGGCGAGCACCACCACCGAGCGGCCCTCGGGTGTCTCGTCGGCCAGCGACGCCAACTGCGCGGCGTCCGCCAGCTGCTGCGCGCTGACCCCCGGCGCGGGCAGGAAGTCGGCGGCCTGCCGGTTGCCCAGCGTGATGGTGCCGGTCTTGTCCAGCAGCAGCGTGGTCACGTCGCCCGCCGCCTCGACCGCCCGCCCGGACATCGCCAGTACGTTGCGCTGCACCAGCCGGTCCATGCCCGCGATGCCGATCGCCGACAGCAGCGCCCCGATCGTGGTCGGGATGAGCGCCACCACCAGCGACACCAGGATCACCAGGGACTGCTCGGCGCCCGCGTAGACCGCGAACGGCTGGAGGGTGACCACGGCCAGCAGGAAGACGATGGTCAGCGACGCCAGCAGGATGTTCAGCGCGATCTCGTTCGGCGTGCGCTGCCGCGCCGCGCCCTCCACCAGCGCGATCATCCGGTCGATGAAGGTCTCCCCGGGCTTGGAGGTGATCCTCACGACGATCCGGTCCGACAGCACCGAGGTGCCGCCGGTCACCGCGCAGCGGTCGCCGCCGGACTCGCGGATCACCGGCGCGGACTCGCCGGTGATCGCCGACTCGTCGACGGACGCGACGCCTTCGACGACATCGCCGTCGCCGGGGATGGTCTGCCCGGCCGCCACCACGACGTGGTCGCCCACGCACAGCGAGGACGCCGGCACCTCCTCCTCGGTGCCGGCCGGTTCCGAGGAGGAGCCGCCCGGCTGCCAGCCGGCCAGCCGCCGCGCGGTGGTGGCGGTCCGGGTCCGGCGCAGCGACTCGGCCTGCGCCTTGCCGCGCCCCTCGGCCACCGCCTCGGAGAGGTTGGCGAAGACCACGGTCAGCCACAGCCACACGGTGATCACCCAGGCGAAGACGCTCGGGTCCTTCACTGCCTCCAGCGTGGTGAGCACCGAGCCGACCTCGACCACGAACATCACCGGGTTCCGCACCATCACCCGGGGGTCGAGCTTGCGGCACGCGTCCGGCAGCGACGCCAGCAGCTGTTTCGGGTCGAGCATGCCGCCGCCGACCCGGCCGCCCGCGGCGGGCTGCGGCGCCGCACCCGGCGCCGCGGGGGGTTTCGAAGTGGTCAGAGACGACATCAGTGCAGACCTTCCGCGAGCGGTCCCAGCGCGAGCGCCGGGAAGTAGGTGAGCCCGACCACGATGACGATCACCGCGGTGAGCAGGCCGACGAACTGCGGCCGGTGGGTGGGCAGGGTGCCCGCGGTCGCGGGCACCGGCTGCTGGCGGCCGAGCGAGCCGGCCAGCGCGAGCACGAACACCATCGGCAGGAACCGGCCGGCGAGCATCGCCAGGCCGAGCGCGGTGTTGTACCAGTTGGTGTTGACCGACAGCCCCGCGAACGCCGAGCCGTTGTTGTTCGCCGCCGACGTGAAGGCGTACAGCACCTCGGAGAAGCCGTGCGCGCCGGAGTTGAGCATCCCGGCCCGCTCGCCGGGCAGCGCCATCGCCAGGCCCGCGCCGACCAGCACGATCGCGGGGGTGGTGAGGATGTACAGCGAGGCGAACTTGATCTCCCGGCCGCCGAGCTTCTTGCCCAGGTACTCCGGGGTGCGCCCGACCATCAGCCCGGCCACGAACACCGCGATCACCGCGAGGATCAGCATCCCGTACAGGCCCGAGCCGGTGCCGCCGGGCGCGATCTCGCCCAGCATCATGTTGAAGATCGTCATGCCGCCGCCGAGCGGCGAGTACGAGTCGTGGAAGGAGTCGACCGCGCCGGTCGAGGTGAGCGTGGTGGACGTGGCGAACAGCGCCGAGCCCCACACGCCGATCCGCTGCTCCTTGCCCTCCAGCATGCCGCCGGCCGCGTGCCCGGCCGCGCTGTGCACGCTGTGCAGCTCGTTGACGGTGATCACCGCCACCGAAGCGGCCCAGATCAGCGCCATCACCGCGAGGATCGCGTAGCCCTGGCGCCGGTCGCCGACCATCTTCCCGAAGGTGCGCGGCAGGCTGACCGCGATGACCAGCAGCAGGTAGATCTCCACCAGGTTGGTGAAGGCGTTGGGGTTCTCGAAGGGGTGGGCGGAGTTGGCGTTGTAGAAGCCGCCGCCGTTGGTGCCCAGCTCCTTGATGACCTCCTGCGAGGCGACCGGTCCGCCGGTCAGGCTCTGGTGGTCGCCGGCGATGGTGGTGAGCGACTGCACGCCGTGGAAGTTCTGCACCGCGCCGCCCGCGACCAGCACGATCGCGAAGACGAAGGCGATCGGCAGCAGCACCCGCAGCACGATCCGGGTCAGGTCCACCCAGAAGTTGCCGACCCGGTCGGTGCGCTTGCGGGTGAAGCCGCGGATCAGGGCGGCGACCACCGCGATGCCGACCGCGGCCGACACGAAGTTCTGCACCGCCAGCCCGGCCATCTGCACCAGGTGGCCCATGGTGGTCTCACCCGAGTACGACTGCCAGTTGGTGTTGGTGACGAACGACGCCGCGGTGTTGAAGGCCACGCCCGGCGCCACCGCCTTCATGCCGATGGCCAGCAGCAGGTGGTTCTGGAGCCGTTGCAGCCCGTACAGGAACAGCACGGAGACCGCGGAGAACGCCAGCACGCTGCGCAGGTAGACCGGCCAGCGCTGGTCGGCGTCGCCGTCGACGCCGCCGACGCGGTAGAGCAGCCGCTCCACCCGCAGGTGGCGGGGGGAGGTCAGCACATGGGCCAGGTAGTCGCCCAGCGGCCGGTAGGACAGGGCGAGCACGGCCAGCAGCGCGAGGATCTGCAACCAGCCGGCGAGGGTGTCGTTCACGAGAACTTCTCCGGGCGGATCAGGGCCACCACCAGGTAGCCGACCAGGGCCACGGCGACGACGAGGCCGACGATGTTCTCGGCGCTCACAGCCGTTCCACCCCCTTGGCGACCAGGCCGATGACGGCGAACACCACGACGGTGAGGAGAAGGAACAACAGGTCTGGCATGCGTGAGCACCCCGGTGCAGTGGTTCGGAAGGGGACGGGACCGCCCGCGGGCCGTGGACCGGTCGGCGGGCGCTCCCACTGAAGCCCGTCCGGGGCCGCCCGGAGCCGTCCGTTAGCGCCTTCCTGACGCGCTCACCTGCGGCCTTGACGGTGTCTTGACGCGGGCCCCGGGGCGGGTCCTGACGCGGGAGCCGGCGCGGGTCCTGGCGCGGACCCGGGAGCACGGGCCGTGGCCGCGGAGGCGGGGCGGCTCCGGCACGGAGATCGCGGGGAGGGATAATCGAGGCGTGGGCCGAGGGCGGCGCGACCGTACGACGGCCGCCGTCGCCACCGCCGCCGTCATCCGGAACGGGAAGCAGCCATGACCACAGCGCGTGATTTCCTGATCACCACGTTGGACCTGCCGTCCGGCCGCGAGGTGGCGCCCGGCGACCTCTCGCTGGGGCTGGCCGCGGCGGAACTGGTGGACCTGCTGCGGTCCGGCGCGGCCACGCTCACCGGCGGCCGGGTCGTACCGGGCGAGCGGCTGCCGCACGACGACCGGCTGCTGGGCGAGGCCGCCGCCGCGCTGTCCCGCACGCTGCCCTTCGAGACGGTGGACGAGTGGCTGTGGCGCCGCGGCCGCGGGCTGGCTGCCGCGTACCTGGCCGTCCTCACCGACGAGGGCACCGTCGCCCGGCAGCGCAAGCGGCGCTGGCTGGCCTTCGGCGGCAGCCGCACGGTGCTGCTGGACACCGCGGACCGGCGCCGCGCCGCGCACCGCTGGGCGGCCGACGAACCGGTGCTGCTCGCGCTGGCCGCGACCGTCGGCGCCCCGCCGCCCCCGCCGCCCGACCCCGCGCTCGGCCTGCCCGCGCCCGCCCCCGCCGGCCCACCCGACCTGCCCGCCCGCATCGACGACCCCGCCGTCGAGGCGATCCTCGCCGCCCTAGCCGACGCCGTCGCCGAACTCTCCGCCGAGCGCCGGCGCCGCGCCAGCCGCCTCGACGACGCCCACGCCGCCACCCTCCGCCGCGGCTACTGACCCGCCCGCGGGCCCCGCGCCGCGTCCGCCCGCCGCCCGGGCCGGGGCTGCGGCGGGGGCGGGCCGGAGGGGCCCGGGAGGCCGGGTTAGGGTTCGTCGCGTGGTCACCCTCGCCGAGCTCGCCGAAGATCCCCACCCGCACCTGGCCGAGCTGCGCGCGAGCGCCCCCGTGGTGTGGCTGCCCGCGCTCGGCGGGTGGATGGTGACCGGGCGGGCCCTGGCCGTGGAGGTCATGCGGGACGCCGCCACCTACACCGTGGACGACCCGCGCTTCACCACCGCGCAGGTCGTCGGCCCGAGCATGCTCTCGCTGGACGGACCCGAACACGCCCGCCACCGCGACCCGTTCGTGGCCCCCTTCCGGCCGCGGGCGGTGCACGCCGCCTTCGCACCGGCCGTGGCGCGCGAGGCCGGCCGGCTGCTCGACGCCCTCGCGCCGCAGGGCGCCGCCGAGTTGCGCCGCGACTTCGCCGGTCCGCTCGCCGCGGTGGTGATGGCCGAGGTGCTGGGGCTGACCGGCGTGCCCGTACCCGCGATCCTGGCGTGGTACGACGCGATCGTGCGGGCGGTGGACCGGCTCACCCACGGCGAGGACGCCGGAGCGGAGGGCCCGGCCGCCTACACGGCGCTGCGCACGGCGGTCGCCGGCACCCTGGACGCCGGCGCCGCGGACTCCCTGCTGGTGCGGGCGGCCGCCGACGGCCGGCTCGGCCCGGCCGAACTGGCCTCCAACGCGGCCGTGTTGCTCTTCGGCGGCATCGAGACCACCGAGGCGATGATCGCCAACGCGCTGCTGCACATCCTCACCGAGCCCGCCGTGGTACCCGAACTCCTCGCCGACGACGCCCTGTTGGACAACGCCGTCGAGGAGTCACTGCGGCTGGAGCCCGGTGCCGCGGTGGTCGACCGCTACGCCACCGGCGACGCGGACCTCGCCGGCGTACGGGTCCGCGCCGGCGATCTCGTCACCGTCTCGCTGGCCGGCGCCAACCGCGACCCGGAGGTCTTCGCCGACCCCGACCGCTTCGACGTGCGCCGCCCCAACACCCGGCTCCAACTGGCCTTCGCCCACGGCCCGCACTACTGCGTCGGCGCCCACCTGGCCCGGCTGGAGGCGAAGGTCGCGCTGCGCGCCTGCCTCGAACGGCTGCCGGAGCTGCGGCTCGACCCGCAGCGGCCGAGCGCGCCGCGCGGCCTGGTCTTCCGCAAGCCGCCGACGCTGGCGGTGCGCTGGCGGAGCTGAGGGCGCGCCGGGGGCGGGTCGAGGGCTTGCCATGGGCGGCCCGCGGGTGCGCTGAGGGGATGCCGTGGCGGCCCCGGTTGCGTCGGAACGGGCGGTCCTTTTGCCGGACCGGCAAGGCGGGTCGGCCACGGGCGGCCGCCGCCCGGATGATCGGGTCAGGGCCCGGCGGCAGGACGCCGCGCCCCGTTGACCAGGCCGTACGGACCAGGGAGGCCCAGATGACCCAGCACACCGGCGACGCAGCCGGCACCCACCGACTGCTCGCGACACCCGCGGGGCGCACCCATGTGGTGGAGTCGGGCAGCGGGCCGCTGGTGCTGCTCGTGCACGGCTTCCCCGAGTCCTGGTACTCCTGGCGCCGCCAACTGCCCGCGCTGGCCGCCGCCGGCTACCGCGCGGTCGCCCTCGACGTACGCGGCTACGGCCGCTCGTCCAAGCCCGCGGACCCGGCGGCGTACCGCATGCTGGAGCTGGTGGCGGACACCGCCGCGGTGGTGGAGGCGCTCGGCGAGCGGACGGCGGTGGTGGTCGGCCACGACTGGGGTGCGGCGATCGCGGCGAACAGCGCGCTGGTCCGGCCGGACGTCTTCCGCGCGGTGGGCCTGCTGAGCGTGCCGTACACGCCGCGCGGCGGCCCGCGGCCCAGCGAGGTCTTCGCCGCGATGGGCGGCGACGAGGAGTTCTACGTCTCCTACTTCCAGCAGCCCGGCCGCGCCGAGGCCGAGATCGAGCCGGACGTGCGGGGCTGGCTTGCCGGTTTCTACGCGGCGCTGTCCGCGGGCACCATGCCGCCGCCCGGGGCGCCGGACCCCCACTTCGTCACCCGCGGCGGGCAGTTGAGGGACCGCTTCCCGGCCGCGGCGGGCGGCGGCCGGGCCGCGGGCGGCGGCGAGGGCTCCGCCGCCGGGCTGCCCGCATGGCTCAGCTCGGCCGAACTCGACTTCTACGCAGGGGAGTTCGAACGTACCGGACTGACCGGCGCGCTGAACCGCTACCGCAACATGGACCGCGACTGGGAGGACCTGGCCGCCTACGACGGCGCCCCGGTCCGGCAGCCCTCCCTCTTCCTCGGCGGGTCGCTGGACGCCTCCACGACCTGGCTCGCGGACGCCATCGCGGCCTATCCGGCAACGCTGCCGGGGCTGGCCGGCTGCCATGTCCTGGAGGGCGCCGGGCACTTCCTCCAGCAGGAGCGCGCCGCCGAGGTGAACGCGCACCTCACGACGTGGCTGGCCGGGCTGCCCGGCTGAAGCTGCTTCTATGCTCGGGGGCACGGCATGACGTCATGGCCCGCCATGGCCCGCCATGGCCCGCCATGACGCCACGGCGCCAGGCCGTCAGGCCGTCAGGCAGGGACGAGCGGAAGAAGGCGGGGCCGCGATGCCGGCAGCGGACGCAGTACCCGGGTTCGGCGGCGGCGGTTCGGGCCGGCCGGTCGGCGTGGTGGGCGCCGGCCTGGTCGGCCTGGCCGTCGCCCGCCGGCTCGCCCAGCGCGGCGCCGAGGTGGTGGTCTTCGACAAGGAGCCGGAGGTCGCCGTCCACCAGTCCGGGCACAACTCCGGCGTCGTCCACTCCGGCCTGTACTACCCGCCCGGCTCGCTCAAGGCCGTGCTGTGCCGCCGCGGGGTCGGGCTGCTCAAGGAGTTCTGCGCCGAACACGCGCTGCCCTACCGGGAGATCGGCAAGGTCGTCGTCGCGCACTCGCCCGAGGAGGTGGCGCGGCTGGACGTCCTCCAGGAGCGGGCCCGCGCCAACGGCGTACCCCGGGTGCGGCGGCTCGACCCGGCCGCGCTGCGCGAAGTCGAGCCCGAGGTCAGGGGACTGGCCGCGCTGCACTCGCCGACCACCGCCATCGTCGACTTCCGCGCGGTGGCGCGGGCGCTGGCCGGGGAGGTCACCGCGGCCGGCGGGCGGCTGGTGCTCGGCGCCGAGGTGACCGCGATCCGGCCCGGCCCGCACGGCGTCACCGTCACCAGCGGCGGGCGGCCGTACGAGCTGCGCCGCGCGGTGATCTGCGCGGGCCTGTACTCCGACACGGTGGCGCGGCTGGCCGGCGACGCGCCCTCCCCGGCGATCCTCGCCTTCCGCGGCGAGTACTACCGGCTCCGCCCGGAGCGGGCCGGGCTGGTGCGCGGGCTGGTCTACCCCGTGCCCGACCCGGCCTACCCCTTCCTCGGGGTCCACCTCACCCCCCGCGTCGACGGCCACGTGGACATCGGCCCCAACGCGGTGCTCGCGCTCGCCCGCGAGGGCTACCGGCGGCGCGACGTCGACCTGCGCGACCTCGGCCGCGCGCTCGCCTGGCCCGGCACCCGCCGCCTCGTCCGCCGCCACTGGCGGGCCGGCCTGCACGAACTCCACGGCTCCCTGTCCAAGCGGGCCTTCGCCGCCCAGGCCGCCCGCTACGTCCCCGCCCTCACCGCAGCCGACCTCCTGCCCGCCCCCGCCGGCGTCCGCGCCCAGGCCCTCGACTCCCACGGCGCCCTCGTCGACGACTTCACCCTCACCGCCCTCGGCCCCGTCATCGCCCTGCGCAACGCCCCTTCCCCCGCCGCGACCTCCTGCCTGGCCATCGCCGCCCACCTCACCGACCACTACCTCCAGCACCCCTAGTGCTCCGGTAGTGCTCCGGCCGGGCCGGTCCGCCGGGTCGCGGCAACCGACCGTTCACCGGTCGCCGCCGGCGCGATTCGGCCGGCTTCATGCCGCCACGGTGCCGGCGGTGGCCGGCGAGCCCCACCGGTTACCGGTGGCAGGGCCGGCGTCTGCCCGGACGTCCACCGCTGCGGCCATCCGCGCCTGCCCGCACGTCCTCCTCGCCGCGGACGCGGGCGCGTTCGCGCCGTCGGGCGGCGGGCACGTCCGGGTGGCGGGCGCCGAGGTCGTGCCGGCCGAGGGGGGCGGGCCGGGCGCGGCCCGCGGGCCCGTCGGGGTGGCGAGGGCTCACCGGAGGACTTCGGCGCGGGCCCGGGTCCAGGCCGACTCGCGCAGCAGGCGCAGGCCGTTGAGCCCGACGATGACCGTGGAGCCCTCGTGGCCGAGGACGCCGAGCGGCAGCGGCAGGGTGGCGGCCAGGTCCCAGACCACCAGGCCGGTGATGAACACCGAGGCGACGACCAGGTTCTGCACCACGAGCCGGCGGGCCTGCCGGGAGAGCGCCACCACGGCGGGCACCGTGGCGAGTTCGTCGCGCACGATGACGGCGTCCGCGGTCTCCAGGGCGAGGTCGGAGCCGGCCCGGCCCATCGCGACGCCGGTGTGGGCGGCGGCCAGGGCGGGGGCGTCGTTGACGCCGTCGCCGACCACCATGACCTTGTGCCCGGCCTGCTCCCGTTCCCTGACCGCGGCGACCTTGTCCTGCGGCAGCAGCCCCGCGCGGACGTCGGTGATGCCGGCCTCGGCGGCCAGGCGGGCGGCCGCGCGCGGGTTGTCGCCGGTGAGCAGGATCGGCGCCGTGCCGGTCAGGGACGTGCAGGCGGCGACGGTGGCGGCGGCGTCCGGGCGCAGCCGGTCGGCGATCCCGAGCACCCCGACCGGGATGCCGTCGGCCTCGACCAGCACGGCGGTGCGGCCGTCGTCCTCCAGCGCGCCGGCGACCGCGGCGGCGTGGGCCGAGCCGTCATCCGCGCGGTCGTGCAGGCGCCGGGCCGGGGCGCCGACCGCGACCGCGCGGCCGGCGACGTGGGCGCTCACCCCGACGCCGGGAACGGAGCTGAAGTCCTCGGCCGGGGCCGGCACGAGGCCCCGGCCGCGGGCGGCGGCCACGATCGCGCGGGCGAGCGGGTGCTCGCTGGGGTGCTCGGCCGCGGCGGCCAGCGCGAGCAACTCCTCCTCGGTCAGCCCGGAGCCGGGCAGCGGGCGGATGTCGGTGACGCGGGGCGTGCCTTCGGTGAGGGTGCCGGTCTTGTCCAGGGCGACGGCGTCCACCCGGCCGAGCCGCTCCATCACCACGGCGGACTTCACCAGCACGCCGTGGCGGCCGGCGTTGGCGATCGCGGACAGCAGCGGCGGCATGGTCGCCAGTACCACCGCGCACGGCGAGGCGACGATCATGAAGGTCATCGCCCGCAGCAGCGCGCCGGTGAACACCGCGCCGAACGCCAGCGGGACCGCGAACACCGCCAGGGTGGCGGCGACCATGCCGATCGAGTACCGCTGCTCGACCTTCTCGATGAACAACTGGGTGGGGGCCTTGGTCTCGGAGGCTTCCTCGACCATCTGCACGATCCGGGCGATCACCGAGTCGGAGGCGTCCCGCTCGACGGCGACGCGCAGCGCGCCGGTGCCGTTGAGGGTGCCGGCGAACACCTCGTCGCCCGGGTGCTTGACGGCCGGCAGCGGTTCGCCGGTGATGGTGGCCTGGTCGACCTCGCTCGCGCCGTCCAGGACCCTGGCGTCGGCGCCGATCCGCTCGCCGGGGCGCACCAGGACGGTGTCGCCGACGGCCAGCCGATCGGTCGGGACGGTCTCCTCGGTGCCGTCGTCCAGCAGCCGGGTCGCGGTGGCCGGGGCGAGGTCGAGCAGGCCGCGTACGGAGTCGGCGGTGCGGGCGGTGGCGAGGGCCTCCAGCGCGCCGGAGGTGGCGAAGATGACGATCAGCAGGGCGCCATCCATCACCTGGCCCACCGCGGCGGCACCCAGCGCGGCGACGATCATCAGCAGGTCGACGTCGAGCGTCTTCTCCCTGAGCGCCTGGAGCCCCGCCCAGGCCGGTTCCCAGCCGCCGGCGGCGTAGGCGACCGCATACGGCGGGCCCCATGCCCACGCCGGTGCGCCGGCCAGTTGCAGGGGCAGCGCGACCAGGAACAGCAGCGTCGCGGCGAGCGCCCACCGGGCCTCGGGCAGCGCGAAGATCCACGTGCGCCGCCGCGGCGCGTCTCCGGCGGACGCAGCGGCCAGCCCGGGGGCGGGGCGCTCGGTCAGGGTGGAGGACATGGCAGGCAGGACCCTTCGGGCAGGCCATCGGCAGGAGGGACGACCCGGCCCACGATACAGGATCAAATGAACAGTCCTTCATGCGTCGTCTGTAGTATTGACGCATGGGTCATGGAGCCGCTCCCGCGAAGAACGCCGTCCCGCGCGTGCGCCTGGACGCGGACAACGCCGCGCGGGTGGCGACCACGCTTCAGGCCCTGGCCACCCCGTCCCGGCTGCTGATCCTCGCCCGCCTGCGCGAAGGGCCCTGCGCGGCCACCGAACTGGCCCACGCCGCCGGCCTGGAGCAGTCCGCCTGCTCCCACCAGCTACGGCTGCTGCGCAACCTCGGCCTGGTCGTCGGCACCCGGCAGGGCCGCTCGGTGGTCTACGCGCTGTACGACAACCACGTCGCCGAACTCCTCGACCAGGCCGTCTACCACACCGAGCACCTGCGCCTCGGACTCAGCGACGCCGACGCGGACGCCGGCGCCGATCCCGCCGCCGAGGACGCGGATCTCGCGGCCGGCCCGACGATCTGACCGCCCCCCAACCCGCCGCCCCGCAGCCGGCCGCCCCTTCGGCGGGGCCGGGGCTCAGAGCCCCAGATCGAGGGCGAGGCAGGAGTAGGAGATGAAGGACTTGTCCGCGGCGTAGGTGTCCGTGAGGTCCTTCCCCTCCACCGGAGCCACCTCGACCATGTCCTCGAAGCGGACCCGCTCCGGGAGTCTGCCGAACCGTGCCCGTCGTGCCGCCGCGGCCGCGCTGTCCGTGATCTTGATGCTCTCCATGGCCAACCTCCACTCGGTCGGTGCCGCCTCGCCGTGTCGCTCCCGGCTCGGGCACGGCTTCACTCTGGCATCGGGTGCGTCACCTGTCAAGGCGGTGACGAATGAGCGGCCGGCCCCTCACCGCAGGTGAGCGGCATGGAGCGCGGCGCAGCGAAAACCGGTGGCCGGGGCGCCCCCGCCCCCGTACCGTCGCCCCATGGCTGACGAGTGCTACGGGCATGCGCGGCTGGCCGCGCTGTACGACCCGCTCGACCCGGACCGCGGGGACCTGGCGGCGTATCTCGCGCTCGCCGACGAGGTGGGGGCGCGCAGCGTCCTGGACATCGGCTGCGGCACGGGCGTCCTCGCCCTGCTCCTGGCCGACCGCGGCCTGGACGTCGTGGGCGTCGACCCGGCGCTCGCGTCCGTCGAGGTGGCCCGCGCCAAACCGGGCGCCGACCGCGTGCGCTGGCTGCACGGCGACGCCACCGCCCTGCCCCCGCTGCGGGTCGACCTTGCCACGATGACGGGGAACGCCGCCCAGGCCGTCACCGACCAGGACGTGTGGCGGGCGACGCTGCGCGGCGCGTACGACGCCCTGCGGCCCGGCGGGCACCTGGTGTTCGAGACCCGGGACCCGGACCGGCGCGCCTGGGAGGGGTGGACGCGTGCCAATTCCCACCAGGTGGCCGAGGTCCCGGGCGCAGGCGTGATCGAGAGCTGGCACGAACTGACCAGCGTGGCGCTGCCGTTGGTCACCTTCCGGGCGACCTACGTCTTCGCCGCCGACGGCGTGACGCTGACCTCGGACTCGACGCTGCGCTTCCGGACCCGCGCGGAGGTCGAGGCCGACCTCGCCGCCGCCGGCTTCGAGGTGGCCGGCGTGCGGGACGCCCCCGACCGCCCGGGGCTGGAGTTCGTCTTCCTCGCCCGCCGCCCGTGAGCGGTCTCGGGCCCGCCCGGTGGGGGCCCGACCCGCGGTGAGGGGCGGCGCCGCTCAGCGTCGGGCGTGGCGGCCCTGGCCGTGGCTCTGGCCCTGGCCCTGACTCCGGCTGTTCGGGGCGGAGTCCGCGGCGCCGCGGGGCGCGGGCGGGGCGTAGCGGGTGTCGGCCAGGAACGGGTTCGGACGGCGGACCCGCAGCCGCGTGATCGTCGGGGCCGCGAGGCGGCCGATCAGCAGGCTGCTGGCGTAGGCGACCGGCAGGGCGAGCAGCGCGGAGCCGACGACGTCGTGCGGGTAGTGCGCGCCGACGTAGACCCGCGTGAAGGCTTCGAGCACCGCGAAGAGCGCGGCGATCGCGCTGAGCCGGCGGTCGAGCAGGAAGAGCGCGGCCACGGACGCGGCCGCCGCCGTGGTGTGGCCGCTGGGGAAGGCGTAGTCGCTCGGCACCGGGCAGGTCTCGACGATGAAGGCGTGCGGCATGGAGCGGCACGGCCGCTGCTCGGCGACGATCTTCTTGACCACCTCGGCGCAGGCGAAGGCCACCCCGACGCTGACCGGCACGGCGAGCGCCAGCGCCATCGCGGCGCCGTCCCGCCGTCGGGCCCGCCACCAGCCCACGACCATGAGGACCGCGAAGACTCCGAGTTGGGCGTTGGTCCACCATGCGACGAAGCCGTTGAGCCAGCGGGTGTCGCGGGCCAGGTCCGTGACGGCGGTGAACAGCGGTCCGTCGATGTGCGACCCGTCGAAGGCCAGCGTCGCGGCGCCTGTGATCATCAGCATCGTCTTTCGAAGCCGGCTCAAACGGCCCGTTCCCGGCCGGTCGTCGCCGTGGCGGCAGGTATGTCTACGCGAATGTAGACGATGAACACCGAGCGGCCAACTCATGAACTGCGGCCGTCGTGCAGGTGAATGATCACACTACACGGTGCCGCCGGCACCCTCCGTCGCGGTGCCCGCCCCGGGCAGCAGCAGGCGGAAGGCACAGCCCGCACCGGGGCGGTTGTCCAGCTCGATCCGGCCGCCGTGCGCCGCCGCGATCGCGCCCGCGATGGCGAGCCCGAGGCCGGACCCGGGCTCGGCGCCCGACCCGGCACCGTTGGCGGACGGCACCGCCCGGTGGAAGCGCTCGAACACATGGGGCGCCTCGGCCGGGTCGATGCCGGGCCCGTCGTCGGCGACCTCCACCGCGCATACCGGCGTGCCCGGCGGCAGGGCGGCCCCGGTGCCCAAGGCGCCGCGCACCCCGGCGCGCGCGGCACCGATCCGCACCTGGACACGGGTCCCGGCGGGGGTGTGGGTACACGCGTTGGACAGCAGGTTGCCCAGCACCTGGGCGAGTTGGTGCGGGTCGCCGGGCGCCTCGACGATGTCGAGGTCGCGCTCGGGCCCGGCGGGGTGCGCCGCCAGCGGCCCCAGCGAGATGGCGTGCTGGGGGTGGCGGATCGCGGTGGTCGCGATGGTGTCGGCCGCCAGCGAGAGGAGGTCGACCTGCTCGCGGTGCGCGGCCGGGGTGTCGCCCAGCTTGGCGAGGAGGAACAGGTCGTCGACGAGCCGGCTCATCCGGTCGGCGTTGTGCGCGATCAGCGCGTGCGCCTCGCGGCGCCTGCGGTCGGCCATGCCGGGCTCGTCGAGGAGGAGTTCGGCGAAGCCCTGCACCGCGGTGAGCGGGGTGCGCAGTTCGTGGCCGGCGTCGGCGAGGAATCGGCGCAGCCGCTGCTCGGAGGTCTCCGTACGGCGCAGCGCCGTCCGCAGCCGGTCGAGCATGGTGTTCAGGGCCAGGCCGAGCCGGCCGACCTCGGTGTCGGGGTCGGCCACCGGGACGTTGAGTTCCAGCGCCCCGGCCGTGATGAGCTGCGCGGTGCGCTCGACGCGGGTGAGCGGGCGCAGGCCGAGCCGCACCGCGCCGTTGCCGAGGACGACGACCCCCGCGGCCACGGCGGCGCCCAGGCCGAGGCTGAGCCACAGCAGCTTGGCGGTGGCGCCGGCCACGGTGTCCAGCGGCAGCGCCACGACAGTCCGCATGGCGTCCGGCCCGGCGTAGCTGACCACCCGCCATCCGGCCCCGCCGCTGCCGCCCTCGGCCGGGACGGTGCTCGGCCGCCCGGCGGCCAGGTGCAGGTCCGCCGCCCGCTGCGGGAGCCGGGGCCCGGGGCCGTCGCCGTCGCCCATGGAGGTGTGCAGCAGGCGGCCGCCGCCGTCGTAGAAGAAGACGCGGTAGTCCGAGGGCAGCGCGCTGTCGGGGCTGGGCGTGCGCGGAATCCGCCCGGCGGCCAGGTCCTGGTAGACGCCCTCGGGCGGGCGGAAGTGGGTGAGGCGGTCGTCGACCTGGTCGGTGAGCCAGCCGCGCAGCACCGCCAGACCGGCGAGCTGGCAGAGCAGCACGGCGCTGGTGGCGAGCAGGCCGGCGATCAGGATGAGGCGGCCGCGCAGCGAACGCGGCCGGGGCAGTCGCGGCATGCGGGGCAGCCGCGGGCGGGGCGGGCGCCTCACCGGGGCGCCGGGTCCGTCGCGTCGGGCGGCAGCCGCAGGCAGTAGCCGACCCCGCGCACGGTGTGGATCAGGGGTGGCGCGTCCCGGTCGAGCTTGCGGCGCAGGTTCTTGACGTACGTGTCGACGATCCGCGTGTCGCCGGAGAAGTCGTACCGCCACACCTGCTGGAGGATCTCCGGCTTCTTCAGCACCCGCTCCGGGTGGGCCAGCAAGCAGGCCAGCAGCCGGAACTCGGTCGGCGACAGCTTCACCG
Organism: Actinacidiphila sp. bgisy144; assembly: GCF_057708105.1. Lineage (NCBI taxonomy): Bacteria > Bacillati > Actinomycetota > Actinomycetes > Kitasatosporales > Streptomycetaceae > Actinacidiphila > Actinacidiphila sp. bgisy144. The sequence continues at coordinate 17,059 of NZ_JBYIRM010000010.1, read as the reverse complement.
GCCGCCCGGCGCGCATCACTTCGTGGCTGCTCTCGTCGAGCGTGAGGTCGGCATAGCGCAGCGGCGGGCGGGCCCCGGCCGTACCCGCGGTCGCGCCGCTGCGCCGCAGGATCGCCCGGACCCGCAGCAGCACCTCCTGGACGTGGAACGGCTTGGTGACGTAGTCGTCGCCGCCGGAGCTGAGGCCGATGATGCGGTCCTCGACGCCGGTGCGGGCGGTGAGGAACAGCACCGGCGTGTACACGCCCTGTGCGCGCAGGTCGCGGGTGAACTGGAAGCCGTCGGTGTCGGGCAGCATGATGTCGAGCACGATCAGGTCCGGCCGGCGGCTGCCGACCGCGAACATCGCCTCCTGGCCGCCGCCCGCGCGCACCACGGCGTAGCCCGCCGCGGTCAGCGCGGAGGCGAGCAGCGTACGGATGCTGGCGTCGTCCTCCACGACCAGGACGGTGTGCCGGGCGGCGGGTGGGCGCGCGAGGGCGTTCGGATCGGTCACGTGCGGATACCTCGAGGTGCGGTCGGGTACGGGCGGGACTGCGGGTGGGACACGGGTGGAGGGGAGCCGCCGTGTGCGGCTCCCCTTCTCTTCCTGCGGTCGGTAGGTCGGGCGGTGCGGTCGGCGGGCCCGCGCCTGCCGGTACGTCAGCCGGTGACCTCCTTGTCCTTGGCGAGTGCGGTGGCCCGCTCGGTGACGGTCTTCCGCAGCGCGGACACCGCGGTGTCCAGCGACTTGGGGTCCGCCTCGGCGGAACTGGCTTGTGCCGCGATGGACTTCAGGTCCTTCAGGGCCGTGCCGGAGCCGTAGAAGGTCCGGTAGAGGCTGCGGTACGCCTTCATGTAGACGCCGTCGAAGGCGTCGGAGGCCAGGAACCGGGTCTTCAGGATCTGCTGGGCCATGGAGAACCCGCCCTGGCCGCCCTGGCCGCCCTTGCCGGCGTCGCCGCCCTGGCCGCCGCCTCCGCCGAATCCGCCGCCGTCCGGCAGGCCCGAGGGCAGTGCCGAGGGCAGCGCGGAAGGCGCTGCCCCGGCCGTACTCGCCCCTGCTCCGGCCGCACCCGGACCGGCTCCGGCCGTGCCCGTACCGGCTCCCGTGTCCGCCCCGGCTCCGGTGTTCCCGCCCGCGGCGGGCAGGCCACCGCCGATGCCGATAGAGTCCTTCGGCCCGGCGGTCGCGTTGCTGCCGAAGGTCAGGTTGTAGTCCCAGCCCAGGACGGAGAACTTCTTGGTGTCCAGGTCGTACCAGAGCAGGTAGTTCTTGCCGGGGCCGGACATGTCGTCGGAGTTCAGCAGCAGGTTCTGCGACGCGACGTAGGCGGCCAGCGAGTCGACGTCGACGTAGCGGTGCAGATCCCGGGCGAACTCCTTGTCCGACGCCTTGTTGGCCCACTTGATGAGTTTCATCACCGGCGCCAGGTCCTGGCTGCCGGTCATGTTGAGCTGCTTGAACGAGGACTCGTACGCGCTCGGGTCGTCCCCGCGGTAGTCGAAGCTGCCGCCCGCCCTTGCCTTGTACAGCACGCCGTTGCCGTCGGCGACGCTCTCCGCGTAGTCGGTGTCGGGCGACTCGACCATCAGGCGGGTGGCGACGGGCCGGTCGTTGACCTTCAGCTCGGTGAAGGCGTACCGCTCGGCCTTCTGGCCGCCGTCCGTGGTCAGGGACAGCGCGAGCGCCTCGTTGAGCGGCACCTGGCTGTTGCTGCCCGGGCGCAGCGAGATCTCCCGCTCGCCCTGGTAGGCGCGGCCCTTGACGTACTCGTCGATCTTGACGAGCCAGGGCAGCTCCTCGGGCTTCTGCGCGGACAGGTCGTACTGCACCATCCCGCCGAACCCGCCCCCGCCCTGGGCGCCTTGGCCCCCGCCCTGGGCGGCCTGGGGGCCGCCTTGGCCCCCTCCTCCGCCGGTGTCCCCGGGAGCACCGGCGGAGGCGCCCTGCGCGCCCTGGGGCACCGCCCGGCCGCCGGGCATGCCGCCGGGCAGGCCGCCGCTCGTGCCGCGCAGGGACGACAAGGTGGAGTTCCCCTTCAGACGTATTCCGACGTCGTTGAGGTACACCCCGTCGATGGTGAGGTCGGCCTCGATGTAGTCCTTGGTCCCGTCCTTCGTGAACCCCTTCATCATCTTGTCGAAGTCGGTCTGCTGGTAGGTGAGTTCGATCGAGTGCGGCACCGAGGCGCTGTACAGCGGTGTGCTGCCGCGGACGTTGTCGGTGATCGGGTCGGCCTCGGCGCGCGAGGAGGAGGTGACGTACGGGGTGACCCGGGTGTTGCCGAGCAGGGCGACCATCGCCGCGAGCCCGACGCCCAGCGCCGCGGCCGGCTTCCAGTGGTGGCGCAGCCGGACCGGCAGCCGGTCCCGTAGCCGCCGCCGGCGCCGTACGGTCGCGGGCGTGTCCGGTCCGGGCCCGCCGGCCCCAGGACCGCCCATCACAGGTCCGTGGTGTCGTAACCGGTCAGCACGGTCACCCGCTGGCCGGACGTCCTGGCCTGCAACGCGCTGACCAGGTCGCCCGGTTCGGCCCCCTGCTTCAGCCGCACCGTGTAGAACACCTCGCTGAGCGCGCCGCCGCGGATCGTCTCGGTGCTCACCAGCTCGAACTCGGTGGTGTACTTGATCAGCACGTCGCGGATCTGCGGGGTGTAGTCGTCACCGGCCGGCACCTGGACCTTGACGACCTGCCGCTGCACGTTGAGCGCGAACCAGTTGAACTGGAACATCACGACGACCACGACGCAGATCACCACGGCGCCGACCGCGGCCAGCGTGTAGAACCGGGCACCGCACGCCATGCCGATCGACATGGCCAGGAAGATGAAGCCGACGTCCCTGGTCTCCTTGACCGCGTTGCGGAACCGCACCACGGACAACGCGCCGACCAGCGAGAACGCGCGGGCCAGGTTGGAGCCGACCACCAGCATGATCAGGGCGACGATCATGCCGACGATGACCAGCGTCTGCACGTAGGACTGGCTGTAGGAGACGTTGCGGTGCGTGTACCGGTACACGTAGCCGATCATCGTGGACAGCACGAACGACAGCACCATGGCCGCCGCGACGTCGGCCACGCTGAACGTGCCGCTGAGTTCCTGGAGATCGAAGTTCACTGTGCTCCTGCTTTCGACGGCGCGTCGGGGTGCGCCGGCCGCTGCTCGGGCGGCTGTTCTTCGGTGGGGGTGGGCGGCGGGTAGTCCGCCTCGTGGACGTGGAAGGCCGACCGCGGGGCCAGGCCGAACGCCTCGACGGCCTGGACGTACTTCGAGACCCGGATGAGGTTGAGGTTGCGGCGGGCGGCCAGGTCGGTGATCCAGTGCGGGGTGCGCTCGTTGACCTTGATCTCCATGACGCTCAGGTGCGGTGGCATCGTGAAGCGGTTCTCCGGCGTGGGTGTGCCGAAGTGGAAGTCCCGGTCCCGGCCGCGGACCCGGCGGTCGAAGGTCACCCGCAGGCCGGTGTCGGAGTGCCGCCCGACCAGGGCCTCGCGCTGGTAGCCGGTGAGCACGGTGGGCCGCAGGTCCAGCCGGACGCCCAGGTCGAGCACCTCCTGCACGAAGGCGCTCTCCTGCGCGGAGTGCTCGACCAGTTCCCGCCCGTCGCACAGCCGTCGCGCCGTGCCGTAGGGCAGGGTGATGCGGCGCTTCTGCGTGACCCGGTTGACGCGCTGCTTGATCTCCACGCAGACCGGGGTGTCGTCGGTGACGGCGGCGAGGTCGCCGTAGTGCCGGATGCGCAGCTTGCGGCGGAACTTCAGGCCGTCGATCTTCTCCCAGTAGAACCGCAGCCGGGGCGTGTCGTAGTACAGGCTCCACACGCCGTACCCGCCGACGGGGCTGTGCGGGTCCTGGTCCATCCGCTCGGCCAGCTCGTCGCGGATCTCGGCGGCCTGCTCGACCGGCACCAGGTACTTCAGCTCGAACCGGTTGAACGCGTGCAGCCGGCTGGCGACGTGCAACGGCTCCTGGCCGCCCGCCGGTTCGGCACTGCCCGCCGGCTGGGCACCGACTGCTCTCGAACGCACCACCATGCGACTCCCTGCTCGTACGTGACGGACCGACCGGCCGTGCACACGCAACCAGTGGTGCATGAGGAGCAGATGAGAAAACCGGGTGGATTCGAGGAGGCTTGCAGATGGCGAAAGAGTGAACGTGAGGGAAACGCAGCCGTCTCCGACGTCCCTTCCGCCGACCCCGAACGGCACTGTCTCGTATATGAAACGGCGCGGTCAGCGGCGGGGAGCGGACGCCTGTATTCCGTCGTACCGTCGCCGGCTGGATGGGTGATGCACCGTCAACTGCGCCCCGGTGGCCGCTGGCCGCGCTACCCACTCCCGGCACGCGCTGGAGGAGGCCGCCGCCGCGCTGGACGCCGCCGACCGTGCCGAGGACGCCGCCGACCGCTCGCTCGCCAACCGCGCCTTCCACCGCGCCCTGTACGCCGAGTGCGGCAACCCCCTGCTGGTGACGTCCCTCGACGAGCTGCGCGACCAGACCGCCCTGGTCTCCAGCGCCGCCTGGTCCCGCCGGGGGGTCAGCGGGTGTCGTCGCTGTCGTTGCTGTCGTCGTCGCGGTCGCGGTCGGCGAAGACCTCGCGGGCGGCGGTAGTCGCGTTCAGGGCACGGGGGAAACCGCAGTAGACGGCGGCGTGGAGGAGCGCTTCGGTGATCTCCTCGCGGCTGATGCCGACGTTGAGGGCGGCGCCGATGTGCACCTTGAGCTGGGGCTCGCAGCCGCCGAGGGCGGTGAGCGCCCCGAGGGTGACGAGTTGGCGGCTGCGCGGGTCGAGGCCGGGCCGGTCGTAGATGTCGCCGAAGGCGAAGGCGGCGACGTGGTGGCCGAGGGCCGGGCTGATGTCGGCGAGGGAGTCGATGACCGCCTCGCCCGCGTGCCCGTCGATGCGGGAGAGCACGGACTGCCCGTGGCGGCGCCGGGCGAGGCTCTCGGGGCTGTCGATGTCGTGCTGGGCGGTGGGCTCGGCGGCGGCCTGGGCGGTGGACTGGGCGGTGGCGGCGGTCATGGCCGGGGGCCTTCCTGGTAGGTGGCGATCTTGTACTCGGTGGCGGCGAGGGCGAGTTGCAGCTGGGCGATCTGGGAGCGCAGCGTGTCGCGGTGCTCCAGCAGCATGTCCATGCGCTCGGGGACGGTGTCCTGGCCGAGGTCGACCAGCTCCACGTAGTGGCGCAGGTCGCTGATGGGCATGCCCGAGGTGCGCATCCGGGTCAGGAACACCAGCCGGCGGACCGCCGCCGCGTCGTAGCGCCGGTGCCCGGCCGAGTCCCGCGGCACGCGGACCAGCCCGATCCGTTCGTAGTACCGCAACGTGTGGGGGTTGACCCCGAGGTGCTCCGCGGTGGTGGCGATGTCCCACTCGGCCGCGTCGTCGTCCCGTGCGAGCTCGCGCAGCGCCTCCGCGGAGACCCCGCCGGGCGGGTCCACCGCCAGGCGCAGGGCCTGCCGCAGTGCTTCGTCGTGTTCCATACCCCGGACCGTAGGGGTGTGAGCGCGCTCAAACGCAAACCCCCACGCGTGCCGCGCCGGGCCCGGCCTGCGGGCGCAGCGCGCCCCGCCCCCGCCCCGGCCTCGCCGCCGTCACGCCCTGGCGCGCCCCCCGTTCACAGCCAGCCGCGGCGCATCGCCTGGGTGCCGGCCTGGAAGCGGCTGGTCGCGCCGAGCCGGTTCAGCAGGTGCGCGATACGGCGGCGGAAGGTGCGCTGGCTGAGATCGAGCTGGCGGGCGATGGCCTCGTCCTTCATCCCGGCGTTCAGGAGTTGGAGCAGCGCACGGTCCTCGGGGGAGATCTCGGGATCGACCGGTTCGGCCGCGTCGGCGGCGGCGAAGACGGGCGTGGCCACGGCCCAGTGCGCTTCGAAGAGTTCCACCAGGGCGTCACTGAGCCCGGAGCGCCGGACGTACGCGGCGGTGGTGCGCTGCCCCGCGTCGGAGCCGGTGAGGGGGAGGATCGCCTCGCGCCGGTCCACGACGATCAGCTTGGTCGGCACACGCGGGAGCACCCGGGCCTGCTCGCCCAGAGCGATCATCTCGCGCAGGACCCGGGCCCGTTCCGGCAGCGCCAGCACCTCGGTGGCGTACGCGGCGCGCACGCTCACGCCGCGTGCCAGGGCGGCCCGTTCGGACGGGGACGTGGTGTCGCCCGGCGAGACGTAGGGCGGCGCGTCGAAGGCGAGGATCTCGTCCTCCGCGCTGTTGACGAGCGACCCGACCCGCCGGGTTATCTCGTTGGGCCCCTCGATGACCTCCACGAGCAGACGGGGATCGGCCCGCAGTTTGCGCTCGTGGTAGTCGGCCGCGTACGTCTCCACCGAAGCGGCGACCCGCTCCAGTTCGCGCTGGCGTGCACGGATCAACCCGGTCAGCCCGGTGCGGGGATCGACGGGTTCGTAGCGTGCGGGCCGCCCCGGGTGGCACTGTGCGAGCCCTGCCGTCACGAGGCCGTCCAGGGCCTGGCGGGCGCGCGCGGGCGCCAGATCGAGCAGGCCGGCCAGATGGCCCACGGTCAGCTGCTCCTCACGGAGCATCACCCCGTAGGCCCGCTCGGCCACCTCGTCGAGTCCGACCGGCTCCAGCATCGCGGCTCCTTGCGTCCCATTGCCCGGAAATGACCGCCGGACAGGTGGCCTGCTGCGGACAACGGCCGGAACAGGCCACCGGGTTCGTCCCCATCACCGGCGGCTGGCTGGAAAGGTACAGCCACCCCCTCTCGCGGTGACAAAGGAGTGACGGTTCGGATGAGATCCGCAGGCCAAGCCCTACGCGGCGGCGCACTGGCCGCTGCCCTGGCGGTAGCGACGGCGCTGCTGTCCGCACCGGCGGCGCACGCCGCCCCGGCCGCGCACGGACCCGTGCGTCTGAACGCTGCCAAGTTGGCGGAACTGAGCGCGAAGTACACCCGCAGCGCCGACGGCACCTCCGGGTTCGTCGCCGCGGCGGCGTCGGGAGACGCCGCGTCCACGTCGTCGACGGCCGCCTCCTCGACGGCCGCCCCCTCGTCGACCGCCGTGTCCGGCACGTCGGCGGCCCCGGCGACGACCGCCATCGACCAGTCCACGACCTGGGAGAGCGCGCGCGGCTCCGTCTCCACCCTGGCCCTGAAGGGCACCGGGGACTGGGTGGCCCTGTCCGCCGGCGGCTCCGTCACCCGCTACGACGCCCACGGCGACCCGGTGTGGCAGCGCACCAGCGGCTCGCTCTACGACGACTGGAAGGTGGCGCCGGCCAACTCCTACCAGCCCCAGGCGTTCACCCCGGTGATGTCCGAGGGCTACAACCCCTACGAGCCGTCGTCGTCCGGCCGGCACCCCTTCGCCCAGGCCGACTTCAACGCTGACGGCGTCGCGGACGTCGCGGTCGCCTACTCGGTGGGCCAGTACCCGGCCCGGCCCTTCACCTCGCCCGGCTCCGACCTGCCGTCGGGCACGTTCGTCAACGTGCTCGACGGCCGCACCGGCCGCATGCTGTGGCACCAGCTCCTGCCGGGATACGTCGGCTCGCTCCTGGCACAGGACGGCAAGCTGATCGTCGCCGACACCACAGGACCGGACTGGGGCGACGACCCGGTGGCCACCCAGGGGGACAGCCGCAGCTCCCTGCTCGCCTACTCCTTCACCGCGCGCAAGAGCGGCGACCTCGCCGCCGAGAAGGCCTGGACGTACAGCACCGGCGCGCCCTGGGCCGACTGGACGGACATCGAGCCCCTGAACGACGGCCGGATCACGGTCGGTTGGACGGACACGCCCTTCGGCCTGGGCAACCCGAGGCCGGCGGCCGGCCACGTCCTGGTCGTGAGCACGGCCGGCGGCAAGGCCCTGGTCGACACCAGGACCCCGGGCTACCCGCGCATCCTCCAGCAGGACCCCGGCTCGGACCGGGTGCTGGTCGCCGAGCAGAACGACCCCTACGACGCGGTGCGGTGGGACCTGACGGCGGTGGACGCGCGCACCGGCGCGCGGACCGTACTGGCCTCGCGTGACAACACCATCCCCGAGGACTTCGTCGTCAACGGCCAGGCCCACGGCAAGCAGGCCCGCTACGCCGTCGCGGAACTCGGCATCAACGCCGACCTGAGCGACGGGCAGAGCACGATCTCCGGTTGGGACGCAGGCGGCGACACCGTGTGGACCCGGCAGACCGCCAGCACCGTCGGCAACCCCGACGCGCCCACCCTGTCGCTGGCCTACGACGCGTCAGGCCACGGCCAGGTCTACGCCGCCGTAGCCGACAACGTCGCGGACAGCGCGTCGGAGCCGGAGGGCGTCTACCACACCCAACTGCTCGCCGTGGACGCCCGGAACGGCTCCCTCGAGTGGCGCCGTGACGGCGACGTGACCGGCGACCAGGTGACCGCGTACCGGGGCGGTCTGCTCAGCGTCGGGCTGGACCTCAACGCCTGGACGCTGGACAAGGCCGACGGCAAGGCGGTCGACCTGCCGCTGTTCAGCGAGAACTACGGCGCGGCGTCCGTCGACGCCAACGGCGACGGCGTCAAGGACCTGATAGTCGGCGGCCAGAGCCACGGTGTCTTCGCCCTGGACGGCCGCTCCCTGAAGAACGCCACGCCGACCGTCCTGTGGCACACCGCCGTCAGCGCGGCCGTCCACCAGATCCAGGTGGCGAACGTCGCCGACCGGCACGGCAGGACCGCGCCGCACGTCGTGGCCGCCACGTCCCACGGCTTCGCGGTGCTCGACCCGGCCACCGGCAAGGTCGGCGCCGACATCACCACGGGCTCCTTCCAGTACGGCCTGGCCGTCACCAGGGGCGAGATCGTCGCGACCGGTGCGAGCAGCGTCGCCGCCTACACCGCCGACGGCTCCCGGACGTGGCAGTACCGCCCGGCCGGCGTCGGCAGCAAGCAGGTCGTCTACTCCACCCCCGCCACCGACGGCCGGGGACGGCTCTTCCTGGAGTACGGGGGCGCCCGGTCGGCCTTCGGCACCGGCCCGAGCGACCCCGCGCCGACCGCCGTGGCCCTGGACGCGGGCACCGGCACGCAACTGTGGAGCGAGCAGCCCGCAAACACCGATACCGCCTCGGCCACCTGGATACAGCAGCAGGCCGGGGCCTTCGCCGGCACGGCGATCCCCGGCACCGGCGGCGCGGGGGTGGCGTTCGCCTTCGGCGGTGACAAGCCCGCCACCGGCAAGCACCGGGTGCAGATCGTGGACGCGGCCACCGGCAAGGTCGTCTCCGAGCACGACTCCACCGGAGCCAACACCTTCCAGGGCTTCGCCGCCTCGGCGAAGTACGGCCTGGTCGAACTGCACTCCTTCCAGATGACGGTCTACCCCGCCGACGGAAGCACGCCCTACGACGTCGGGACGCTCCCGAACAACCAGCAGGGCCTCTTCGCCACCACCACGGGCGGGAAGGAGACGTTCGTCGGGGCCGTCGGCGGCCTTGAGCAGTACGACCAGCCGTTCCCGAAGTCCGACGACTACCTCTCCAGCACCAGCGAGGACTTCTCGCTCTACGCGGGCACCGCCACCGCCGTGGACCTGACCGGCGGCCAGGCCACCGACATCGTCGGCCTCCCGCTGGACAACGCCGCCTACGACCTCACCCTGAGCACCGGCGGGTTCGGCGCCGACATGATCGCGGTGGACAACTACCCGCACGGCGTGACGGTCCAGCAGGTCACCGACACCCCGCAGCCGGCCGGCGCCGCCACCCGCTCCGTCCAGCCGCGAAGCGGCAAGGCACCCAGGGACCTGGCCGCCAAGCAGAAGGGCGGCCAGGGCGACAGCGCGACGGCCGCCACCCCGTTCGCAGGCGCGACCCTGCCCACCACGGGTACCGCCACCCCGTCGCTGGAGGTCAAGTCGACCGTCGCGGCCCGGGCGGACGACACCGACGAACCCACCAGGGGCTACACCCCGCAGCAGATCCAGGCCCGGCTGGGACTGACCGGCAACGGCACCGGACAGAAGATCGCCATCGTCGACGCCTACGACTACCCGACCGCGAAGGACGACCTGAACCACTTCGCCGGCCACTTCGGCCTGCCGCAGACCTGCGACAGCGTCCCGGCCGGCACCGACTGCTTCGACTTCCAGCAGGTGTACGCCGACGGCACCCGGCCGGCCGCCGACGCCAACTGGGAGGAAGAGGAGGCCCTCGACATCGAGTGGGCGCACTCCGTGGCGCCGCACGCCGAGATCGTCCTGGTGGAAGCGGCCGACGCCTCCGCCGCGGGGCTCTACCAGGCCGTCGACAAGGCCGCCTCGCTGCACCCGGCCGCCGTCAGCGACAGCTGGGGCATGCCGGAGTTCTCCGAGGAGTCCTTCTACGACGGCCACTGCGCGCTCAGCGACTCCGTGTGCACCCAGTCCACCGGGGACGCCGGCTACCCGGCCGGCTACTCCAGCACCAACCCCTACGCCCTGGCCATCGGCGGCACCAGCCTCCAGTTGGACGCCGACGGCACCACCCTCGGTGAGACCGCCTGGTCCTCGACCGGCGGCGGCCTCAGCTACTTCGAGAAGCGCCCGGCCTACCAGAAGGGCGTGCAGGGCGCGCAGTACCGCGCCACCCCGGACGTCAGCTTCGTCGCGGACCCGAACACCGGCGTGGCCGTCTACACGAGTGCCGGCGGAAGCCCGGTGTGGATGGAGGTCGGCGGCACCAGCCTGTCCGCGCCGTCCTGGGCCGCCGTGATCAGCGCGGCCGACCAACTCCGGGCCCAGGCGGGCAAGGCGCCGCTGGCAGCGGCCGGACCGCAGGGGGACACCGCCCACACCGATGTGTACGCCCTGGGCTCCCGGCTCGATGACGTCACCTCGGGTTCCAACGGCCTGTGCGGCGCCGAGTGCACCGCGGGCCCCGGGTACGACACCGTGACCGGCCTCGGATCTCCGCTGGCCGGCGTCGACACCGCGCTCGCCGCGATGAGGTGACGGCCCCCGGCCGGGCCGCCCCTGTCCGGGCGGCCCGGCCGGATGCCGCGGGCCCGGGTGTCCCGGGGGCTGTCAGCGTTTGGCGGCTGCCGCGGTGCGCTTGCGCTGCTGGTGCCAGACCTGTTTCTGGATCAGCATCGTGAGCAGGCCGGCCACGATGATGCCCGCGAGGTTGAGGGCCAACTGCCATGCGGAGCCGAGCACTTCGTGCCAGGAGGTGTAGGACAGGGCGAGCGCGGCGTTCGCGGCGGCCGGGACCGTCGTCACGGAGATCGCGACGCCGACCAGCGCGCCGGACTTCGCCGAGGTCAGGGAGAGCATCCCGGCGATGCCGGCCAGCAGGGCCACCACGAAGGAGTCGGCGGTCGGCTGCCAGATGAACTGGGTGGCGGGGTGCGGCCGGTCGAACTGCGAGCGGCTGAACAGCCCGAGCAGGTCGAGGAGCGCGCCGAACGCGCCGGTGACCAGCATCGCCGTCAGGAACCCGATGACCAGGGCCTTGGCCGACTGCCGGACGAGCCTGGCCCTGCGGAGTATCAGCCCGGTGCAGATCCCGGCCAGCGGACCGAACTCCGGACCCACCACCATCGCACCCACGATCAGGATGGAACTGTCCAGCATGACCCCGTAGGCGGCGAGCATCGTCGCCACGGAGAGGAACGCGAGATACGTGACGGTGAGGGTGGACTCCTCCTCGGTCAGGTGCGCCATCGAGTCCCACAGCACCGCGTCCGCGCCCTCTCCGGGGGCGGCCCGTTCCGCCGCGTCCGATCTGCGGGACAGCGTCATGTCGACGGAGTCCACCGCGATCAGCCCGTCCTCCTCCAGACCGAGCCGGCGCAGCCCGGTGAGCAGCGGGTCCGCCGCCTCGCGGGCGACGTCACAGGTCACCACGTCACCGGGCGGGTCCAGGGCGGCGCCCTTGAGCACGGTCAGGTGGGTCGCGCCCACGGTCGCGGTGATCAGCTCGGTGGCCGCGCCGGTACGGTCCGCGGGGACGATCAGGCGGAACTGGAGCACGGAGCCTGCCTCCTGCGGGCGTTCGGTGACGGCGCGGCGACCCGTCGCCGCCGTTCTGCCGGCTCGCAGTCTAGGCGACCTCCAGGCACGACCCGCGCCTCGTACGGAACACCGCGACCCACACGACGCCCCCGAAGTTCTAGGCCATGGGAACGAACGATCGACCCGCACGGCACCCGGGGCGACCCGCCGGGGAACTCCTCCGGAGCAAGGCGCGGCCGACTGGGCTCGATCGGTATCGCCCGAGCCGTCCATACCGCGCGCCTCCCGCGACGAAGGGGAAGACGCATGTCTGAGGGGCAGTTGGCGAAAACCGGCGCAGGGCTGGGCACCGTCACCGTACTGGGGTTCGCCGTCGGTGAGATGTGGCTGCTCGCCGTGGCCGCCGCGATCGTCGTGACCGGCGTCGTGATGCTGCGGCTGACATGGCGGCGCAACCGCCCCGCCGGATCATGAGCGGGAACGAACGGCGCGGCAGCGGCACCGGCCGGCGACGCGTCCCCAGGCAGTTCGGCACGAACCGCGTCAGACCCGTCTCCGCGCGCGGCCGCCGCCTGCTGGCCGCGGCCACCGTCACCGCGCCGGCGCTCGGCTATCTCGTCCTGCGCCGGGTGGACGCCTTCACCTCCCTCGGCGGCGGGGGCCGGCCTCCCTTCGTCCTCCTGTACTCCCTGACCTGCCTGTGGCTGCTGTGGCAGACGCTGCTGGCCTACGCCGAACGCCCGTACCGGGCGTCCCCGGAGCAGCAGGCCGTCCTGGACGCCGCCCACGTCTGCGTCCTGGTCCCCGTCTACAACGAGGACCCGCTGCTGCTGCGGCGCTCGTTGCAGTCCCTGCTGGACCAGACGCGGCTTCCGGACTCGGTGAACGTCACCGACGACGGAAGCAGCGTCGGCTACGAGGCCGTGCGGGAGTGGTTCGAACCGGCCGCGGCCGATGCGGGCGTCCGGGTCGTCTGGCAGCGCACCGACAACCGCGGCAAGCGGCACGCCCAGCTCACCGCCGCCGGAGCGAGCCCGGACGCGGACTACTTCGTGACCATCGACTCCGACGCCGAACTCGACCGGCTCGCGCTCGACGAACTGCACCAGCCCTTCACGGACGCCGAGGTGCAGTCGGTGGCCGCCGTGGTCCTGTCGACCAACGCCCACACCAACTGGCTGACCCGCCTGTTCGACCTGTACGCGGTCAGCTGGCAGCTCAACGAGCGCTCCGCGCAGTCGGTCCTGGGCTCCGTCGTGGTCAACACCGGGTGCTGCGCCTCCTACCGGGCGCAGGTGCTGCGGGACAACGCCGACGCCTACCTCAACGAGACGTTCATGGGGCGGCCCGTCACCTTCTCCGACGACTCCCTGCTGACGCTCCTGGCCAAGCTCCGCGGCAAGACGGTCCAGCAGCCGACCGCGTTCGCCCGCGCCACCATGCCGCAGAACCTCAGCCACCACCTCCGCCAGCAGATCCGCTGGATGCGCGGCTCCGCGATCCGGTCCTTCTGGCGCGTGAGGTACCTCCCGCTCAAGGGCTACGCCTTCTGGAACCAGGCACTCAACTGGTTCATCACCCTGGCCACCGCCGCGGTCTTCACCTGGTTCATCATCCTGCAACCGATCAGCAGGACAGCCCCGCTGGCGATCCTTCTCCTCATGCCCATCGCGCTCGGCTACCTCCACAGCCTGCGCTACCTGGCCATCCGCCCCGACAACGAACGATTCCGCACCCGACTGCTCGTCTTCGCCTGCGCCCCCCTGATGACCCTGTGGAGCCTCACGGTCCTGCGCGCCGTGCGCTGGTACGGCCTGGCGACCTGCGCCCGCACCGGCTGGCTCACCCGCGAGAACGTGGAAGTGTACGCAGACGGCGCGGTGCCCCTCCCCTCCGGCCCGCACCGCACCGCGGCGGCGGCCGCACCGCGGGCGTCCGACTGACCGGCATCGCGACCACCGTCTTGCTTCGGGGAGCGGCGCCCTACCTCGCCGCTCCCTCGGCCTCCGCCTCGTGCGCCGCGTGCACGCGCAGTACGTTCTCCACGACATCCGGAAACCGCTGGAGCGCCTCGTCGCGCAGGGACACGAAACACCGCGTCCCCTCCATGCGGTGCCAGGTAAGGCCCGCTTCCCGGAGCGTCCTCATGTGATGGCTGACGGTCGAGGGCCCTACTCCCAGCTGGAAGTCCTCCCGCACGTGCTCCCGGTGATCGGACAGCACCGTCATGATCCGCAGCCGAGCCGGGTCGCCGAGGGCGGACAGGACCTGGGCGAGCGGAATCCCCTGCGGATCGGGGTGACGCAGCTGACGTGGCATAGGGACAGCCTACATACATCGATGTTCGACGAATATCGATGTATGGTCGATCCGCATCCGCCGCGGACGCTGTCGCGGGCTCTGTCGCGGACCCACGTCCGCCGGATGCGGACCTGCCACCCGAAGGAAGGGAACACGAGGCGATGGACTTCCTCGTACGCATCAACACCTCTCGCGCATCCGAACTGCCCCCCGGTGAACGCGAGGACCTCATCAAGCGGGAGCGCGCCCGCGGACGCGAGCTCATGAGCCAGGGCGTGCTGCGCCACTTCTGGCGCCTGCCCGGTCAGCGCGCCAACGTCGGCATCTGGACCGCCCCTGACGCCGACGCCCTGGAAGAGGCGCTGGAGAGCCTGCCCGTACGCCCGTACGCCGACATCGACATCACGCTCCTTGCCACGCACCCCATGACGATCGAGGCCGCGGCCGCGTCCTGACGAACGCGCCACCAGGGATGCCGCCGGCACCACTGGCGGGCATCCGCGGCGCGGAGCGGCGCCCCGCCCCCTCAGGGCGAAGGCGCCGCTCCGCGTCAGGAACGCCCGCTGCGGAGCGTACGGTTCACCCCTTGCGTACGAGGGTCCGCAGCTCGTCCGTGGTGATGAGGTGGGCGCGGGAGGGGAAGACCTTGGTGATCAGGGTGGAGTGCGCCTCGGGGTCGTAGTCGGCGACACCGTCGGACAGCACGTAGTCGCGGTCGGCGGCGTCGAGCAGGGTGGACAGGACGACGCCGCTGGTGGTGACGCCGCTGAGGACGAGGGTGTCGATGCCCCGGGCGCGGAGCTTGTCCGCAACCTGGAAGCGGCGACCCGGCCGCGACCGGAAGACCGATGATCTCGGGCGGGCGGGTAGGCGAGGGCCGCTGTCGCCGCGCTTCCAGACCGGTCAGCACTGGCCGGAAACGTCCCGCGCCTGTCCGCCGCACGCCCCCTATGGCAGCCAGCACTCCAGTGCCATGTCCGCGACGTCCTGGAGTTCGTCGCGGCTGAGGCCGCTGGCGGCCTGGACGGCGATGCCGAACGCCACCGTCATCACGTGTCGGGCGAGCCGTCGGGGGTCGGCGTCGCGCGGCAGATCGCTCTCGTCGACGGCCCGCCGGAAACGCTCCTCAAGGCGCAGAGCGCCGGTGTTCCGCCACTCGACCAGCATGTCGTGCGCGGGACGCCCCGCTTCGCTCGACGCCAACGCGCCCTGCACGCCCAGGCATCCCGCAGGGCAGCCCGGGCGTGTCGTGGTCCGGACCGCTCCATGGAGGATCGCCTCGGCCACGCCTCGTGCGGTCGGCTCCTCGAGGGCGCGCGTGCCGTAGTCGGCCGGGCCCTCGCTGTAGCGCTCCAGGGCTTTGCGGAACAGTTCCTTCTTGTCGCCGAAGGCCGCGTACAGGCTCGGCTTCGTGATGCCCATGGCCTTGGTCAGATCGGTGAGGCTGACCCCTTCGTATCCCCGCTCCCAGAACAACTGCATGGCGCGCTCAAGCGCCTCGTCGATGTCGAATTCCCGAGGCCGACCCATGACGACGTTCCGCGAACCAGCCATGTGTGCAGGCTACTCCACTACGAGCGGCGATCTGGGCTGAAATGTATACCGATCGGACTAGAAGACGTATGCCCTTGCATGCCCTCGGTTCCCACCCGCGACGGCGGTCGTCACGGGCTTCGCGGAAGGCGCCGTCGCGGGTCGCCCGCGGTCGCGTGCGGCACACCCGCATCGCCGGCCCCCCGACTTCTATTCCGGTCGGAATAGAAGTCGGGGGGTCGAGGTTCCCCCTCCGTGGACGCCGCCGCGAGCGAGCAGAGCGGGGGAGCGTCCACGTCATCAGCACCCAGTCCCGCCCGATCGCGGGCGACAGAGAGGCACCATGTCTGACACCGACCTGCGCGACATCGAAGCGCTCGACGCCCGTAAGCCCGACGGCATCGCTGTCGTCACCGGCGGCAGCCGCGGCATCGGAGCCGCCATCGCCGGCCGTCTCGGCGCCGAGGGGTACACCGTCGCAGTCCACTACCGCCAGGACGAGGCCGCCGCGGCCGACGTCGTGGGGAAGATCGTCGCGGCCGGTGGCGCGGCGTTCTCCTTCGCCGCCGACCTGGCCGAACCCGACTCCGGCACCGCCTTCTGGGCCGCCTACGACGCGGCCGCGGGCGAGTTGCGCGACGCGCCCGTGCGGATACTGGTGAACAACGCCGGGATCGTCGTCGACGGCGTCATCGAGGAGACCTCCGCCGAGGACGTCAACCGCCTGCTGCAGATCAACGCCACCGCGCCATTTCTGATCATCAAGGAAGCACTGCCGCGCCTGGCCGACGGCGGACGCGTGGTGAACGTCTCCTCAGGCGCCGCCCGCCTCCCCATGCCCGGCATCGTCGGATACACCATGTCCAAGGGAGCCCTCGAAGCTCTCACGGGCCCGCTCGCCCAGCACCTCGGCCCGCGCGGCATCACCGTCAACGCCATCCGCCCCGGCACCACCGACACCGACATGAACGCCCACTGGTTGCGCGGGAACTCCGAGGCCATCGCCGGCCGCGTCGCGGCCCGCGCCCTCCGCCGCATGGGCGATCCCACCGACGTCGGCGATGTCGTCGTCCTTCTCGCCTCCCACGACGCCCGGTGGATCACGGGCCAGATCATCGACGCCACCGGCGGCGAGCGCCTGTAGCCGGCACCCCTCCGCGGACAGGGGCGTGCACCGCCGCTACGGCGACGCGGAGACCGGCGTCGTAGACGCGGTGCACGCCTGCGGCCGCGGCGGCTTGATGACCGGCCGGGAAGTCCGCGTCCGCGGCGGCGCCGGCCAGGTCTCGTCCCGGGGGGGGGGGGGGTCCCCACCCAACGCAC
>NZ_JBYIRM010000009.1:0-239900 GCF_057708105.1 Actinacidiphila sp. bgisy144 | reverse complement strand
CCCCCCCCCCCCCCCCCCCCCCCCCCCCCCCCCCCCCCCCCCCCCCCCCCCACCCCAGGGGCGCGGGGAACTGCGCGCGCAACCCCCCACCGGCAGGTGGTCCGGGAACCGGGCAGCAAGGGGCACCCCCGAGCGGACCGGCACCCACCCACCGCAAGGTCCCGCACCGCACAGAACGGGGCACCCGGGCGGGTCCCCTCACCCTTACGTGCAGAAAAAGTCACCCGGGCGGGCGAAAAACCCCCACGGCGCGAGCCAAGCGCAGCGCCCCCCCGGTTGGTACGACGTGAGCGAGAAGAACCGGAACGGAAAGACCAGCGCGCGTCAGGCGCTTCAGGCGCAACGCGAGCGGGACAAGGCCAGGGCCAAGCGGAAGCGCACCCTGACGGTGGCGGGAGCCGTGGTGGTCGTACTGGCCGCGGCGGCCGGGATCTCCATCGCGGTGGCCGACCACAGCGGCAGCAAGAGCAGCTCCGGCGACTCCGCGGGCACCGTGACGGCCCCGCGCGGCGCGACCGGCAAGGACAACCTGGTGATCCCGGTCGGCGCGGCCGACGCGCCGTCCACGCTGACCGTCTACGAGGACTTCCGCTGCCCGGCGTGCGACGAGTTCGAGAAGACCTTCACGCCGACCATCCACAGCCTGGAGGACAGCGGCGCGCTGCGCACCGAGTACCACCTGGTCACCCTCATCGACGGCAACCTCGGCGGCACCGGCTCGCTCAACGCGGGCAACGCGGCCGCCTGCGCCCAGGACCAGGGCAAGTTCCGCGCCTACCACGACGTGCTGTACGACAACCAGCCCGACGAGCAGGACGACAAGTTCGGCACCAAGTCGACCCTGCTCACCCTGGCGGGCAAGGTGCCGGGCCTGAAGAACGCCGCCTTCACCGCCTGTGTGGACAACGGCACCCACAACGCCTGGGTGAAGAAGTCGAACGACGCGTTCAACACCGCCGGCTACAACTCCACCCCGACGGTGCTGCTCAACGGCAAGAGCATCTACGGCACCACCGCGCTGACCCCGGCCTCGCTCAAGCAGATGGTCCAGTCCGCGAACAAGGGCAAGAAGCCGGGCACGGTCACCGCGACGCCCAGCCCGTCCTGACCCGCCCCGACCCGTCCTGACCCGGACACGGACGGCGACCGGAGGTAGGACGTTATCCAGACGTAGCCGGGTGGGTTGCCGGATCACCCGCCCGGCACGGTAGCGTCGGCAGTGCCATGGAACTCGCATACATTCCCAGCCCGTCGCGCGGAGTCATCCACCTCGGACCGATCCCGCTGCGTGGCTACGCGTTCTGCATCATCATCGGTGTCTTCGTGGCCGTCTGGCTCGGGAACAAGCGGTGGATCGCCCGCGGCGGCAAGCGGGAGACCGTCGCGGACATCGCGGTGTGGGCGGTGCCCTTCGGCCTGGTCGGCGGCCGTCTGTACCACGTGATCACCGACTACGAGCTGTACTTCACCGGCGGCAACGACTGGGTGAATGCCTTCAAGGTGTGGGACGGCGGCCTGGGCATCTGGGGCGCGATCGCGCTCGGCGCCCTGGGCGCGTGGATCGGCTGCCGCCGGCGCGGCATCGCCCTGCCCGCCTACGCCGACGCGATCGCCCCGGGCATCGCCTTCGCCCAGGCCATCGGCCGCTGGGGCAACTGGTTCAACCAGGAGCTGTACGGCAACCACACCAGCCTGCCGTGGGGCCTGAAGATCACCAGCACCGCGGGCGACCGGGTGCCGGGCATCTATCAGCCGACGTTCCTGTACGAGTGCCTGTGGTGCATCGGTGTCGGGTTCCTGGTGATCTGGGCCGACCGGCGCTTCCGACTCGGCCACGGCCGCGCCTTCGCGCTCTACGTGGCGTCGTACTGCGTGGGCCGCGGCTGGATCGAGCACATGCGCTCGGACTACGCGCACCACATCCTGGGACTGCGTCTCAACGACTGGACGGCGATGGTCGTCTTCCTCGCCGCGGTGCTCTACATGGTGCTCTCGGCGCGGATGCGGCCCGGCCGGGAGGCCGTTGTCGAGCCTGGCGCCGAGCCCGGCGCCGAGCCGGTGGCCGACCCGTCCGGTGCGGCCGGCCCCGACGAGGCCGCCGACCCGGTCCACACCGCTGAGACCGTCGACGCGCCGGACGTGCCCGGTGGCTCCGGCCAGGACGGGACGCCCGGCGCCCACGCGCCGACCGAGGCCGCCGACGCGGGTGCCACCCCCTCGGGCGCGGCCTCCGAGCCGTCCTCCTGAACGCCGTCTGACCTCTTCCCTCCCATTCCCTCCCGCCCCCGCCGGTCGCCCTACTGAGTGGCGAAACCGCAGGTCAGGGCAGCCTTCCCTTGCTGGCGGCGACCCGGAATGCCGCGTACGGTCGAAGCGTTGGCCAGATGTGCGCGGGTCGCTGGGGCGCCCGGGGGAGGGGTAGGACATGACGACGGCCGCTGTGGAGCCGACCGGTACGGCGACGCCGTACGAGGTGTCCGAACCCGCCGAGCACAGCCACCGCGACGTCAGCGGCGGCTGGCTGCGGCCCGCGGTGTTCGGCGCGATGGACGGCCTGGTGTCGAACTTCGCCCTGATGACGGGCGTCGCCGGCGGTGACGTCAGCTCGCGGACCGTGGTGGTGACCGGACTGGCCGGGCTGGCCGCGGGCGCGTTCTCGATGGCGGCCGGCGAGTACACCTCGGTCGCCTCGCAGCGCGACCTGGTCCGGGCCGAGCTGGCGGTCGAGCGGACCGAGCTGGACCGCCACCCCGAGGCGGAGCTGCGCGAGCTGGCCGCACGCTACGTGGCGCGCGGGGTGGAGCCGGAGCTCGCCCACGAGGTCGCCCGGCAGCTGTCCGCCGACCCGGAGCAGGCGCTGGAGATCCACGCCCGCGAGGAACTGGGCGTCGACCCCGCCGACCTGCCGTCGCCGCTGGTCGCGGCGGCCTCGTCGTTCGTGTGCTTCGCGCTGGGCGCGCTGCTGCCGGTGCTGCCGTACCTGCTGGGCGCGACCGCGCTGTGGCCGGCGGTGGTACTGGTGCTGGTCGGCCTGTTCGGCTGCGGCGCGGCGGTGGCCGGAGTGACCGCGCGGTCGTGGTGGTTCGGCGGGCTTCGCCAGCTGGCGCTGGGCGCGGCCGCGGGCGGCGTCACCTTCGGGCTGGGCGCCCTGATCGGCTCCGCGGTCGCCTGACGACCTGCGGAAACAGATACTCGCCGAGGCCGTCCGACCCCTCTTGACGGGCGGCCTTACCATCGAAGTACGGGCCGCGCAGGCGGTTCGTCGGAAACTTCTGTTTCCCCTTCGTTTCAGCGCAGGCCGCACGGGGCATCAGTCGGTAACGCAACCGGCAGAGCTTTCCCCCAAGGCTCGTCGAGCCGTGTCCGGGCACCCCCGCTCGCGGCGCCGGAATCGTCCGTACCACCCCCCGCGGCACGACGCTGGCCTGAAGTAGCTGTTCCACCCGGCCGGACCCACCTTGTACGTCCACATGATGGAATCGAGTATCCACTTCTCGAACACTCGTCCATCATGTAACCTGCACGAAATCGCAGAGGGCCAACGTCGTCCCTGTTGCGCATGCCCGATAACGGGCGATGCATATCAGCCACATGACGACGACGGGAGAGCCATGCGTTCGCGTTCCGCGTTCATGGACGGGCGCCCCGCCCCGCAGGGGATGTACGATCCCCGCCACGAGCACGACGCCTGCGGCGTCGGCTTTGTCGCCACGCTCAGTGGCGAGGCGAGCCATCAGCTCGTCCAGCAGGCCCTGACCGTCCTGCGCAACCTGGAACACCGCGGCGCCACCGGGGCCGAGCCGGACTCCGGCGACGGCGCCGGCATCCTGCTCCAGATCCCCGACGCTTTCCTGCGCTCCGTCGTCGACTTCGAGCTGCCCGCCGCCGGCCACTACGCCGCCGGCCTCGCCTTCCTGCCCACCGAGCCCGACGACCGCACCAAGGCCGTCGACGCCATCGAGCGGATCGCCGCCGAAGAGGGCCTGACCGTCCTGGGCTGGCGCGAGACGCCGACCGACCCCGACCTGCTCGGGGCCACTGCCCGCTCCACCATGCCGCACTTCGCGCAGCTCTTCGTCGCCGACCAGGCCACCGGGCGCGCCGGCATCGAGCTGGACCGCCCCGCGTTCGTGCTGCGCAAGCGCGCCGAGCGCGAGGCCGACGTGTACTTCCCGTCGCTGTCGGCCCGCACCATCGTCTACAAGGGCATGCTCACCACCGGGCAGCTGGAGCCGTTCTTCCCGGACCTGTCCGACGAGCGCTTCGCCACCGCCATCGCCCTGGTCCACTCGCGGTTCTCCACCAACACCTTCCCGAGCTGGCCGCTCGCCCACCCCTACCGGTTCGTCGCGCACAACGGCGAGATCAACACCGTCAAGGGCAACCGGAACTGGATGCGGGCCCGCGAGTCGCAGCTGGCCAGCGAGCTGCTCGCCGGCGCCGCCGCCTCCACCGACCTGGAGCGGATCTTCCCGATCTGCACCCCCGGCGCCTCCGACACCGCGTCCTTCGACGAGGTGCTGGAACTGCTGCACCTCGGCGGCCGCTCGCTGCCGCACAGCGTGCTGATGATGATCCCCGAGGCGTGGGAGAACCACACCTCGATGGACCCGGCCCGCCGCGCCTTCTACCGCTACCACTCCACGCTGATGGAGCCCTGGGACGGCCCGGCCTGCGTCACCTTCACCGACGGCACCGTCGCCGGCGCGGTCCTGGACCGCAACGGGCTGCGCCCGGGCCGCTACTGGGTGACCGACGACGGCCTGGTGGTGCTCGCCTCCGAGTCCGGCGTGCTGCACGACATCGCGCCGGAGAAGGTCGTCCGCAAGGGCCGGCTCCAGCCGGGCCGGATGTTCCTGGTCGACACCGCCTCGCACCGCATCGTCGAGGACGACGAGATCAAGGCTGAGATCGCCGCCCAGAACCCGTACGCGGACTGGCTGGACGCCGGGCTGATCGAGCTGGCCGACCTGCCCGAGCGCGAGCACATCGTGCACACCCACGCCTCGGTCACCCGCCGCCAGCAGACCTTCGGCTACACCGAGGAGGAGCTGCGGGTCCTGCTCGCGCCGATGGCGCGCACCGGCGCGGAGCCGATCGGCTCGATGGGCACCGACTCGCCGATCGCCGCCCTGTCCGACCGGCCGCGGCTGCTCTTCGACTACTTCACCCAGCTCTTCGCGCAGGTCACCAACCCGCCGCTGGACGCCATCCGCGAGGAACTGGTCACCTCGCTGATCTCCACCATCGGCCCGTCCGGGAACCTGCTGGAGCCCAGCCCGGCCTCCTGTCGCAACATCACCCTGCCCTTCCCGGTGATCGACAACGACGAGCTGGCCAAGCTCATCCACGTCAACGCCGACGGCGACCTGCCCGGCCTGAAGGCCGCCACGCTCTCCGGCCTGTACCGGGTGGCGGACGGCGGCGAGGCGCTCGCCGCGCGCCTGGCGGAGATCTGCGCCGAGGCCGACGCCGCCATAGAGGACGGCGCCCGCCTGATCGTGCTCTCCGACCGGCACTCCGACGCCGAGCACGCCCCGATCCCGTCGCTGCTGCTGACCTCCGCGGTGCACCACCACCTGATCCGCACCAAGCAGCGCACCCAGGTCGGCCTGATCGTCGAGGCCGGCGACGTCCGCGAGGTGCACCACGTCGCGCTGCTGATCGGCTACGGCGCCGCGGCCGTCAACCCGTACCTGGCGATGGAGTCCGTCGAGGACCTGGTCCGGGCCGGCACCTTCCTGCCCGGCGTCGACGCCGACACCGCGATCCGCAACCTCATCAAGGCGCTCGGCAAGGGCGTGCTGAAGGTGATGTCCAAGATGGGCATCTCCACCGTGGCCTCCTACCGCGGCGCGCAGGTCTTCGAGGCGATCGGCCTGGACGCGGAGTTCGTCGACACCTACTTCCACCTCACCGACACCAAGATCGGCGGGGCGGGCATCGACGTCATCGCGCGCGAGGTCGCCGCCCGGCACGCCAAGGCGTACCCGGTCTCCGGCATCCCCGCCGCGCACCGCCGGCTGGAGATCGGCGGCGAGTACCAGTGGCGCCGCGAGGGCGAGCCGCACCTGTTCGACCCGGACACCGTCTTCCGGCTCCAGCACGCCACCCGCAGCCGCCGCTACGACATCTTCAAGCAGTACACCTCGCGGGTGAACGAGCAGTCCGAGCGGCTGATGACGCTGCGCGGCCTGTTCGGCCTCAAGCACGACCGCCCGGCCATCCCGATCGACGAGGTCGAGCCGGTCAGCGAGATCGTCCGGCGGTTCTCCACCGGCGCCATGTCGTACGGCTCGATCTCCCGCGAGGCGCACGAGACGCTGGCCATCGCGATGAACCAGCTCGGCGGCAAGTCCAACACCGGTGAGGGCGGCGAGGACCCGGAGCGGCTGTACGACCCGGCCCGGCGCAGCGCGATCAAGCAGGTCGCCTCCGGCCGGTTCGGCGTCACCTCCGAGTACCTGGTCAACGCCGACGACATCCAGATCAAGATGGCGCAGGGCGCCAAGCCCGGCGAGGGCGGCCAGCTGCCCGGCCACAAGGTGTACCCGTGGATCGCCGGCACCCGGCACTCCACGGCGGGCGTCGGCCTGATCTCGCCGCCCCCGCACCACGACATCTACTCCATCGAGGACCTCGCCCAGCTCATCCACGACCTGAAGAACGCCAACCCCCGGGCCCGCGTGCACGTCAAGCTGGTCTCCGAGGTCGGCGTCGGCACGGTCGCCGCGGGTGTGTCCAAGGCACACGCCGACGTGGTGCTGATCTCCGGGCACGACGGCGGCACCGGCGCCTCCCCGCTCACCTCGCTGAAGCACGCGGGCGGCCCCTGGGAGCTCGGCCTGGCCGAGACCCAGCAGACGCTGCTGCTCAACGGGTTGCGGGACCGGATCGTGGTGCAGACCGACGGCCAGCTCAAGACCGGCCGGGACGTGGTGATCGCGGCGCTGCTGGGCGCCGAGGAGTTCGGCTTCGCCACCGCGCCGCTGGTCGTCTCCGGCTGCGTCATGATGCGGGTGTGTCACCTGGACACCTGCCCGGTGGGCGTCGCCACCCAGAACCCGGTGCTGCGCGACCGGTTCTCCGGCAAGCCGGAGTTCGTGGTGAACTTCTTCGAGTTCATCGCCGAGGAGGTCCGGGAGATCCTCGCCGAGCTGGGCTTCCGCACCATCGAGGAGGCCGTCGGCCACGCCGAGCTGATCGACGCCGGCCGCGCGGTGGAGCACTGGAAGGCGCAGGGCCTGGACCTGGCCCCGCTGCTGTACGTGCCGGAGCTGCCCGAGGGCGCGGCGCTGCACCGCACCACCGGCCAGGACCACGGCCTGGAGCGCGCGCTCGACAACGAGCTGATCCGGCTCGCCGCCGACGCGCTGGAGTCCGGCGCCCCGGTCCGCGCCCAGGTGCCGATCCGCAACGTCAACCGCACGGTGGGCACCATGCTCGGCCACGAGGTGACGAAGAAGTACGGCGGCGCGGGCCTGCCGCCGGACACCATCGACATCACCTTCACCGGGTCGGCCGGGCAGTCCTTCGGCGCGTTCGTGCCGCGGGGCGTCACGCTGCGGCTGGAGGGCGACGCCAACGACTACGTCGGCAAGGGCCTGTCCGGCGGCCGGGTGATCGTCCGCCCGGACCGCGGCGCGGACCACCTCGCGGAGGAGTCCACCATCGCGGGCAACACCATCGCCTACGGCGCGACCGGCGGCGAGCTGTTCCTGCGCGGGCGCACCGGTGAGCGGTTCTGCGTGCGCAACTCCGGTGCGACGGTGGTGGCCGAGGGCGTCGGCGACCACGGCTGCGAGTACATGACCGGCGGCCGGGCCGTGGTGCTCGGCGCCACCGGCCGGAACTTCGCGGCCGGCATGTCCGGCGGCATCGCCTACCTGCTGGACCTGGACCCCGAGCGCGTCAACCCCGGGATGGTCGAGGTCGAGCAGCTGACCGCCGACGACATCACGTGGCTGCACGACGTGGTGCGCCGCCACTTCGAGGAGACCGGCTCCACCGTCGCCGAGCGGCTGCTCGCCGACTGGGGCGGCGCCCTCACCCGCTTCGGCAAGGTCATGCCGAGGGACTACAAGGCAGTGCTCGCCGCCAAGAACGCCGCCGAGCTGGCCGGACTCTCGGAGTCCGAGACGACCGCGAAGATGATGGAGGCGGCAAATGGCTGACCCCAAGGGCTTCCTCACCACCCCGCGTGAGAACAACCCGACCCGCTCGGTCGAGGAGCGCAAGCAGGACTGGAAAGAGGTCTACGTCCCCGGCGGGCTGCTGCCGATCGTCAGCAAGCAGGCCGGCCGCTGCATGGACTGCGGCATCCCGTTCTGCCACCAGGGCTGCCCGCTGGGCAACCTGATCCCGGAGTGGAACGACTACGCCTACCGCGAGGACTGGACCGCCGCGTCCGAGCGGCTGCACGCCACCAACAACTTCCCGGAGTTCACCGGGCGGCTGTGCCCGGCGCCGTGCGAGTCCGCGTGCGTGCTCGGCATCAACCAGCCGCCGGTGACGATCAAGAACGTCGAAGTCAGCATCATCGACAAGGCGTGGGACAACGGCGACGTGACGCCGCAGCCGCCGGAGCGGCTGTCCGGCAAGACCGTCGCGGTGATCGGCTCGGGCCCCTCGGGCCTGGCCGCCGCCCAGCAGCTCACCCGGGCCGGCCACACCGTCGCGGTCTACGAGCGGGCCGACCGGATCGGCGGGCTGCTGCGGTACGGCATCCCCGAGTTCAAGATGGAGAAGCGGCACATCAACCGCCGCATCGAGCAGATGCGCGCGGAGGGCACCAAGTTCCGCACCGGGGTGCAGATCGGCACCGACCTCGACGGCGCGAAGCTGGTCCGGCGGTACGACGCGGTGGTCATCGCGGCCGGCGCCACCCAGTGGCGTGACCTGCCGGTCGAGGGCCGCGAACTGACCGGCGTGTACCAGGCGATGGAGTACCTGCCGCTGGCGAACAAGGTGCAGGAGGGCGACTTCGTCACCCCGCCGATCAGCGCCGAGGGCAAGCACGTGGTGGTCATCGGCGGCGGCGACACCGGCGCGGACTGCGTCGGCACCGCGCACCGGCAGGGCGCGCTGTCCGTCACCCAGCTGGAGATCATGCCGCGGCCGTCCGACGAGCGGCCCGCGCACCAGCCGTGGCCGACGATGCCGATGGTCTACAAGGTCACCTCCGCGCACGAGGAGGGCGGCGAGCGGGTCTACGCGGTCAACACCGTGCGGTTCACCGGCGACGCCGACGGGCACGTGCGCGAACTGCACCTGGTCGAGGTGGTCTTCCAGGACGGCAGGTTCGTGCCGCAGGAGGGCACCGAGCGGGTCATCCCGGCCGACCTGGTCACCCTCGCGATGGGCTTCACCGGCACCGACCAGAAGAACGGGCTGATCGAGCAGATCGGGCTGGAGCTGGACGCGCGCGGCAACATCGCGCGGGACGCCTCCTACGCGACCAACGTCGACGGCGTGTTCGTCGCCGGCGACGCCGGCCGCGGCCAGTCGCTGATCGTCTGGGCGATCGCCGAGGGGCGCTCCGCGGCGAAGGCCGTCGACGCCTACCTCACCGGGGTGCCCTCGGCGCTGCCCGCGCCGATCCGCCCGACCGACCGGCCGCTCACCGTCTGACCGGTCACCGGCCGACCTGATCGGCCGCACCGCCGGGTCCCGCCCGGCACCCGAGATGTCCCGCACAACGGCGTGCGGTACGCAGCAACACCCGCAACGCTCGCCACTCCCCGACCAAGGAGGCGGGCGTTGTGGCTTTTCCGGGACCTCCGCGGACCCGGCCCTACGTCTCGCAGGCCAGCTCCGTGGCGCACAGCGCGCACCGGGCGCGCAGCCGCCCCGCGCAGGGCAGGCGGATGCGCTGGAAGCAGGTCGGGCAGGCGAAGGAGACGCGCAGGTCGGCCGGGGGACCGGTGAACGCGTAGCCGGCGCTGTCCGGGGCGGCGCCGGCCCGGCGGTGCCGCGCGTACAGGCGGCGGGCCGCCCACGGCGCGGCGGCCAGCGGCGGCCGGCGCAGGTCCTGCCGGGCCCGCTCGAGCCCCGCCCGGTAGGCGTCCGCGGCCTGCGGACTGCGCAGCCAGGGCTCGATGTCGTCGCCGAGGGCGAGCGCCCGCTTGGCCAGGACGTACCCGAACTCCTCGGGCGTGAGGTAGCCGAGCTTGTACGCGGCCATGGTGATCCGCTCCCCGCGCAGTGCGGGCTCCTCCCGGTAGGCGTCCAGCAGCAGCCAGCCCGCGCCGAGGTAGGCGGCCGCGGTGTCGGTGAGGATCTCGTTGTCACGGGTGCCGGGGAACTCCAGCCCCAGCCGGTGCAGGTAGACGTGCGTCACCTCGTGGGCGAGCGCGGCGCCCACGTCCCGGCGGTCGGTGCGGAACCGGGCGTGCAGCTCCACGAAGTACTCCGGGCCCGCGGCCAGTTCGACGCTGCCCGCGTGCGCCATGTCGCGGAACCCCACCACCATGCGGGCGTCCGGCAGCCGCAGGTGCCGCACCATCACCCGGGCCACCCGCAGCGCGCCCAGATACGGGTCCTCGTCGTCGGGGAAGTCCACCAGCTCCGGCCGCACACTCGCCGCGAACCGGGCCACCCCGTCCGCCGACAGCCGCCGGTACAGCGCGGTCAGCGCCCGCCGCACCGTGTCCAGATGCGGGAAGCCGTGCACGATCGGCCCCCCGGCCGCCTCCGCGCCGCCCCGCGCCGACCCGTCCATGGCCACCTCCCCGCGCCCCTGCGAGCGTAACCCCTCCACCGGTACGCGCGCCGGGCCCCGCGGCACCGCGGCCTCGCACAGGTGCGCCGGCCTCGTATCCATGATCGGTGAAGGCGTTCCACCAGCGGCTTTCGTGCGGCAGCATGAAGGGCATGCCTGCTCTCAACCGCGCCGAGGCCGAGACCCGCGCCCGTGACCTGGCCGTAGCGCACTACGCGATCGACCTCGACCTCACCCAGGGAGCCGAGCGCTTCGGATCGACCACCGTCATCCGCTTCGCGGCCCTGCGCGACTGCGACACCTTCGCCGAGGTCGAACCGGCCGCCCTGCACCGGGTGCTGCTCGACGGCACCCCGGTCGACACCGCGCTGCTGGACGGCAACCGGCTGCCGCTGCCCGGACTCGCGCAGGGCCCGCACGAACTGCGCGTCGAGGCCGACATGGCCTACTCGCACACCGGCGAGGGCATGCACCGCTTCACCGACCCCGCCGACGGCGAGACCTACCTCTACACGCAGATGTTCCTCGCCGACGTGCGGCGGGTCTTCGCCGCCTTCGACCAGCCCGACCTGAAGGCCCGCTTCGAGGTGGCCGTCACCGCGCCGGAGCACTGGACGGTGCTCGGCAACGGCATCGCCACCCGCACCGCGCCCGGCCGCTGGCAGATGGCCCCCACCCCGCCGCTGCCCACCTACGCCGTCGCGGTCGCCGCCGGCCCCTACCACGCGGTGCGCGCCGAGCACGCCGGGCTGCCCTTCGCGCTGCACGCCCGCCGCTCGCTCGCCGCGCACCTGGACCGCGCCGCGCCCGACCTGCTCGCCTTCACCTTCCGCTGCTTCGACCGCTACCGCGAGATGTTCGCCGAGCCGTACCCGTTCGACTCCTACGACCAGGCGTTCGTGCCCGAGTTCAACTTCGGCGCCATGGAGAACCCCGGACTGGTGGTCCTGCGCGACGAGTACGTCTACCGCTCGGACGCCACCCCCACCGAACTGCGCAACCGCGCGGTGGTCATCGCCCACGAGATGGCCCACATGTGGTTCGGGGACCTGGTCACCCTGCGCTGGTGGGACGACATCTGGCTGAACGAGTCGTTCGCGGAGTACATGGGCTACCAGGTGGTCTCCGAGGACCCGCAGTTCGCCGGCGCCTGGACCGACTACGGCGCCAACCGCAAGTACCGCGGCTCCGACAGCGACCAGCGCCCCTCCACGCACCCCGTCGCACCGCTGCCCGAGGACGTGCCCGACACCGCGTCCGCGCTCACCAACATCGACGGCATCTCCTACGCCAAGGGCGGCTCCGCGCTGCGCCAACTGGTCACCTGGATGGGCCGGGAGGACTTCCTGGCCGGCCTGAACGCGCACTTCGCCCGCCACCGCTTCGGCAACGCCCGCCTCGCCGACCTCATCGACTCGCTGTCGGCCGCCACCGAACGCGACGTGCCCGCCTGGGCCGAGGCGTGGCTGCGCAGCACCGGCATCGACACCCTCACCCCGTCCGCGTCCCTCGCGCCCGGCGGCTGGCGGCTGGAGATCGGGCACAGCGGCCACCGCCCGCACCGCATCGACGTCGGGCTCTACGACCGCGCGCCCGGCGACACCGCGCGGCTGGTGCTGCGCGAACGCGCCACCGTGGACATCACGGCCACCGCCGCCGTCGAGCGCCGCACCTTCGACGGCGCCCGGCCCGACCTGGTGCTGCTCAACGACAACGACCTCAGCTACGTCAAGGTCCGCTTCGACGACCGCTCGTGGGAGGCGGTGCGCGACGCGCTCGGCAGCATCCCCGACCCGCTGTCGCGCTCCGTCGCCTGGAACGCGGCGCGCGACCTGGTACGGGACGCCCGGCTGGCGCCCGCGCAGTACCTGGACCTGGTGGGCCGGCACCTGCCGGGGGAGGCCGACCCGTCGATCGTGCACGGGGTGCTCACCTTCGCCCGGGTGACCGTCGCCGACCGCTACCTCGGCCCGCAGGCGCGGCCCGCGGCGCTCGCCGCGCTCGCCGCCACCGCCCGCGCGCTGCTCGCCGAGGGCCGCCCCGGCAACCGGCTCACCGCCCTGCGCGCACTGGCCGCCTCCGCGGCGGGCGACGCCGGGACGGCCGAACTGCGCGGCTGGTACGACACGGGCACCGGGCCCGGCGGCGACACCCTCGACCAGGAACTGCGCTGGCTGCTGCTGGCACGGCTGGCCGTCCTCGGCGCGGCGGACAGCGCCGACATCGACGCGGAGCTGGCCCGCGACCCCGGCGCCGCCGGACACGAGGCCGCCGCCCGCTGCCGCGCGTCCCTGCCCGACCCCGGGGCCAAGGCCGCCGCCTGGCAGGCGATCTTCCACGAGTCGCGCTCCGCGCACCTGGTCGGCGCGGCCGCGGACGGCTTCTGGCACCCCGAGCAGCGGGAGGTGCTCGCCGACTACCTGCCGCGCTACTACCCCGACGCGGCAGCGGCCGCCGCCCGGCGCGGCCCCGCTATCTCCGACGCCGTCGCCCGCCGCGGCTTCCCCGGCACCGAAGTCACCGCACCCGCCCTGGCGTTGGGCCGCGCCGCCCTGGACGACCCCTCCCTCACCCCGGCCCTGCGCCGCGCCCTGGCCGACCAAGTCGACGACCTCGCCCGCGCCCTGCGCATCCACCAGGTCTTCCCCGCCTGAGCGGGCCCCTTTCCCGCACCGACGCCAGGGCGTCACGGGGTGCCGCGCGGGCGGTCCGTGAGGCCAGCGCGGTGCGCGGGCCGCGGGGCTTTGTGGGGTGCCCTGGCGGGTGCGGGGGCCCGGTCCGCTCTGGGGCCGAGCCGGTCCGCTCGTTCGGCCCCGGCCGGAAGGCCGTTCGGCTCGGGGAGCGGAGGGGCGGCGCCCCTCCGTCCACACCCCGGCCCTGCCCGGCGGGAGATGTGACGTAGCGTGGATCTTCAACTGGCCTGAAATCGAGGCGAGTTGGGGAGAGTTCGGGGGACGGGCGCGGGTCGGGGTGGGGACGTACCCATTCGGGGCAGCGGTCGTTGAACACAACGCCCTTGTCGTGCGCGCCGGCGGGCGCCGGTCGGGCCGCGCCGTGCCGCCGCTGAGTGAGGAACACCCATGCCGATGCCCGGACTTGCCGGAGGACGCGGAACCGCCGAGGCGCTGCGCCCCCTGGTGGACACCGTCTGCGGCGCGCTGGCGGACGGCGCCCGCGACCGCGGCGGTCCGATGCCGGGCGGCGGACCGCAAGGCGTCGCCCGGCTCGTCGAGCAGGCCGCCCCCGACGTACTGCCGCTGGCCGGCACCGGCGAGCACGAAGCACTCGCCACCCTGGTGCACCTCATGGCGGCCGGCGCCGCCGACCCCGCCGACCCGCTGTGCGCCGCCCACCTGCACTGCCCGCCGCTGGCGGTCGCGGTGGCCGCGGACCTTGCCGCCTCCGCGCTCAACCCGTCCATGGACTCCTGGGACCAGGCCCCCGCCGCCAGCGCCCTCGAAGCACGGGTGACCGCGGCGCTGGCCGCCCTCGTCTACCCCGACCTGCCCGCGCCCGACGCGCTGGTGACCACCGGCGGCACCGAGTCCAACCAGCTCGCCCTGCTGCTCGCCCGCGAGCGCGCCGCCGGCGGCCCCCGGGTCCAGGTGGTGTGCGGCGCCAACGCCCACCACAGCGTCCAGCGCGCCGCCTGGCTGCTCGGCCTGCCGCAGCCGATCGTGCTCGACACCCCCGCCGGCGTCCTCGCCCCGGCCGCCGTGGACACCGCACTCGACCAACTGCCCGGCCGCCCCCTGGTGGTGGCCACCGCCGGCACCACCGACAGCGGCGCCATCGACCCGCTGCCCGCGATCGCCCACGCCGCCGGGCAGCACGGCGCCGAACTCCACGTCGACGCCGCCTACGGCGGCCCCCTGCTGTTCAGCAGCCGCGAGGCCGCCAAGCTCGACGGGTTGCAGTCCGCCGTCTCCGTCACCCTCGACCTGCACAAACTCGGCTGGCAGCCGGTCGCCGCCGGACTGCTGGCCGTACCCGACGGCACCGCGCTGCGCCCGCTGACCCACCAGGCCGACTACCTCAACGCCGCCGACGACACCGAGGCCGGCCTGCCCGACCTGCTCGGCCGCTCGCTGCGCACCAGCCGCCGCCCCGACATCCTCAAGGTCGCCGTCACCCTGCGCGCCCTGGGCCGCGAGGGCGTCGCCGCCCTCGTCGACGCCGTCTGCGACCTCGCCCACGACCTCGCCGACCGCATCGAGCGCCACCCCGCGCTCACCCTGCACGCCCGGCCCGCGATCAGCACCGTCCTGTTCCGCCCGACCGCCGCGGACGACGAGGAGACCGCCGAGCTGCGGCGCCGCCTGCTCCACGAGGGCCGCGCCGTACTCGGCCGGGCCCGCGCCGACGGCCGGCTCTGGCTCAAGGCCACCCTGCTCAACCCGCACCTGCGCCCCGACGACCTCGACCGGCTGCTCCACCTCACCACGGAAGGCACCACGGCACGATGAACCCCACCCCGTCCGGCGCCGACGGCGCCCCCGGCACCGCCGCGCCCGCGGAGGAGCCCTTCGACCTGCTCGGCGTCGGCATCGGCCCGTTCAACCTCTCCCTGGCCGCGCTCGCCGACGGCGTCCCGGAGCTGACCGCCGCCTTCTACGACCAGCGCCCCGACTTCCGCTGGCACCCCGGGCTGCTCATCGACGGCGCCACCCTCCAGGTGCCCTTCCTCGCTGACCTGGTCACCCTCGCCGACCCCACCAGCCGCTGGAGCTTCCTCAACTGGCTGCGCGGCCGCGACCGGCTCTTCCCGTTCTACTTCGCCGAGCGCTTCCATGTGCACCGCGCCGAGTACGACGCCTACTGCCGCTGGGTCGCCCAGGCACTGCCCACCACCCACTTCGGCCAGCAGGTCGACAGCGTGCGGTGGAACCCGGCCCGCGCCCTGTTCGAGGTGGACCACACCCACGTCGACGCGCACGGCGAGGCCGAGGCGCTGGCCCGCACCTACGCCCGGCACCTGGTGATCGGCGTCGGCACCCGGCCGCACGTCCCCGAGCCGCTGCGGCCGCTCGCGGACTCCCCGGCGGTGCCGGTCGTGCACTCCTCGCGCTACCTCCAGGAGCGCGAACGGCTGCTGGCCGCCGAGCACATCACCGTGGTCGGCTCCGGGCAGTCCGGCGCCGAGGTCTTCCTCGACCTGCTGCGGCAGCGCCCGCCCGGCCGGGAGCGGATCACCTGGCTGGCCCGGACCCCGGCGTTCGCGCCCATGGAGTACAGCAAGCTCGGCCTGGAGCACTTCACCCCCGACTACACCCGCTACTTCCACCAGCTCGCCGAGCCGGTCCGGGACCGGCTGGTGCCGCAGCAGTGGCAGCTGCACAAGGGCATCGACACCGAGACGATCAGCGAGATCCACGACGAGTTGTACCGCCGCTCCCTGGAGGGCGGCTGGCCCGACGCGGTGCTCACGCCGGGCGTCAGCGTCCGCACCGCCGGCCGGCTGGGCACGCAGAGCGTCGAGTTGCACGTGGAGCACGCCGAACAGGGCACCCGCACCCGGCTGGTGACCAACGCGGTGGTGCTCGCCACCGGTTACGAGGAGCGCCCGCTGGACCGGCTGCTCGACCCGCTCGCGCCGTACGTCGGGCGGGACGCGTCGGGCCGGCCGCAGATCGACGCCCGCTACCGGATGCGGCTGGACCCCTCGGTCTCCGGCCGGATCTACGTGCAGAACGCCGAGCGCCACACGCACGGCGTGGGCGCGCCCGACCTGGGGCTCGCCGCCTGGCGGTCCGCGGTGGTGCTCAACGACCTGACCGCGCTGCTGACCGGCACGGAGCACTACCGGCTGCCGGACCGGACCGCGTTCACCACCTTCGGCCTGCCCGGCCCCGCCCCGGCCGGCGGACCGGGCGCGGGGCAGGGGACAGGGCAGGGGACGGGAGCGGGTGCGGGGGCCGCCGACACGGCCCAGGAGCTCAGCCGAACAGCGGAACTCCGTCGCGGGTGAGCTGCCACTGGTCGCCGCCGAAGCCGGCCGGGTCGATCGTGCCGTGCGCCTGCACCCACGCGATGATGGTGTTGCGGATCTCGTCGGAGGTGGACCACACCGACTGCGCGGCGGCCACGTGCGGGTAGTTGCTGCCGCCGCTGGAGCGGTAGTTGTTCACCGCGAGCACGAACTGCGCGGCCGGGTCGAGCGCCGCGCCGCCGTGCGTGAGGTTGGTGACCCGCGAGCCGGCCGGCTGCGCGATGTCGATGTCGTACGACACCCCGCTGAGCACGTCGTAGCTGAAGTCGGGGGTGTTGTTCGCGTTGGTGATCTTCGTGACGTCCACGGCGGCGTCCGGCGCGGTCTGCACGAAGTACTCCGCGGACCACTCCAGGTAGTCCTTGATCTGGGCGCCGGTCAGCAGTTTGGCGTCCAGGGTGTTCTCGTAGACGTACAGGCCCGCCACGTCGCGCAGCGAGACCTGCCCGGCGGGGATGGCCGCGGTGCGGGAGAAGGGCGACGCCTGGGAGAGCACCGGCAGGTCGGCGTAGTCGGTGCCGGCCAGCGCGGCGGTGACGGTGTCGGCCTGGACCTTGTTGATGAAGTCGATGATCGGGGTGTCCTTGTAGGTGGACTCCGCCGCGGACATCGCCTCGGTGCAGGTGCCGACGACCTGGTTGACGTAGTCGACGACCTTCTGGTGCTCGTCGCGCACCAGCTTGGCGACGGCCGGGTCCTCCTCGACGGTGTTGGCGTTGCGCACCTCGGCCTTGACGGAGGTGACCTTCCAGCGGCCGTGCTCCAGCTCCAGGTCGATGTCGAAGACGCTCAGCCGCATGCCCCACATCAGCGGCTCGGACAGCACCACGGTCCTGCCGGTCTCCTCGTTGACCACCAGGGTCTGCGGGCGCTCCACGTGGGTGTGGCCGACCAGGATCGCGTCGATACCGGGCACCTGCGCGGCGACCAGCGAGGAGGCGTTCTCCGGGTAGGGCACCGCGTCGCCGTAGGTGGTGCTGCCGTCCAGACCGGAGTGGTCGGTGCAGAACACCACGTCGCAGCCGAGCGCGCGCAGCTTGGGGACGTACACCCGGGCCTGCTCGACCAGGCCGGGGAAGGACAGCTGGCCTTGCACGTTGGCCTTGTCCCACACCGCGATGCCCGGGTTGGTCAGGCCCAGGATGCCGACCTTGATGTTCGGGCCGCCCTTCACCCGCAGTTCCTTGACGAGGTAGGGCGGGAAGGCCGGGCGCAGCGTCTTGGCGTCCACGGCGTTCGCGGCCAGCAGCGGGAAGTCGCACTGGTCCTGGAAGGCGCGCAGCAGCGGGATGCCGTAGTTGAACTCGTGGTTGCCCAGGGCGGCGGCGTCGTAGCGCATGTGGTTCATGGCCAGCGCCATCGGGTGCTGGGGGCCCTTCTTCGCGCCGGTGATCGGCTCGACGCGGGCGAAGTAGTAGGACAGCTGGGTGCCCTGGATGATGTCGCCGGCGTCGACGAGCAGGGTGCGGTCGTGGCCCTTCTCGGCGCGGGCGTCCTCGACGAGGGTGGCGAGCTTCGCCATGCCGACGTCGTTGTGGGTCGCGTCGTCGTACTCGGCGTCGGTGAAGTAGTCCCAGTTCAGGGCGTGGCCGTGGACGTCGGTGGTGCCCAGCACCCGCAGGCTGTAAGTGGTGGGCCGGTGGCCGTGGCCGGGCGCGGGCTGCCGGTCGGCCGCCTGCGCCGGTGCCGCCGCCACCGCACCGGCCGCTCCGGTGAGCGCGACGCCCGCACCTGTCGCGGCGGATCGGTTGATGAAGTCCCTGCGGTTGAGCGGCATGTCGGGTTCTCCCTGAAGGGGTCGGGCGGTGGGCGCGGCCGGACGGCATCGCGACGCGCGTAGATTCTGGACCAGAGGAGGGGCCCGGCAACACCCCCGGGGAGTGAACGGCCCGCCGCTCGTACACGATGGGCCGGCGACGACCGCGCGCGAGGACCGCGGACCGCTCATCGGAGCGGGCGCCCGCACACACTTCGACACTTGTCAACAACCGTTAATCCGAACGTCGTTGGGCTGTTGGCGTCACCGCGCTCCCTACCAACGAGTAAGTCATACGCTCGACACATGCGCCGAGCCAAAATTGTCTGCACCCTGGGTCCTGCCACCGAGTCCTACGACCAGATCAAAGCACTGGTCGAGGCGGGGATGGACGTCGCCCGCCTGAACCTGAGCCACGGCGGCTACGCCGAACACGAGGACCGCTACCGCCGCGTACGCAAGGCCGCCGACGAGACCGGGCGCAGCGTCGGCATCCTCGCGGACCTTCAGGGCCCGAAGATCCGGCTGGGACGTTTCGCCGAGGGGCCCGTACTGCTTGAACGCGGCGACGAGTTCACCATCACCGTCGACGACATCGAGGGCGACCAGACGATCTGCGGCACCACCTACAAGGGCCTGACCGCCGACGTCGCCCGAGGTGAGCGCATCCTCGTCGACGACGGCCGGGTCACCCTGGAGGTGACCGACGTCGAGGGCCCCCGCGTGCACACCATGGTGATCGAGGGCGGCATGGTCTCCGACAACAAGGGCCTGAACCTGCCCGGCGTCGCGGTCTCCGTCCCGGCGCTGTCCGACAAGGACATCCGCGACCTGCGCTGGGCGCTGCGCACCGGCGCCGACGTCATCGCGCTGTCCTTCGTGCGCAGCGGGCGCGACATGGACGACGTGCTGCGGATCATGGCGGAGGAGGGGCGCCGGGTCCCGGTGATCGCCAAGATCGAGAAGCCGCAGGCGGTGGAGAACCTGGAGGACATCGTCGACGCCTTCGACGGCATCATGGTCGCCCGCGGCGACCTGGGCGTCGAGATGCCGCTGGAGGCCGTGCCGATCGTCCAGAAGCGCGCGGTCAAACTCGCCCGGCGCAACGCGAAACCGGTCATCGTCGCCACCCAGATGCTCGACTCGATGATCGACAACTCCCGCCCCACCCGCGCCGAGGCCAGCGACGTCGCCAACGCGGTGATCGACGGCACCGACGCGGTGATGCTCTCCGGCGAGACCAGCGTCGGCAAGCACCCGATCGAGACGGTCAAGGTGATGTCCCGGATCGTCGCCGCCGCAGAGGAGGACATCCTCGCCGCCGGGCTGCCGCCGCTCACCGACAGCAACAAGCCGCGCACCCAGGGCGGCGCCGTGGCCCGCGCCGCCGCCGAGATGGGCGACTTCCTCGGCGCGTCGTACCTGGTGGCCTTCACCCAGTCCGGCGACACGGTGCGCCGGCTGTCCCGCTACCGCTCGCCGATCCCGGTGCTCGCCTTCACCCCCGAGGAGGACACCCGCTCCCAGCTCAACCTGACCTGGGGCGTCGAGACGTTCCTCGGCCCGACGGTGCAGACCACCGACGAGATGGTGCAGCAGGTCGACGAGCAGCTGCTGCGGATCGGCCGCTGCAAGAAGGGCGACGTCGTGGTGATCACGGCCGGTTCGCCGCCCGGAATGCCCGGCACCACCAACATGGTCCGGGTCCACCACATCGGTGAGGACGACTCCCCGAAACGGTAATGCACCATTGCCGACGTTGGTGCTGACTTCCCAGCTTGGAGCGGTCGGCGCCCCTTCTCCAATAGCGGGCCCCGCCGGACGGACAGTCCGGCGGGGCCCGTCGGTTTTCGGCCAGTGGCGGAAACTCCGAACCCTCGCAATTAACACTCTGTTACCTGTCTGCAATACGCAATCGGCGGCCCGCGCTCCCTCGCCGCCGCCGTGCGCCGCCGCCCCCGTATTCCCGTTGCGTCGATCTTGTCCGAAATGACGGCGTACCGCTGCCGCCGGCCTGCCGCGCCCACTCGAAGTGCACGTTCTCATCATGCGGACCCCGCGCAAAGCACCCAAACAGCACGGCAAACCTCAACTGAAGCTCAAGAACAGACGTTTGGCATAACAAGACAGTCACACTCTTCGCCGTACTGCTCCCCGACCCCCCATCACGCGCCTAGAGTCACGGCCAGTCACCGCGCCTCCGAATTAGCGATCGGACTGAAGCGTGCGACTTCGACCGTCCACGAGGACCGGTCGAGCCAGGGGAAAGGACCGCTTGTGCGACACCGCTCTTTGCTGCTGCTCACCTCCGTATTGACCACAGGAGCCCTCACTCTGACCGCCTGCGGATCGCGCAGCGACGACAGCAAGAAGAGCGGCGGCGACGGTGGTGGCAGCGGCGTCACGCTCACCATCGGCGTCGACGCGCCGCTCACCGGCCAGAACTCCGCCACCGGCCTGGGCCTGCAGTACGGCACGCAGCTCGCGGTGGACGACGCCAACTCCAAGAAGCTCGTGCCCGGCGTGACCTTCAAGGTCAAGGCGCTGGACGACAAGGCGCTGCCCGCCACCGGCCAGCAGAACGCCACCGCCCTGGTGCAGGACAACAACGTCATCGGCGTGGTCGGCCCGCTCAACTCCGGTGTGGCCGAATCCATGCAGCAGGTCTTCGCCACCGCCAACCTGGTGGAGATCTCGCCGGCCAACACCAACCCCGACCTCACCCAGGGCAAGAACTGGGCCACCGGCAAGAAGGTCCGCCCCTTCAAGACCTACTTCCGCACCGCCACCACCGACGCCAACCAGGGCGGCTTCGCGGCGGACTACGCCTACAACACCCTGAAGAAGAAGGACGTCTTCGTCGTCGACGACAAGCAGGCCTACGGCGCCGGCCTCGCGTCGATCTTCAAGAGCAAGTTCGCCGCCCTCGGCGGCAAGATCGCCGGCACCGACCACGTCAACACCGGTGACACCGACTACTCCGCGCTGGTCACCAAGATCAAGCAGTCGCACGCCGACATGCTCTACTACGGCGGCCAGTACGACGAGTCCGAGCTGATCACCAAGCAGCTCAAGGCCGGCGGCGTGAACATCCCGCTCATGGGCGGCGACGGCATGTACTCCGACACGTACATCAAGACCGCGGGCGCGGCCGCCAACGGCGACCTCGCCACCTCCGTCGGCGTCCCCGTCGACACCCTCCCGGCCGCCCAGAACTTCATCAAGGCCTACAAGGCCGCGAAGTACCCCGGCGACTACGGCACCTACGGCGGCTACTCCTACGACGCCGCCACCGCCATCATCAACGCCGTCAAGAGCGTCATGGACGCCAACGGCGGCAAGCTGCCGGCCATGAACGACGCCCGCTCCAAGGTCGTCGACGCCGTCCAGAAGACCGACTTCCAGGGCATCGCCGGCCACGTCTCCTTCGACCAGTACGGCGACACCACCAACAAGCAGCTCACCGTCTACCAGGTCAAGAACGGCAAGTGGACCGCCGTGAAGAGCGGCGTCTACACGGGCTGACCGACCCCGCAGCACCGAGGGCCGCGCGGCCGGTCACCCCGGCCGCGCGGCCCACTGCTTGCCGCCCCCGCGACCCACCCGCCCGCCGCACCACCCACCCGCGACCCGTCCCCACCCACCTGCTCCCAGCGACATGGAGGCCATGCGGTGCACACCCTGCCGCAACAGCTGGCCAACGGGCTGTTCCTCGGCTCGATGTACGGGCTCATCGCCATCGGCTACACGATGGTGTACGGCATCGTCCAGCTCATCAACTTCGCCCACGGCGAGATCTTCATGACCGGCGCGTTCGGCGCGCTCACCGTATGGAACGTCCTGCCCGACGGCATGAACATCTGGGCCGCACTGCCCCTGATGCTCATCGGCGGCGCCATCGTCTCCGTGCTCATAGCCGTCGGCGCCGAACGGTTCGCCTACCGGCCGCTGCGCGGCGCACCACGCCTCGCCCCGCTGATCACCGCGATCGGCCTCTCCCTCGCCCTCCAGCAGGCGATCTTCGTCTGGTACCCCGGCGCCGACAACGCCAAGAACTTCCCGCAGCTCGGCACCCACCCGTACCACCTCGGCTCCATCAGCGTGCAGCGCAACGACATCTTCCTCGTCGTCGCCGCCGCGATCTGCATGATCGGCCTGGCCGCCTTCGTCCGCACCAGCCGCACCGGCCGCGCCATGCAGGCCACCGCGCAGGACCCGGACACCGCCCAGCTCATGGGCATCGACACCAACCGCATCATCGTGATCGCCTTCGCCATCGGCGGCCTCTTCGCCGCCGTCGCCGGCGTCGCCTTCGGCCTGAAGTACGGCCAGATCAACTACAACATGGGCTTCCAGGCCGGCCTGAAAGCCTTCACCGCCGCCGTCCTCGGCGGCATCGGCAACATCTACGGGGCCATGCTCGGCGGACTCGTCCTCGGCATCGCCGAAGCCTGCGCCACCGCCTACATCGCCAACATCCCCGGTATGCACCAGCTCGGCGGACAGGGCTGGGCCAACGTATGGGCATTCGTCCTGCTCATCGTGGTCCTCCTGGTCCGACCACAGGGCCTGCTGGGTGAACGCGTAGCGGACAGGGCGTGACACCCATGACCGACATCCCCGCCACCGAGGCGCTCCAGCCCACCCCGCTCGGCACCACCCGCCCCGACGCCCCGCGCGCCGACTCCTACCTCAGCCTGCCGCCCGCCGCCGCCCGCATCGCGACCCTCGTCGGCGCCGTCGGCACCGTGGCCTCCACGTTCATGTCGTGGACCTACACCTCCGACTTCCCCGGCGACCTCACCGTCAACGGCTACCCCGGCGGCCTCCAGGTCCTCACCCTGATCGGCGCCGTCCTCACCGGGCTCCTCGCCCTCGGCGCCTTCGGCGTCAAGGGCCTGACCTGGCTGGTGCCCAACCGCTCCGCCAACGCCGTCCTCCTGCTGGCCGCCGGCACCTTCGCCACCACCTGGTACGCCGTCATCGCCATCGCCCAGGAACTCGGCGGCCTGGCCAACCTCAACCCCGGCGGCTTCGTCGCCGCCGTCGCCTCGCTCGTCCTGCTCGTCGGCGCCCTGGCCCTGCCCATCAACCGCCAGCCGCTGGACGCCACCGACGCCGAGTACTACGAACTCGGCCGGCTGAGCGAGAACGGCGCCGCCCGCGCCACCTACCGCCGGCTGCGCCAGGCCCGGCTGCACCACACCGAACTGTCCGTCCCCGACCCGGCCCGGGCCCCCGCGTGGGTGCAGTACCTGGCCATCGTCGTGGTCGCCGCCGTCGGCGTGAAGGTCCTCACCTACGGCCTGGCCACCGGATACACCGAACTCTTCGTCGGCTACCTGATCCTGGTCGCCTTCACCCTGTGGTCGTTCAACGCCGCCGGACTCACCCGGCAGTTCTCCAAGATCACCGCCGACCACCGGCCGTTCGCCATCCTGATGGGCATCCTCGCCGCCATCGCCTACCCGTTCGTGCAGAACAACGAGCACTGGGCGAACCTCGGCGTCAACATCCTCATCTTCGGCACCGTCGCCCTCGGCCTGAACATCGTCGTCGGCCTCACCGGCCTGCTCGACCTCGGCTACGTCGCCTTCCTCGGCGTCGGCGCCTACGCCGCCGCCCTGGTCTCCGGCTCCGAGTACTCCATCTGGTCCGGCGTCCAGTTCCCGTTCTGGGCCGCCGCCCTCACCGGCATGGCCGCCTCGCTCGTCTTCGGCGTCCTCATCGGCGCCCCCACCCTGCGGCTGCGCGGCGACTACCTGGCCATCGTCACCCTCGGCTTCGGAGAGATCTTCCGCATCGCGGTCAACAACCTCGACGGCGTCTCCGGCCCCAAGGTCACCAACGGCCCGAACGGCATCTCGCAGATCCCCGACCTGTCGATCTTCGGCTACAACCTCGGCGACCCGCACACCATGGGCTCCATCACGCTGGGCCGGTTCGCCAACTACTACCTGCTGATGCTCGTCATCACGGTGATCGTGGTCCTCGTCTTCACCCGCGCCTCCGACTCCCGGATCGGCCGCTCCTGGATCGCCATCCGCGAGGACGAGACCGCCGCCACCGCCATGGGCATCAACGGCTTCCGGGTCAAGCTCATCGCGTTCGCGCTCGGCGCCTCCCTCGCCGGCCTGGCCGGCACCGTCAGCGCCCACGTCACCTACAGCGTCGTGCCCAACCCGTACCAGTTCTCCGGCGCCGCACCGCCCAACTCGGCGTTCCTGCTCGCCGCCGTCGTCCTCGGC
Organism: Actinacidiphila sp. bgisy144; assembly: GCF_057708105.1. Taxonomy (NCBI): domain Bacteria; kingdom Bacillati; phylum Actinomycetota; class Actinomycetes; order Kitasatosporales; family Streptomycetaceae; genus Actinacidiphila; species Actinacidiphila sp. bgisy144. Next base: position 215,187 of record NZ_JBYIRM010000009.1, on the reverse strand, counting down.
GGCATGGGCACCGTCACCGGACCCGTCCTCGGCGCGGCCCTGCTCTACCTCATCCCCGAGAAGCTCGGCTTCCTCCAGCGCTACGAACTCCTCGCGTTCGGCGTCACCCTCGTACTCATCATGCGGTTCCGGCCCGAGGGCATCATCGCCAACCGCCGCCGCCAGCTGGAGTTCCACAAGGACGAACCCCCGGCCCCGGACGAAACCCTCGTCCCCGCACAGCCGGCCGTCGGCGGCGACGGCGCGGCCGCCGGCGCGGCAGGGGCGTGAAGGACACCATGACCACGACGACCAGCACCCCCGCCGCCCCGGCGGCCACCCCCGGCAGCACCCCGCTGCTCCAGGCCAGCGGCGTCATCATGCGCTTCGGCGGCCTCACCGCCGTCCGCGACGTCAGCCTCACCGTCAACAGCGGTGAGATCGTCGGCCTGATCGGCCCCAACGGCGCCGGCAAGACCACCTTCTTCAACTGCCTCACCGGGCTGTACGTCCCCACCGAGGGCTCCGTCCGCTACCAGGGCACCGTCCTGCCGCCCAAGCCCCACCTCGTCACCAAGGCAGGCGTCGCCCGCACCTTCCAGAACATCCGGCTGTTCGCCAACATGACCGTGCTGGAGAACGTCCTCGTCGGCCGGCACACCCGCACCCGCGAGGGCCTCTTCTCCGCCCTCATCCGCGGGCCGCGCTACCACAAGGCCGAGGCCCGCTCCCGGGAACGGGCCATGGAACTCCTGGAGTTCACCGGCCTCGCGGCGAAGGCCGACCACCTCGCCCGCAACCTCCCCTACGGCGAGCAGCGCAAGCTTGAGATCGCCCGCGCGCTCGCCAGCGAGCCCGGGCTGCTCCTGCTCGACGAGCCCACCGCCGGCATGAACCCGCAGGAGACCCGCGCCACCGAGGAACTGGTCTTCGCCATCCGGGACCAGGGCATCGCGGTGCTCGTCATCGAGCACGACATGCGGTTCATCTTCAACCTCTGCGACCGCGTCGCCGTCCTCGTCCAGGGCCAGAAACTGGTCGAGGGCACCGCGGACGTCGTCCAGAGCGACGAGCGCGTCGTCGCGGCCTACCTGGGCGAGCCGTTCGAGGCGGAACCGGCGGCCGAACCGGAACCGGCGGCCGACGGCGACAACGAGGCCGGCACCGGCACCGGCGCGCAGGAGCAGGAGAACGACCGATGACCGCACTGCTCGAAGTAGAGGACCTCCGGGTCGCCTACGGCAAGATCGAGGCCGTCAAGGGCATCTCGTTTACCGTCGAGGCCGGCCAGGTCGTCACCCTCATCGGCACCAACGGCGCCGGCAAGACCACCACCCTGCGCACCCTCAGCGGCCTGCTCAAGCCGATCGGCGGCCGGGTGACCTTCGACGGCAAGGTGCTCACCCGGGTACCCCCGCACAAGATCGTCTCCCTGGGCCTGGCCCACTCCCCGGAGGGCCGGCACATCTTCCCCCGGCTCAGCATCGAGCAGAACCTGCTGCTCGGCGCCTTCCTCCGCCGGGACGCCGCCGGCATCACCAAGGACGTCGAGCGCGCCTACGAGCTGTTCCCGATCCTCGGGGAACGCCGCAAGCAGGCCGCCGGCACCCTGTCCGGCGGCGAGCAGCAGATGCTCGCCATGGGACGCGCCCTGATGTCCCAGCCCAAGCTGCTGATGCTCGACGAGCCCTCCATGGGCCTCTCGCCGATCATGATGCAGAAGATCATGGCCACCATCGTCGAGCTGCGGTCCCAGGGCATGACCATCCTGCTCGTCGAGCAGAACGCCCAGGCCGCCCTCTCGCTCGCCGACCAGGCCCACGTCATGGAGATCGGCAGCATCAAGATCTCCGGCAGCGGCCAGGAACTCCTGCACGACGAGGGCGTCCGCAAGACGTACCTCGGCGAGGACTGACCGGCGCCCCGGGGCACACCGGGGACCGATCGACGGGTAAGGCCCGCACTCCAAGAGTGCGGGCCTTACCCGTACCGTGCAGCCGCCCTGTACCGCGGGCGGGGACCTACTTCTCCGTCACCTCGTCGATGACCGCCTGCGCCACCGCCTGCATCGACATCCGCCGGTCCATCGACGTCTTCTGAATCCAGCGGAACGCCGCCGGCTCGGTCAGCCCGTACTTGGTCTGGAGCACGCTCTTCGCCCGGTCCACCAGCTTGCGGGTCTCCAGCCGCAGCGACAGGTCGGCGATCTCCGCCTCCAGGGCGCGCAGTTCCTGGAAGCGGCTCACCGCCATCTCGATCGCCGGCACCAGGTCGCTCTTGGTGAACGGCTTCACCAGGTACGCCATCGCGCCCGCGTCCCGGGCCCGCTCGACCAGCTCGCGCTGGGAGAAGGCGGTGAGCATCAGCACGGGGGCCAGCTTCTCCCCGGCGATCCGCTCCGCGGCGCTGATGCCGTCGAGGACCGGCATCTTGACGTCCAGGATCACCAGGTCCGGGCGGAGCTCCTCGGCGAGCTTCACCGCGGTCTCGCCGTCGCCCGCCTCGCCGACGACCGCGTAGCCCTCCTCCTCCAGCATCTCCTTCAGGTCCAGCCGGATCAGCGCCTCGTCCTCGGCGATGACGACCCGCGTGGTCGCGGGCGGCACATGCGGGGCAGCGTCATCCTGCGCGGGTGTGGGCTCGTCGGGGGCGCTCACGGTGCGGTGCTCCTCGGGTCATGGCGTGTGGTACATCCCTGAGCCTACCTAGCTGCGATGCCGCGCATCCACACGCTAAGCTGACCACGACAACCTCGCCGGGTTGGCGGAACGGCATACGCGGATGTCTCAAACACATCTGTCCGAGAGGGCATGCGGGTTCGAATCCCGCACCCGGCACCCCTGTTCTCCAGCGCGTCCCAGACGCCCATCGCTCGATCGAGTGATTTCGATCCTTTGTTCGTGCGCTCGTACGGCTGCGGGTGTGACGCTCGCTTCATGGCCACCCCGGAGCTCCGCCGCACAGCCGTCGACCTCGTGCGCAGCGGTGTGACCAACGCCGAAGCCGCCCGCCGGCTCGGCGTCCCCGCCGGCACGGTCGGCTACTGGGTCCACCTCGACCGGGCCGAGCGCGGCGCGTGCCCGGGACGGGAACGCCCCTGCCCCCGCTGCGACGGGGCCCCGTTGGACCGGCCCGCCTACAGCTACCTGCTCGGCCTCTACCTGGGCGACGGCCACGTCAGCCGCTACTCCGGGCACCGCGTGCCGAGCCTGTCGATCACCTGCGCCGACGACTGGCCCGGACTGATGGACGCCGCCGAGGCCGCGATGCGCACAGTCCTCCCCTTCAACCGGACCAGCCGCCTGCGCCGGACCGGCTGCCATGTCGTGAAGGCGTACTCGAAGCACCTCTCCTGCCTCTTCCCGCAGCACGGGCCCGGCAGGAAACACGAGCGGACGATCGCCTTGGCCCCCTGGCAGCAGCAGATCGTGGACGCACACCCGTGGGAGTTCATCCGCGGCCTCATCCACTCCGACGGCTGCCGGGTGGTGAACTGGACGGTCCGCACCGTCGCGGGACAGCGCAAGCGCTACGAGTACCCGCGCTACCTGTTCACCAACGTGTCCGACGACATCAGGAAGTTGTACTGCGACGCCCTCGACGCGGTGGGAGTGGAGTGGAAGGTGACCCGGCGGGCCGGCCGGCCGTACAACATCTCCGTCGCCCGCCGGGAGGCCGTCGCGCTCATGGACCGCCACGTCGGCCCCAAGCACTGAGCGGCCGTCCCGGGGCGGGGCCGGCCGGGGGCCGCTCAGGCGGTGGCGGTGGGCCGGCCGGGGGGTTCTCAGGCGGTGGCGGTGGGGGCGGGCTGGGGCGGGGAGGCGGGGCGCAGCATGCAGGTGAGGCGCGCGGTGCAGACTCGCTTGCCGCTGGCGTCGTCGGTGATGACGATCTCGTAGCTGGCCGAGGACCGCCCCCGGTGCACCGGCGTCGCCGTCCCCGTCACGCTCCCACTGCGCACACTGCGGTGATGCGTCGCATTGAGGTCCACCCCGACCGCGATCTTGCTCGGCCCCCCGTGCAGCATCGCCCCGACCGACCCCAGCGTCTCCGCCAGCACCGCGGACGCCCCGCCGTGCAGCAGCCCGTACGGCTGCGTGTTGCCCTCGACGGGCATGGTGCCCACCACCTTCTCGGACGTGGCCTCGACGATCTGGATGCCCATCCGCCCGCCGAGCGGCCCGGCCGAGAAGAACGACGGCAGGTCGATGCCGAGCCCGGCGTACTGCGCCAGGGTCTCCGGGGAGAACTGGGTGGGGGTCTGCTCGCCCATGCGGGTCGGCTCCGTTCTGCCGGTGGTGGTGCGGTCGGGAGGCGCGGGACGGCCGGTGCGGCCGGCGCGCAGATCGAGGGTAAGGGCCGGTCGGACCCGCCGTCCCGCCGGGGGTCAGGGCCGGTCCGGCCGGTGCGGTTCGAGCCGGATCACCACGGACTTCGACGCCGGGGTGTTGCTGGTGTCGGCGGTGTGGTCGAGCGGGACCAGCACATTGGTCTCGGGGTAGTACGCGGCGGCGCACCCGCGGGGGGTGGGGTAGTGCACGACGCGGAAGCCGTCGGCGCGGCGTTCGGTGCCGTCGGTCCACTCGCCGACGAGGTCGGCGTAGTCGCCGTCGGCGAGGCCGGCCGCGGCGGCGTCGTCGGGGTGGACGAGGACGACGCGGCGGCCGTTCCGGATGCCGCGGTAGCGGTCGTCGAGGCCGTAGATGGTGGTGTTGTACTGGTCGTGCGAGCGCAGTGTCTGGAGCAGCAGCCGCCCGGCGGGGACCTCGGGGTACTCCAGGGGCGCGGCGGTGAAGTTGGCCTTGCCGGTGGCGGTGGGGAAGGTGCGGCTGTCGCGCGGCGCGTGCGGCAGGGTGAAGCCGCCGGGGCGGCGGACGCGGGTGTTGAAGTCGTCGAAGCCGGGGACGACGCGGGAGATGCGGTCGCGGATCTGGTCGTAGTCGGCTTCGAAGTCGGCCCAGGGGATGCCGTGCCGGGGGCCGAGCACCGCGCGGGCGAGGCGGCTGACGATGGCCGGTTCGGAGAGCAGCTGGGGTGAGGCGGGGGGCAGGTTGCCGCGGGAGGCGTGCACCATGCCCATGGAGTCCTCGACGGTGACGAACTGGTCGCCGCCGACCTGCCGGTCCTTCTCGGTGCGGCCGAGGGTGGGCAGGATCAGCGCGCGGGCGCCGGTGACGGTGTGCGAGCGGTTGAGTTTGGTGGAGACGTGGACGGTCAACCGGGCGTTGCGGACGGCCGCTTCGGTGACGTCGGTGTCGGGGGAGGCGGCGACGAAGTTGCCGCCCATGGCGAGGAAGACCTTGGCGGTGCCGTCGCGCAGGGCGCGGATGGCGCGGACGACGTCGTAGCCGTGGTGGCGGGGCGGCGCGAAGCCGAACTCCCGTTCCAGGGAGTCGAGGAAGGCGGGCGCGGGGCGTTCGAAGATGCCCATGGTGCGGTCGCCCTGGACGTTGGAGTGGCCGCGGACGGGGCAGACGCCGGCGCCGGGGCGGCCGACGTTGCCGCCGAGCAGCAGGAAGTTGACGACCTCGCGGATGGTGGGGACGGCGTGCTTGTGCTGGGTCAGGCCCATGGCCCAGCACACGACGACGCTCCTGGCGCCGCGTACGAGGGTGTGCAGTTCCTCGATCTCGGCGCGGGTCAGGCCGGTGGCGCGTTCGACCTCGGCCCAGTCGGCGGCGCGGGCGGCGGCTTCGTACTCCTGGTAGCCGTGGGTGTGGGTGGCGATGAAGTCGTGGTCGAGGGCGTCGTCCTCGATCAGGAGGCGGCCCAGGGCGCGGAAGAGGGCCTGGTCGCCGCCGAGCCGGATGGGCAGGTGCAGGTCGGACAGCGCGGTGCCGCGCCCGGCCAGTCCGGTGGCGGTCTGCGGGTTCTTGAAGCGTTCGGTGCCGGCTTCGGCGAGCGGGTTGACGGTGACGATGCGGGCGCCGCCGTGCTTCGCCTTCTCCAGTGCGGAGAGCATCCGCGGGTGGTTGGTGCCGGGGTTCTGGCCGGCGACGATGATGAGTTCGGCGCGGTGCAGGTCTTCCAGGAGCACGCTGCCCTTGCCGACGCCGAGGGTCTCGGTCAGTGCGGAGCCGGAGGACTCGTGGCACATGTTGGAGCAGTCGGGGAGGTTGTTGGTGCCGTAGGCGCGGGCGAAGAGCTGGAAGAGGAAGGCGGCTTCGTTGCTGGTGCGGCCTGAGGTGTAGAAGACGGCCTCGTCGGGGCTGTCCAGGGCGGTCAGTTCGCCGGCGATGATCTCGAACGCCCGCTCCCAGGGGACCGCTTCGTAGTGGTCGGCGCCTTCGGGCAGGTACATCGGCTGGGTGATCCGGCCCTGCTGGCCGAGCCAGTAGCCGCTGCGGCGCGCCAGCTCCGAGACGGGGTGGGCGGCGAAGAAGTCCGGGGTGACCCGGCGCAGCGTCGCCTCCTCCGCGACGGCCTTGGCGCCGTTCTCGCAGAACTCGAACGTGTGGCGGCGCTCGCCCTCGGGCCACGCGCAGCCCGGGCAGTCGAAGCCGTTCTTCTGGTTGACCTTCAGCAAGGTCAGTGCGGTCCGCCGCGCGCCCATCTGCGCGTCGGCGATCCTCATGCTCTTCGCGACCGCGGTCAGCCCCGCGGCAGCGTGCTTGGGCGCACCGACATCCGGCGCGTCCTGTACGGGGTCACCACCAGGGGGCTTCTTCGCCATGACCCCATCCTCCCACCTGCCGTTCGCCGCCGCTCCGCCCGCGGAGCGGCAAGTCTGTCGGTGGGGCGTGGGAGGATCGGGATGTGGCTGAGAAAGTATCCGGATCGAAGACGACGACCGACCGACCGCGGCTGATGCTGCTCGATGGGCATTCGCTGGCGTACCGGGCGTTCTACGCGCTGCCCGTGGAGAACTTCAACACGGTCACGGGGCAGCCGACGAACGCGGTGTACGGGTTCGCGTCGATGCTGGCGAACACGCTGCGCGACGAGCAGCCCACGCATCTGGCGGTGGCGTTCGACGTGTCCCGCAAGACCTGGCGGTTCGACGAGTACCCGGAGTACAAGGCGACCCGTTCGAAGACGCCCGACGAGTTCAGCTCGCAGGTCGCGCTGATCGGGGAGCTGCTGGACGCGATGGTGGTGCCGCGCTTCGCGGTGGAGGGCTTCGAGGCCGACGACATCATCGCCACCTTGGCCACGCAGGCGGAGGCGCTGGGTTACGAGGTGCTGATCGTCACCGGTGACCGGGACGCCTTCCAGCTCGTCTCGGACCACGTCACGGTGCTGTATCCGACGAAGGGCGTCTCGGAGCTGACCCGCTACACCCCGGCGAAGGTCGAGGAGCGGTACGGCCTGACCCCCGCGCAGTACCCGGACTTCGCGGCGCTGCGCGGCGACCCGTCGGACAACCTGCCGGGCATTCCCGGTGTCGGCGAGAAGACCGCGGCCAAGTGGATCATGCAGTTCGGCTCGTTCGCGGAGCTGTGCGCGCGGGTGGACGAGGTGAAGGGCAAGGCGGGCGAGAACCTGCGGGCCCACCTGGACGCGGTGAAGCTGAACCGGCGGCTGACCGAGATGGTGCGGGACGTGGCGCTGCCGGCGAGCGCGGACGGGTTGGGCCGGGAGCCGTACGACCGCGAGTCGCTCGGCCAGGTGCTGGACGCGCTGGAGTTCCGCAACCCGAACTTCCGGGAGCGGCTGTTCGCGGCCGACCCGGGCGCGGCCGCGGAGGAGGCGGAGATCGCCGAGGGGGTGGCGGTCGAGGGTGTGGTGCTGTCGGCGGGTGAGCTGCCGGGCTGGTTGGAGGGGCACGCCGGGGGCCCGGTGGGGCTGGCGAGCGTGGACACCTGGGCGCTGGGGTCCGGTGCGGTCAGCCAACTCGCGCTGGCGGCGGGGGAGGACGCGGCGTGGTTCGACCCGGCGCAGTTGGACGGGGCGGACGAGAAGGCGTTCGCGCAGTGGCTGGCCGATCCGGCGCGCCCCAAGGTGGTGCACAACGCGAAGAACGCGATGCGGGTCTTCGCCGAGCACGGCTGGCAGCTGGCGGGTGTCGGGATGGACACGGCGCTGGCGGCGTATCTGATCAAGCCGGGCCGCCGGTCGTTCGCGCTGGACGTGCTGTCGGTGGAGTATCTGGGCCGTGAGCTGGCACCGGCTGCCTCGGACGGCGGCCAGTTGGCGTTCGGCGAGGAGGACGACGGGGAGTCGGCCGCCGCCGAGGCGCTGATGGTGCAGGCGCGGACCGTGCTGGACCTGGGCGAGGTGTTCGGGCAGCGGCTGCCGGAGGTGGGCGCCGCGGAGCTGCTGCGGGATGTGGAGCTGCCGACGTCGGCGCTGCTGGCGAAGATGGAGCGGGCCGGGATCGCCGCGGACCGGGCCCATCTGGAGGGGCTGGAGCAGCAGTTCGCCGCCGCGGTGCGGCACGCGGTCGAGGAGGCGCACGCCTCGGTGGGCCACGAGTTCAACCTCGGCTCGCCCAAGCAGCTCCAGGAGGTGCTCTTCGGCGAGCTGGGCCTGCCCAGGACGAAGAAGACGAAGACCGGTTACACCACCGACGCCGACGCGCTGGCGTGGCTGGCCGGGCAGACCGACCACGAGCTGCCGGTGATCATGCTGCGCCACCGGGAGCAGGCGAAGCTGCGGGTCACCGTCGAGGGCCTGGTCAAGACGATCGCGCCCGAGGGCCGTATCCACACCACGTTCAGCCAGATCGTCGCGGCGACCGGCCGGCTGTCCTCCACGGACCCCAATCTGCAGAACGTGCCGGTGCGTACCGACGAGGGCCGGGCGATCCGCCGGGGCTTCGTCGTCGGCGAGGGGTACGACTCGCTGCTGACGGCCGACTACAGCCAGATCGAACTGCGGGTGATGGCGCACCTGTCGGAGGACGACGGGCTGATCGCGGCGTTCACCTCCGGCGAGGACCTGCACACCACGGTCGGCTCGCAGGTCTTCTCGGTGCCGCGCGACAAGGTCGACGCCGAGATGCGCCGCAAGATCAAGGCGATGTCGTACGGGTTGGCGTACGGGCTGTCGGCGTTCGGGCTGTCCCAGCAGCTCGGGATCGAGGCGGCCGAGGCGCGGGCGCTGATGGAGACGTACTTCGAGCGGTTCGGCGGGGTGCGGGACTATCTGCGCCGCGCGGTGGAGGAGGCCCGCGGCACCGGGTACACCGAGACGCTGCTCGGCCGCCGCCGCTATCTGCCCGACCTCAACAGCGACAACCGGCAGCGCCGGGAGATGGCCGAGCGCATGGCGCTGAACGCGCCGATCCAGGGGTCGGCCGCGGACATCGTCAAGATCGCGATGCTCCGGGTCGACCAGGCCCTCACCGACCGGCAGTTGGCCTCGCGCATGCTGCTCCAGGTGCACGACGAAATCGTGGTGGAGGTCGCTCCGGGCGAACGCGAGCAGGTGGAGGCGCTGGTGCGGCACGAGATGTCCACCGCGTACCCGCTGCGTGCGCCGCTGGACGTCTCCGTGGGCTCGGGCCCGGACTGGGAGTCGGCCGCGCACTAGGGGGAAGCGGCCGGGGGCGGCCGGGGCGCCCGGGGGCGCCCGGGATGGGGGCCGCCGGAAGGGGCCTCGCGGGTCCGGGAGCACACCGCACGACAGCTCCCGGACGCTGTGGATTCACCGACGGGCCATGGTCGCGGGGCTGAAGTTGCCGTAGGGTCGTGCGAGTTGTGGAGCCGGGACAGGCTCACATATCGCTTTCGGGGAGGGACGCCGATATGGCAGCGCGGCGCTTCGGCACCAGCAAGAGGGTTCGTAGGGGAGCGGCGGGCACCGTGGTGGCCGCCGCGGCCATGGCGGCGCTGGGCGCCTCGCAGGCCCCCGGCCTGATCCAGGTCGCCCATGCCGCCGCGCAGGACCAGCAGCAGTCCCAGGCGAGCACCACTCCGGACGGCTCGATCGACGGCGACTCCCCGTACGTCACCGAACTCCCGCCGCTGAGCAGCCCGCAGGGCCCGGTCGCCTCGCCCACCGGCACCGGCACGGACACGGACGTGACGGTGTCCGGCGGCGCGAGCCTGCCGACGACGGTGCTCGCGGCCTACCAGCGCGCGCAGGCGTCGGTCGCGGAGTCCGACCCGGGCTGCCACCTGCCGTGGCAACTGCTCGCCGCGATCGGCCAGGTGGAGTCGGGGCAGGCCCGCGGCGGCGCGGTCGACGCCAACGGCACCACGTACAAGCCGATCCTCGGCCCGGTGCTCAACGGCGACGGCTTCGCGAACATCTCCGACACCGACAACGGCAAGTACGACGGGGACGCGGTGCACGACCGGGCCGTCGGGCCGATGCAGTTCATCCCGTCCACCTGGCGCACCTGGGGTGCGGACGGCAACGGCGACGGGGTGAGCGACCCGAACAACATCTACGACGCGGCGCTCGCCGCCGCGCACTACCTGTGCGCCGACGGCCGGGACCTGGCGGTGCCCGCCGACATGGACCGGGCGATCCTCGGCTACAACCACTCGCAGGACTACCTGAACCTGGTGATGGCCTGGTACGAGCACTTCCGGCAGGGCGGCACCGTCACGGTGCCGGACCGGTCGGGTTCGGCCAGCCCCGCGCTCAGCCCGTCGACGTCCCCGACGCCCTCCCCGAGCAAGACGGCCACCCCGACGCCGTCCGCCTCGGGCACCGCCTCGCCGTCGCCGTCCCCGACGAAGAGCGTCAGCGGCACCGTGGCACCCAGCTCCCCGGCGTCCTCCAGCCCGACGACCAGCCCGAGCGGCGGCGCGTCCACCACCCCGCCCACCAGCAGCGACCCGTCGACCTCGCCCACCACGCCGCCCACCAGCAGCACCCCGACGGACCCGGGCTGCACCACGGACACCCCGACGCCGACGGACTCCGCCACCGCGAGCCCGACCGACTCGCCGACCGACTCGCCCACGCCCGACCCCACGTGCGGCAGCGACGACTCCGGCAGCTCGGACGGTACCTCCCCCTCGGCGACCCCCGACCCCACCGACACGGCGGGCACGGCCACGGGCGCAGCACTCAGCTCGTAAGCCGCCGACCCGTAAGCGGCCGGCTCGTAAGGCGTCAGTGTGAGGCGCGCTGGGCTCGTACCGCGGGCGCGGCTCCTCAGCGCCGGGTGGGCGGCGCCGCCGTCGGGTCCTGCGGCCAGGAGTGGCGCGGGTAGCGCCCGCGCAACTCCGCCCGCACCGCCCGGTACCCCTCGCGCCAGAAGGACGCGAGGTCGGCCGTGACCGCGGCCGGCCGCCCGGCCGGGGACAGCAGGTGCACCAGCACCGGCACCCCGGCCACCTGCGGGGTCTGCCGCAGTCCGAACAACTCCTGGAGCTTGACCGCCAGTACGGGCTGCTCACCGCTGTAGTCGACGCGGATCTTCGACCCGGTCGGCACCGCGATCCGCTCGGGCACCAGCTCGGCGAAGCGCGCCGCCTCGCCGGTCGCCCAGGGCAGCAGCCGCTGCAACGCCGCCCCGGCGTCGGCGCGTTCGAGGTCGGCGCGGCGCCGGGCGGCGGCCAGCTCGGGGCCCAGCCACTCCGGTGCCCGCTCCAGCAGGGCCTGTTCGGCCACGTCCGGCCACGTCCCGCCCAGCACCCGGTGCGCGAACGCCATCCGCTGCCGCAGGCCCGCCGCCTCGCGCGACCAGCGCAGCAGCCCCGTGCCCTCGGCCCGCAGCCCCTCCAGGAGCGCGGCCCGCAGCAAGGACGGCTCGGGGCGGCGCAGCGGCGCGGTGCCCAACTCGATCGCGCCCAGCCGTTCCACGCGGCGCGCGACCACGTCGCCGTCGCGCCACCGCACCTCCTCGTACGACTCCAGGACGCCGCCCGCCGCCTGCCGGGCGATGCCCTCGTCGATGACGGCCGCGACCCGCACCCGCGCACCGGCCCGGCCCGCGCCCCGGTCGGCGACCGCGACGGCGACCCACTCCGCCTCGCCGATGCCGCCGCCGACCTCGGCCGCGGTACCGCCGGCCATGAGGTAGGCGCCCGGGCCGCGGCGCCGCGCGACCCGTTCGGGAAACGCCAGCGCGGCGACCAGCCCGGCCACCGCGTCGTCGGACAGCCGCCCGCCGCCCGCGGGCGGGTCGGCCGCCTGGCCGCCGCGCGGCAGTGCGGAGCGCAGGGCGGCCTCAAGGCGGCGGGCCTCGGCGCGCCAGCGCCGGGCATAGGGGTCGCCGCCGCGGCCGGCCCGGTGCCAGGCGGCGGTCAGGTCGGAGCCGTAGGAGCCGGGGAGTTCCTCGGACAGCAGGGCGGTGACCTCCGCGGCCCGCGCGGCGCCCGCCTCGGGGGCGGCGTCCAGCAGGGCGCGGCCCAGCCGGGGGTGCAGCCCGAGCAGGGCGAGCCGCCGGCCGCGGTCGGTGGCGCGGCCGGCACCGTCCACGGCGCCGAGCCCGTGCAGGGTGGCGCGGGCCGCGGCGAGCGCGCCGGGCGGGGGAGCGTCGAGCAGGGCGAGCCCCTCGGCGTCCGGCGCACCCCAGCAGGCGGCCTGGAGCGCGAACGCGGTCAGGTCGGCCAGCGCGATCTCGGGCGCGGGCAGCCGCGGCAGCCGGGCGTGCTCGGCCTCGGCCCAGCAGCGGTAGACGGTGCCGGGCGCCTCCCGCCCGGCGCGGCCGGCCCGCTGCTCGGCGGCGGCGCGGGAGACCCGCACCGTGGTCAGGGTGCCCAGGCCGCGGGCGTGGTCCATCCGCGGCTCCCGGGCCAGCCCGCAGTCGACCACGACCCGCACCCCGGGCACGGTCAGGCTCGACTCGGCCACGGAGGTGGCCAGCAGCACCCGGCGGCGCTCCCCGGGCCGCAGCGCCGCGTCCTGTACGGCGGCGGGCGCGCGGCCGTACACCTGGAGCACCTCGGTCGGCCCGTCGGTGCCGAGCATCCCGGCGACCCGGGCGATCTCGCCCGCGCCGGGCAGGAAGCACAGCACGTCGCCGTCCTGCTCGCGCAGCGCCCGCCGCACCGTGGCGGCCACGTGCTCCAGCAGCGCCGGGTCCACCCGGCCCCTGCTCGCGGCGGACGGACCACCGCTGTGCGGGGGCCGCGGCGGGCGGGGCGGCGGCGCCCACCGCACCGCGACCGGGTGCAGGACCCCCTCGGCCTCGATCACCGGGCCGTCCAGCAGTTCCGCCCACGCCGCCGTGTCGGTCGTGGCGGACGCCGCCAGCAGCCGCAGTTCCGGGCGCAGCACGGAGCGTACGTCCAGCAGGAAGGCCGTCGCGGTGTCGGCGTCGAGGTGCCGTTCGTGGCACTCGTCGAGCATCACCGTGCCGACCCCGGCCAGTTCCGGGTCGCGTTGCAGCCGCTGGAGCAGCACTCCGGTGGTGACCACTTCCACCGCGGTCGCCGCCGACACCCGCCGCTCGCCGCGCACCGTGAAGCCGACGGTGCCGCCGACCTCCTCGCCCAGCAGCCACGCCATCCGCCGGGCGGCGGCCCGCGCGGCCATCCGCCGCGGCTCGGCCACCAGCACCCGGCCGGTGGACTCCGCGGCCAGCAGCAGCGGGACGAGCGTGGTCTTGCCGGTGCCGGGCGGCGCGGCCAGCACCGCGCGGCCCCGCTCCCGCAGCGCGGCCAGCAGCGCGGGCACGACCGTCGCGACCGGCAGGGCCAGGCCCTCGGGCCGCGGCCGGATCACGGCGCGAGGCAGACGAAGACCGCGGTGCCCGGCAGCAGCCGCCCGCGCAGCGGGGACCAGCCGCCCCACTCCTGCCCGTTCCAGTCCGGCCACTCGGGTTCGACCAGGTCGACCAGGCGCAGCCCGGCGGCGGTGATCTCCCGCACCCGGTCGCCCAGGGTGCGGTGGTGCTCGACGTAGACGGCCAGCCCCCGATCGTCCTGCTCGACGTAGGGGGTGCGGTCGAAGTAGGAGGCGACGGCGGTCAGGCCCTCGGGGCCCGGCTCGTCGGGGAAGGCCCAGCGCACCGGGTGCGTCACGGAGAACACCCAGCGGCCGCCGGGCCGCAGCACCCGGGCCACCTCGCGGTGCACGCGGGCGGTGTCGGCGATGAAGGGCAGCGCGCCGTAGGCGGAGCAGACCAGGTCGAAGGAGGCGTCGGCGAAGGGCAGCGCGCCCGCGTCGGCCTGCACCAGGGCGGGCGCTGCGGCCGGGGCCGCCGCGGCGGGGCCGTCTGCAACTGCATCCCCCGCCTCCAGGTCGATGCGGCGGGCGTGCTGGAGCTGGCGGTGGGACAGGTCGAGCGCGACCGGCCGGGCGCCGCGGGCGGCCAGCCAGCGGGAGCACTGGGCGGCGCCCGCGCCGACCTCCAGCACGTCCAGGCCCTTCAGGCCGGCGGCCGGGCCGAGCAGCGCGGCCTCGGCCTCGTCCAGGCCCTCCGGGCCCCACACGAAGCGGCCGTCGCCGAGGAAGTCGCCGTGCTCGCGCTGGTAGTCGTCGGCGTTGCGGTCCCACCAGCGGCGGTTCGCCCGGCTGCTCTCCGTGCTGCCCGCGGTGCGCCGGGTCGCTTCGGGTTCGGGTCCCTGGATCTCGGGTCCTTGGATCATCGCGGCAGTCGTCGTACTCTCTCAGAGGACCGGCAGGTGGCGGGTTTGCGTCGGTCGGGTCCGTTATGCGCCTGCTGTGCCTCTTCGCGCATTGACCGTGCCCGGCTGCCCCCGTATGCTACAAGTTGCGCTGCGAGCCTGCGCGCCTCAGACGGAGCAGGCCACGCTCGAACTGTTGCAGAACCCTCGGCCCAGCGGCCACGGGCCCTCACATGGTGGGGGCGACAGCTTGAAAAAGGTTCCCGGCGTAGCAGTACCTACGACTTACTGTCCGTACCGGAGTCCTTTCCCTAATGACGAGCAGCACCGAGGCCCCTCGTACCACCCCGCAGGTGGCGGTCAACGACATTGGCAACGAGGAAGCCTTCCTCGCCGCGATCGACGAGACGATCAAGTACTTCAACGACGGCGACATCGTCGACGGCGTCATCGTGAAGGTCGACCGGGACGAGGTCCTGCTCGACATCGGTTACAAGACCGAGGGCGTCATCCCCTCCCGCGAGCTGTCGATCAAGCACGACGTCGACCCCAACGAGGTCGTTGCCGTCGGCGACGAGATCGAGGCCCTGGTCCTCCAGAAGGAGGACAAGGAAGGCCGCCTGATCCTCTCGAAGAAGCGCGCCCAGTACGAGCGTGCCTGGGGCACCATCGAGAAGATCAAGGAAGAGGACGGCATCGTCACCGGTACCGTCATCGAGGTCGTCAAGGGCGGCCTCATCCTCGACATCGGCCTGCGCGGCTTCCTGCCCGCGTCGCTCGTCGAGATGCGCCGGGTCCGCGACCTCCAGCCGTACGTCGGCAAGGAGCTCGAGGCGAAGATCATCGAGCTGGACAAGAACCGCAACAACGTGGTCCTGTCCCGCCGCGCCTGGCTGGAGCAGACCCAGAGCGAGGTCCGCCAGACCTTCCTCACCACCCTCCAGAAGGGCCAGGTGCGCTCCGGCGTCGTCTCCTCGATCGTCAACTTCGGTGCGTTCGTGGACCTCGGCGGGGTCGACGGCCTGGTGCACGTCTCCGAGCTGTCCTGGAAGCACATCGACCACCCCTCCGAGGTCGTCGAGGTCGGCCAGGAGGTCACGGTCGAGGTCCTGGACGTCGACATGGACCGCGAGCGCGTCTCCCTGTCGCTGAAGGCGACCCAGGAAGACCCGTGGCAGCAGTTCGCCCGGACCCACCAGATCGGGCAGGTCGTGCCCGGCAAGGTCACCAAGCTCGTTCCGTTCGGTGCGTTCGTCCGCGTGGACGAGGGCATCGAGGGCCTGGTGCACATCTCCGAGCTGGCCGAGCGCCACGTGGAGATCCCCGAGCAGGTCGTCCAGGTCAACGACGAGATCTTCGTCAAGGTCATCGACATCGACCTGGAGCGCCGCCGGATCTCGCTGTCCCTCAAGCAGGCCAACGAGTCCTTCGGTGCCGACCCGGCCTCGGTCGAGTTCGACCCGACCCTGTACGGCATGGCCGCGTCCTACGACGACCAGGGCAACTACATCTACCCCGAGGGCTTCGACCCCGAGACCAACGACTGGCTCGAGGGGTACGACAAGCAGCGCGAGGAGTGGGAGGGCCAGTACGCCACGGCCCAGGCCCGCTTCGAGCAGCACCAGGCGCAGGTCATCAAGTCCCGCGAGGCCGACGAGCAGGCGGCGGCCGAGGCCGGTTCCGCCTCCCAGGCGGCGGCCTCCGGCGGTGGCGGTGGCGGTTCGTACTCCTCGGAGTCCGACGACAACAGCGGCGCCCTCGCCTCCGACGAGGCGCTCGCCGCGCTGCGCGAGAAGCTGGCGGGCGGCCAGAGCTGACGCTCCCCGCTCCAGGTTCCCCGGTGGGCCCGTTCCTCTCCTCGGAGAGGGGCGGGCCCACCGCCTTTCCGGCGGGCGGACACCCGGGGTGAACACCTGTGCACCGGCCGGAAAACGGGTTCGGGGCGCGCGGGCGGGAATGGCGGGCGGATACGGTTCGTTGTCGCTCACGAGGAGCAAGGGAGGACGATCATCGTGGCCGATCCGCAGGGGCTTTACGAGTACGTACCGGGCGGTGCCGAAGCCGTTGACGAAGCGGTCGGCGACACCGGACCCGTCCTGCTCTACTACTTCGAGGGGTACATGGACGCCGGCGAGACCGGCCAGCAGATCGCCCAGCACCTGCTGGACCGGCTCGACAACCAACTCGTCGTGCGCTTCGACGCCGACCGGCTGGTCGACTACCGGGCCCGCCGCCCCCTGATGACCTTCGAAAGCGACCACTGGTCGTCGTACGAAGCGCCCTGCATCGACCTGTACCTGGTGCGGGACACCACCGGCACGCCGTTCCTGCTGCTCACCGGCTCCGAACCGGACGTGGAATGGGAGCGCTTCAGCGCCGCCGTGCTCCAGGTCGTCGAGCGGCTCGGGGTGCGCCTGGCCATCAACTTCCACGGCATCCCGATGGGCGTCCCGCACACCCGCCCGGTCGGCCTGACCCCGCACGGCAACCGGGTGGACCTGGTGCCCGGCCACCGCGCCTGGTTCGAGGAGGCGCAGGTCCCCGGCAGCGCCGCCAGCCTGGTCGAGCTGCGGCTCGCCGAGGCCGGACGGGACGTCCTGGGCGTCGCCGCCCACGTGCCGCACTACCTGGCGCGCTCGCCCTACCCGGACGCCGCGCTCGCCGTCCTGGAGGCCGTCACCGGCGCCACCGGCCTGGTGCTGCCCGACGTCGCGCACGCGCTGCGCCGCGAGGCCCACACCGTCCGCGTCGAGATCGACCGCCAGGTCGCCGAGGGAGACAGCGAACTCGTCTCCGTCGTGCGGGGCCTGGAGAGCCAGTACGACGCGGTGACCGGCTCGCAGAGCCGGGAGAGCCTGATCGCCGAGCCGGTCGACCTGCCCACCGCCGACGACCTGGCCGCCGAGTTCGAGCGGTTCCTCGCCGACCGCGAAGACGACGGCCGCTGACGCCCGCTGACACCCCGTCGGGGCGCCCGCACCGCCCCGCCGGACCCGCCGGGGCCTGCCGAACGGCAGGGCCTAGGCTGCTGCCATGCTGAACGTGGGGCTGACCGGCGGCATCGGTGCCGGCAAGAGCGAAGTGACCCGCCTGCTGGGGTCGTACGGCGCGACAGTGGTGGACGCCGACCGTATCGCCCGCGAGGTGGTGGAGCCGGGCACCCCCGGACTGGCCGCCGTCGTCGCGGAGTTCGGGCCGGACGTGCTGCGCGCCGACGGCACCCTGGACCGCCCCAGGCTCGGCGCGATCGTCTTCGCCGACGCCGACCGCCTCAAGGCGCTCAACGCGATCGTGCACCCGCTGGTCGCCGAGCGCTCCGCCGCACTCCAGCAGGCCGCCGGGCCGGACGCGATCGTGGTGCACGACGTGCCCCTGCTCACCGAGAACGGCCTCGCCCCGCGCTACGACCTGATCGTCGTCGTGGACGCCGCCCCCGCCACCCAACTCGACCGGCTGGTACGGCAGCGCGGCATGGCCGAGCCGGAAGCCCGCTCCCGGATGGCCGCGCAGGCCGCACGGGAGGAACGGCTGGCCATCGCGGACCTCGTCATCGACAACGACGGCCCGCTGGCGGACCTCGAACCGCAGGTGCGGAAGGTGTGGGAGCAGCTGCGGGCACGGGCGGCCGCGGCGGGGGAGTAGCAGCACCCCGGGGCGGGCCGAGGGCGGGGCCGCGCCGGGGCCGGCCGGACCGGGAATGCGGTTGCCGCCGGTCGTGTTGGGTATGTCTGTCCAGACGATCAGTCGTCCCCGTGCCCGAGTTCCAGGGAGGCGGCCTTGCACGAGCGGTCCCCGGAAACCTTTGTCATCGACTACCGCGCCGCGGAGCAACTGCTCTCCGCCCGCGACCCGCGCGGCGCCGTCAAACTGCTCGACCCCCTGGTCGCCGCGCACCCGGAGAACACCGCGGCCCGGCTGCTGCGGGCCCGCGCGTTCTTCGCCGCGGCCCAACTGCGCCCGGCCGAGCTGGAGTTCCAGATTGTTCTGGAACGGGAACCGGACAACGCCTTCGCACACTTCGCGCTGGCCCGTACCCTGGAGCGCGCCAACCGCTCCGCCGAAGCCCAGCGACACTTCCGGCTCGCCGCCGCGCTCGACCCGCGCCCCGACTACCTGGCAGCCGCCCGCTTCGACGCGAACTGATCCGCGAACCGACCTCGAGAAGGGGCCCGGGCATGGAAGCCGTCGTCGTCCTCGTGATCATCCTCGTCGTTGTCGGCCTGATCGGTCTGAAGAGCAGCGTCAAGGTGGTCAAGCAGTACGAACGCGGGGTGGTCTACCGCTTCGGCCGGGTCAGCGCCCTGCCGAAGCAGCCCGGCCCGCGGATGCTGGTGCCCTTCGTGGACCGTATGACGAAGGTCAACATGCAGGTCATCACGCTGCCGGTGCCCGCGCAGGACGGCATCACCCGCGACAACGTGTCGGTACGGGTCGACGCGGTGCTGTACTTCCGGGTGGTCGACCCGGTCCGGGCCACCGTGGACGTGCAGAACTACCAGTTCGCGATGCTCCAGGTCGCGCAGACCTCGCTGCGGTCCATCATCGGCAAGAGCGAGCTGGACGACCTGCTCTCCGGCCGGGAGCGCCTGCACGAGGGCCTGGAGCTGATGCTGGCCACCCCCGCCACCGGGTGGGGCGTGCACATCGACCGGGTCGAGATCAAGGACGTGGCGCTGCCGGAGTCCATGAAGCGGTCCATGGCCCGGCAGGCCGAGGCAGACCGGGAGCGGCGGGCCCGCATCATCACCGCCGACGGCGAACTCCAGGCGTCGCAGAAGCTCTCCCAGGCCGCGAAGACCATGGACGCCAACCCCTCCGCCCTGCAACTGCGGCTGCTGCAGACCGTGGTGGAGGTCGCCGCGGAAAAGAACTCCACGCTCGTCATGCCGTTCCCGGTGGAGATGCTGCGCTTCTTCGACCGGGCGGCGGCCGGCACCGGCGAGGCCGCCGGCAGCGACGGCACGAAGGCCGAGAGCGCAAAGGAGGAGCCGGAGCCCACGGCCGAGGCCGGCGGCGGGACCGGGGCGGACGTACCCGCGCCCGCGCCGGTCGAGCTGCCCCGGGCCGCCGGGCACCCCCAGATCCCCGACCCGCGCACCTCGGGGGAGTAGCGCGCCGGCGCCGACCGGCCGGAGCAGCGGCGCGGCCCGTTCCCTGGGAACACCGGAGCCCCGTCAGAACAGCGGGGCCGGGAGCACCCCCTCCAGCGCCAGCAGCGTCCGCTTGATCTCCAGACCTCCGCCGAAGCCGCCTATCCCGCCGCCGCTCTCCACCACCCGGTGGCAGGGCACGACCACCGGCAGCGGGTTCGCGCCCATCGCCGCGCCGACCGCCCGGGCCGCGCCCGGCTCGCCGACCCGGTCGGCCAGGTGCTGATACCCCACCACCGTCCCGTACGGCACGCCCGTGGCCAGCTCGCGCAGCACCCGCCGGTTGAACCCCGCGGTCAGCGACCAGTCCAGCGGCAGGTCGAACCGCCTCAGCTCCCCCGCGAAGTACGCGTCCAACTGCTCGGAGACCGGCGCCGTGCGCACCGGGTCCTCCACCACCGGGCACCCCAGCCGCCGCTCCAGCGCGGCCACCTGCCGCGCCACCGTCCGCGGACCGGCCCGGAACGCCACCAGCACCAGCCCCTGACCGCTGCACGCGGCCATCAGCGGCCCCACCGCCGTCTCCTTCACCACCCACGCCACCTCGTCCATGCCCACCACGGTAGACCCGGGGTCCGACAACGCCCCCCGAACGCCCCCTGCCGCCGCGAAACCGCAGGTCAGAAGCGGTCCGCGGGGTGGGCCGGGGCGAGCGCGGCGCCGATTGTCACAGGGGAGCCGTACGGTGGTGTCATGCGGCCCGTTTCAGACATCGAACGCACTGTGGCGCCTTTCGAGGTCGTCAGTCCCTACCAGCCCAGCGGCGACCAGCCGGCGGCGATCGACGACCTCGAACGCCGTATCCGCGCCGGCGAGCAGGACGTGGTGCTGCTCGGCGCGACCGGCACGGGCAAGTCGGCGACCACCGCGTGGATGATCGAGCGGCTCCAGCGCCCCACCCTGGTGATGGCGCCGAACAAGACGCTGGCCGCCCAGCTCGCCAACGAGTTCCGCGAGCTCCTGCCGAACAACGCGGTCGAGTACTTCGTCTCCTACTACGACTACTACCAGCCGGAGGCGTACGTCCCGCAGACGGACACGTACATCGAGAAGGACTCGTCGATCAACGAGGAAGTGGAGCGGCTGCGCCACTCGGCGACGAACTCGCTGCTCACCCGCCGGGACGTCGTCGTGGTCGCCTCCGTCTCCTGCATCTACGGCCTGGGCACCCCGCAGGAGTACATCGACCGCATGGTCCGGCTCAAGGTCGGCGACGTGATCGACCGCGACCAGCTGCTGCGCAAGTTCGTCGACATCCAGTACACGCGCAACGACCTGGCGTTCACCCGCGGCACCTTCCGGGTCCGCGGCGACACCGTCGAGATCTTCCCGGTCTACGAACAGCTCGCGGTCCGCATCGAGATGTTCGGCGACGAGATCGAGGCGCTGTACACCCTGCACCCGCTCACCGGCGAGGTGATCACCGAGGACGAGCAGGTGTACGTCTTCCCCGCGACGCACTACGTGGCGGGACCCGAGCGGATGGAGCGGGCCATCGCCGGGATCGAGGCGGAGCTCGCCGACCAGCTCGCGCTGCTGGAGAGGCAGGGCAAGCTCCTCGAGGCCCAGCGGCTGCGGATGCGCACCACCTACGACATCGAGATGATGCGCCAGATCGGCACCTGCTCCGGCATCGAGAACTACTCGCGGCACATCGACGGCCGCGGCCCCGGCTCCGCGCCGGACACCCTCATCGACTACTTCCCCGAGGACTTCCTGCTGGTCGTCGACGAGTCGCACAACACGGTGCCGCAGATCGGCGCGATGTACGAAGGCGACGCGTCCCGCAAGCGCACCCTCGTCGACCACGGCTTCCGGCTGCCCTCCGCGCTGGACAACCGCCCGCTGAAGTGGGAGGAGTTCCTGACCCGGGTCGGCCAGAAGGTCTACCTGTCGGCGACCCCCGGGCCGTACGAACTCTCCCGCGGCGACGGCGTGGTGGAGCAGATCATCCGGCCGACCGGGCTGATCGACCCCGAGGTCGTGGTCAAGCCCACCGAGGGCCAGATCGACGACCTGGTGCACGAGATCCGGGTGCGCGCCGAGAAGGACGAGCGGGTCCTGGTCACCACCCTCACCAAGAAGATGGCCGAGGACCTCACCGACTACCTGCTGGAGCTGGGCGTGCAGGTGCGGTACCTGCACAGCGACATCGACACCCTGCGCCGGATGGAGCTGCTCCAGGAGCTGCGGGCCGGCGAGTTCGACGTCCTGGTGGGCATCAACCTGCTGCGGGAGGGCCTGGACCTGCCCGAGGTGTCGCTGGTGGCGATCCTCGACGCGGACAAGGAGGGCTTCCTGCGCTCGGGCACCTCCCTGATCCAGACCATCGGCCGCGCCGCCCGCAACGTCTCCGGCCAGGTGCACATGTACGCCGACCGGATCACCCCGGCGATGGAGAAGGCGATCGACGAGACCAACCGCCGCCGGGAGAAGCAGATCGCGTACAACACCGAGCGCGGCATCGACCCGCAGCCGCTGCGCAAGAAGATCGCCGGCATCCTGGACGCCTACGCCCGGGAGGAGGCCGACACCCAGGAGCTGCTCGGCTCCGGGCGGCAGCGCTCGCGCGGCAAGGCGCCGGTGCCGGCGCTGGGGGCGAAGTCCGGCGGGAAGCGGACGGCGGCCGCGCTGCCCGCCGAGGAGCTGGCCGACCTCATCGCCGAGCTGACCGAGCAGATGCACACCGCGGCCGGCGAGTTGAAGTTCGAGGTCGCCGCCCGCCTGCGGGACGAGCTCGGCGACCTGAAGAAGGAGCTGCGGCAGATGCGGGAGGCGGGGATCGCGTAACCGCGGCAACACCGGCCCCGGCCACCCGTGTTGTGCCGCAGCGGCGCCGGCGGGCAAACGGAATCCCACGGCGACGAACCGGGATACGGTCCGGCGGCGTCTTGTTAGGGTGCGGACACGACTTTCCGTGCCAGAGCCGCGGACCAACCGATACGAACACAACGGGCGAGAGGGGACAGCGCGTGACGGTCAACATGACCAAGGGGCAGAAGATCAGCCTGAGCAAGGCTGACGGGGGGACGCTGACCGCGGTCAGGATGGGGCTGGGCTGGCAGGCCGCGCCGCGCCGGGGCCTGTTCGGCAGCCGCACCCGTGAGATCGACCTCGACGCCTCCGCGGTCCTCTTCGCCGACAAGCAGCCGGTCGACGTGGTGTTCTTCCGCCACCTGACCAGCGACGACGGCTCGGTCCGACACACCGGCGACAATCTCGTCGGCGGCGCGGGCCAGGGCGGCGACGACGAGTCGATCATCGTCGACCTCCAGCGGGTCCCGGTGCACGTCGACCAGATCGTCTTCACCGTGAACTCCTTCACCGGCCAGACCTTCGCCGAGGTGCAGAACGCGTTCTGCCGCCTGGTGGACGAGACCAACGGCCAGGAGCTGGCCCGCTACACCCTCACCGGCGGCGGCCCGTACACCGCGCAGATCATGGCCAAGGTGCAGCGCGGCGCGAGCGGCTGGTCGATGACCGCGATCGGCACCGCGGCGAACGGCCGGACGTTCCAGGACCTGATCCCGGCGATCCTTCCCGCCCTCTAGGCGCAACACCGCGCGCCGCGCCCCGGAGCACCGGGCCGCGGTGCGCGGACGACCGGCACGACAACGAAAAGCAGGGGGCGGCTGGCATGACGGCCGAACTGGTCCGGGGGCAGAACCACCCGCTGCCCGGCAACCGGCTGGAGATCCGGGTGTCGGCAGGGACCCCGGTGGTGGCCGCGGTCACCCTGGGGGACGAGCACGGCCGCGCCGTCGGGCCGGACGGCGCCGACCCCACCGCCGGCCGGGAGTGGCTGGCCCACCCCGGCGCGCCGCAGTTGCCCGGCGTGGAGGTGCCGCGGCAGGCTGCCGCCGAGCACCGCCTCGCCGTGGACCTGGGCGCCATGCCGCAGCAGGTGCACCGGGTGCACATCCTGCTGGCCCTGCCGGCCGGCCGGGCCGGCGCCCCGGCGAACTTCGGTGCCGCGCCCGCCCCGCACGTGGCCGTCACCACCCCCGACGGCACCGCCATCGCCGGCTGCACCCTCACCGGCCTCGGCAGCGAGACGGCCCTGCTCGCCGTGGAGCTGTACCGGCGGCAGGGCGCGTGGAAGGTCCGCGCGGTCGGCCAGGGGTACGACGGCGGGCTGCCCGCGCTGCTGCTCGACCAGGGTGTGCCCGACGCCCGTACCGTCGCGGACGAGATCCATGCGGCGGTCGACCGCGAGCAGTCCCGTTCGGTGGACGCCCCCATAGCGCCCGCCGCCCCGCCGGCCGTCCCGGCGCCCGGTGAGCCCGCGCGGTCCGGCCCGGTCGACTACCGCCACCCGCGCCGCCGTCCGGCCGCCCAGGACACCGAGGCCGCCCAGGACGCCCAGGCCCCCGCGTCCCCGGCCGCCGCCCCGCCGCTCCCACCGCAGCCGCCCGCGGCCTCCGCCCCGGCCGCACAGCCCGCCCCGGCCGCCGCTCCCACCGGCCCGCCCGCCCCCGTCGCCGGGGACGCAGGCGGCTGGAGCATGGAGGAGCGGCTGCACAACCAGATCTGGGGCATGTTCGAGGACCTGGCCCGCACCGTCGCCGCCTACCGCAGCGCCGAGGACTTCGCGCAGTCCCGCTACGACCAGGAGTTGGACGCGCTCCTGGCCGATCCGCGCACCCGCGGCGGCGCGCAGGCCGAGGCCGCCCGGGACCAGGCGATGACCAAGCGGGTCGCGCTGATCGACCAGGCGCGGGCGGTCCTCGACCGCGACCTCGCCCAGCTCGCCGCCGAGGCCGAGGTGGTCGATCCCGCGCTGCCGCCCGCCTTCGCCGGCTGGGAGAACCCGGCCTGGCACGCCTACGAGGTGCCGGGGCGCCCGGCGATCGCGGTGCGGCTCGGCGGCCTGACCGTGCCCGAGGCGCCCGAGTTGGACATCCCGCTGCTGGTCCGGCTGCCGCTGGAGCGCGGCCTGTGGGTCGACAGCGCCGAGGACCGCGGGAAGGCGCTGGAGGTCGCCGTGGCGATCGCCGCCCGGCTGACCGCCTGCCACCCGGCCGGCGGCTTCGCGATGCAGGCGCTGGACCCGGCCGGTTCGGCCTCGGGCGCGCTCGCCCCGCTGTACGCCGGCGGCGCCCTGGTGCTGCCGCCGCCGGCCGCGGGCGCCGCGGGCGTCAGCGAGGTGCTCGGCCGCCTCACCGCGCGGGTCGACCTGCTCCACATGGCCATGCGCGGCGGCGCGGCCGACGCCCTGCCGCCCGGCTTCGACCAGGCCGAGCAGCTCCTGATCGTCAACGAGTTCCCGTACGGCTTCGACGACCGGGCGGTCAACCAGCTGCGCTACCTCGCCGACGAGGGGCCCGCCGCGGGCGTCCACCTGCTGCTGGTCGCCGACCGGGACGACGCCTCCGCGTACGGGCCGGTGCTGGACCCGCTGTGGCGCTCGATGCTGCGGCTGACCCCGCTGCCCAGCGACCACCTCGCCGACCCGTGGGTGGGCCACGCGTGGACGTACGAACCGGCGCTGGTGCCGCCGGGCAGCCAGGTGGTGGCGCAGGTGCTGCACAAGCTGGCGGCGGCGCGCCCGGCATACGGCATGTGAGGGTGCCCGGCGGGGCGGGGCGGGGCGCGGCCTCGCCCCGGCGGCGGTCTTTACCGTCTCTTGGTGATTCGGGTAAGGTCGCTTGACCGACCGAGACCGCCGGAGAGAGACCCCCGTGGATGTTTCCCTCACCGTCTGGTCGCTCACCATCGCCGGACTGATCGCCCTCATCGGCGCCGACTTCCTCATCGGCCGCACCCCCCATGACGTGTCCGTCCGCGAGGCCGGGGTCTGGACCGCGGTCTGGGTCGTGCTCGCCGCGCTGTTCGGCGTCGGGCTGCTGCTCCTCGGCGGCGCCGCCCCGGCCGGGGAGTTCCTGGCCGGCTACGTCACCGAGAAGGCGCTCAGCGTCGACAACCTCTTCGTCTTCGTGCTGATCATGGCGAGGTTCTCGGTGCCCTCGCCCTACCAGCAGCGGGTCCTGCTGGTCGGCGTGCTCATCGCGCTGCTGCTGCGCGCGGTGTTCATCGCGGCGGGCGCGACGATCGTGGCCGCCTTCTCCTGGGTGTTCTTCGTCTTCGGCGCCTTCCTGGTGTGGACCGCCTGGAAGCTGGTCCGGGAGGCGATCGCGGGACCGCCCGCGGGTGAGGGGGAGTTCGAGGAGAACAAGCTGCTCAGGGCGGTGCGCAGGCGCGTTCCGTCGACCAGCCGCTACCACGGCACGCTGCTGTTCGTCACCGAGAACGGGCAGCGGCTGATGACCCCGATGCTCGTGGTGATGCTCGCCATCGGCAGCACCGACGTGCTCTTCGCGCTCGACTCGATCCCGGCGATCTTCGGCCTCACCCAGGACCCGTACATCGTCTTCACCGCCAACGCCTTCGCGCTCATGGGCCTGCGCCAGCTGTACTTCCTCATCGGCGGGCTGCTGGGGCGCCTGGTGCACCTGTCGTACGGGCTGTCGGTGATCCTGGGCTTCATCGGCGTCAAGCTGCTGCTGCACGCCCTGCACGAAACCGGGGCGCAGGTGCCGCAGATCTCCGTCCCCGTCTCCCTGGGGGTGATCCTGGCGGTGCTCGCGGTGACGACCGCCACGAGCCTGCTCGCCGGCCGCCGAGGGGTCCCGGCGGGGGCGCCGACCGTGGGGGAGCAGTCCCGTCAGGGTCCCGTCGACAGTGGCGCTGACCAGGGCGGACGGGAGACGGGCCGGCAGGTCCGCGAACGCGGCCCGGACCTCTGACGGGCCCGTGCCGCAGCCCCCGGGGAGCGCTACGGAAGCCGCGACACAGCCGCCCGCACCCGCCCCCCTGCGTCGGGCCGCGTCCGGCCGGGGACTAGCGTGTCAGCGTCGGTCCCGGACCCCGCGAAAGGCGCAGATGTGGCGACCACGGCAGCCGCACCCGGCTTCCAGGCACTGCCCGAGCTGACCGGGAGCCGCTTCCTGGGCACCTGGCACCTCGACGGCGTCGCGCTGGCCGCCGTCCTCCTGCTCGCCCTGGCATACGGCTACGGCGTACGGCGCAGGCTCGCGTCCGGCGGCCGCTGGCCGCTGTGGCGGGCCGCGCTGTTCTACGTCTTCGGCCTGGGCACCGTGGTCTTCGCGACCATGTCGGCGCTGGCGGTCTACAACCGGGTGCTGTTCTGGCCGGCCGCGGTGCAGAACATCCTGCTCGACCTGTTCGCGCCGCTCGGCCTCGCGCTCGGCGACCCGATCGGCCTGGCCGCCCCCGGCGGGCGGCTGCACCGCGCGTTCTCCTCCCGCCCGGTGCGCGCGCTGACCTACCCGCTGATCAGCTCGGTGCTGGTGCTCGTCTCCGAACTGACCATCTACTTCACGCCGTACTTCGCGCACTCGCTGGCGAACGACGCGGTACGGCAGCTGATGCACCTGCAACTGCTGCTCACCGGCTGCCTGTTCGTGCTGCCGATGCTCAGCCGCCAGGAGATGCTGCCGCGCTGGTGCAGCCACCCGGTGCGCGCGCTGCTGGTCTTCCTCGACGGGCTCTTCGACTCGGTGCCGGGGATCGTCGTGATGACCAGCGGCACCCTCGTGGCCGGGAACTGGTACCACGCGCACGGCCGCGACTGGGGGCCGTCGGTGCGGCGGGACCAGATGCTCGGCGGCGGCCTCATGCTGGCGCTGGCCGAACTCGTCGGGCTGCCGTTCCTGCTGCTGGTGTTCCTGGAGTGGTGGCGGGCCGAGCGGGACCGGACCGCGGCGCTCGACGCGGCCCTGGACCGCGAGGCCGCGCGGACCGCGCCCGCGCCCGTGGCGGCGCCCGCGGTCCCGCAGGCGGCCCCTCCCACTGATCCCGTCGGCCCCGCTGCCTCCGCCGCTCCCGTGGCCGCGGCGGCGGCCGAGGTGCCGGCGACGACCCGCCCCTGGTGGGAGACGGACGAGGGCGAGATCGGCGCGCGGATGCGCCGGGGGCGCTGAGCGGCGCGGCCGGGGCCCGTACCTGACGGGGCCCCGGCCGCGATGAGGGTGACCGGCGCTGCCTACCAGCCGCGCTCGCGCCACTCCGCGAGGTGCGGGCGCTCGGCGCCGATGGTCGTGTCGCTGCCGTGGCCGGGGTAGACCCAGGTCTCGTCCGGGAGCGCGTCGAAGAGCTTCGCCGACACTCCGTCCAGCAGGCTGGTGAAGGCGGCCGGGTCGTCGTGCGTGTTGCCCACGCCGCCGGGGAACAGGCAGTCGCCGGTGAACACGTGCGGGTGGCCGTGCGGGTCGTCGTAGATCACCGCGATGCTGCCGGGGGTGTGGCCCACCAGGTGCCGGACGGTCAGGCGCAGCGGGCCCAGCGGGATGGTGTCGCCGTCGTCGAGCAGGGTGCCGGTGGGGACGGGGATGCCCGGGGCGTCCTCGCGCCCGGCGTACGTGGCCGCGCCGGTGGCCGTCACCACGTCCTGGAGCGCCTGCCAGTGGTCGCCGTGCTGGTGGGTGGTGACCACGGAGGTGAGACCATCGGAGCCGACGGCCTCCAGCAGGGCCCCCGCGTCGTCGGCCGCGTCGATGAGCAGCTGCTCGCCGGTGGCCCGGCTGCGCAGCAGGTACGCGTTGTTGTTCATGGGGCCGACCGCGATCTTCGTGATGATCAGGTCTTCCAGTTCGTGCACGTCGGGCTTGCCGCCGACCGTGACCTCTCCCGTATACGCCATGGGCACCAGCGTAGGGCCTGCGGCAACGGGGCCGCGGGCGCCACACGATCGGGTGAAACGGGTAGCGGAAGCCCGGAAATCGAATGCACGTGCTATAGGGTCGTAGATGTCGCCGCGGCCGGTACCGACGGCGGCGCCAGGGCCGGCAAGAGGTCCGACTGGAAGAAAAGCCGGCCGCTCCCCGTTTACGCTTTTCGGGGGGTAGCAGACTGCTCATCACCCCTCCTACGGAAAGGTGCACTGGCGTGGCCGACCGACTCACCGTCCGCGGCGCTCGCGAGCACAATCTCCGGAACGTCTCGCTGGACCTGCCCCGGGACTCGCTGATCGTCTTCACCGGCCTGTCCGGTTCCGGGAAGTCCTCGCTCGCTTTCGACACCATCTTCGCGGAGGGCCAGCGCCGGTACGTCGAGTCGCTCTCGTCCTACGCCAGGCAGTTCCTCGGGCAGATGGACAAGCCCGACGTGGACTTCATCGAGGGCCTGTCCCCGGCCGTCTCGATCGACCAGAAGTCCACCTCCCGCAACCCCCGCTCGACCGTCGGCACCATCACCGAGGTCTACGACTACCTCCGACTGCTCTTCGCCCGGATCGGCAAGCCGCACTGCCCGCAGTGCGGCCGCCCGATCGCGCGGCAGTCCCCGCAGGCGATCGTGGACCGGGTGCTGGAACTGGAGGAGGGCAGCCGCTTCCAGGTGCTCTCCCCGCTGGTGCGCGAGCGCAAGGGCGAGTTCGTCGAGCTCTTCTCCGACCTCCAGACAAAGGGCTACAGCCGGGCCCGGGTCGACGGCGCCACCATCCAGCTCACCGACCCGCCGAAGCTGAAGAAGCAGGAGAAGCACACCGTCGAGGTGGTCGTCGACCGCCTCACCGTCAAGGACAGCGCCAAGCGCCGCCTCACCGACTCCGTGGAGACCGCGCTGGGACTGTCCGGCGGCATGGTCGTCCTCGACTTCGTCGACCTGCCCGAGGACGACCCGCAGCGCGAGCGGATGTTCTCCGAGCACCTCTACTGCCCGTACGACGACCTGTCGTTCGAGGAGCTGGAGCCGCGCTCCTTCTCCTTCAACTCGCCCTTCGGCGCCTGCCCGGACTGCACCGGCATCGGCTCCCGGATGGAGATCGACCCCGAGCTGATCGTCCCCGACGACCAGAAGTCGCTCGACGAGGGCGCCCTGTCGCCCTGGTCCGGCGGCATGTCCAAGGGGTACTTCGACAAGCTGGTGCAGAGCCTCGCCGAGGAACTCGGCTTCCGCACCGACATCCCGTACGCCGGGCTGCCCGCCCGCGCCAAGAGGGCGCTGCTCCACGGGCACAAGTCCGAGGTCCGGGTGGCGTACAAGACCCGCTTCGGCCGCGAGCGCTCCTACACCACGCACTTCGAGGGCGTGATCCCCTACGTTCGCCGCCGGCACAACGAGTCGGAGAGCGACTCCAGCCGCGAGCGCTTCGAGGGGTACATGCGGGCGGTGCCCTGCCCCACCTGCCAGGGCCGGCGGCTGAAGCCGATCGTGCTGGCCGTCACCGTGCAGGACAAGTCGATCGCCGACGTCGCCGCGATGTCGATCAGCGACTGCGCCGACTTCCTGGCCGGGATGAAGCTCGCCGCCCGGGACCGGAAGATCGCCGAGCGCGTCCTCAAGGAGGTCAACGAGCGGCTGCGCTTCCTGGTCGACGTCGGCCTGGACTACCTCTCGCTCAACCGCGCCGCGGGCACCCTGTCCGGCGGCGAGGCCCAGCGGATCAGGCTGGCCACCCAGATCGGCTCCGGCCTGGTCGGCGTGCTCTACGTCCTGGACGAGCCGTCCATCGGCCTGCACCAGCGCGACAACCACCGACTGATCGAGACCCTGGTCCGGCTGCGCGACCTGGGCAACACCCTGATCGTCGTCGAGCACGACGAGGACACCATCAAGACCGCCGACTGGGTGGTGGACATCGGCCCCGGCGCCGGCGAGCACGGCGGCAAGGTCGTCCACTCCGGCTCCCTGAAGGAGCTGCTGGCCAACGACGAGTCGCTGACCGGCCAGTACCTCTCCGGCAAGCGCTCCATCCCGACCCCGGAGCTGCGCCGCCCGATCGACCGCTCCCGGCGGCTGACCGTGCACGGCGCCCGCGAGCACAACCTCCAGGACATCGACGTGTCCTTCCCGCTGGGCGTGCTCACCGCGGTCACCGGCGTCTCCGGCTCCGGCAAGTCCACCCTGGTCAACGACATCCTGTACACCCACCTCGCCCGCGAGCTGAACGGCGCGCGCAGCGTCCCCGGCCGCCACACCCGGGTGGACGGCGACGACCTGGTGGACAAGGTGGTGCACGTCGACCAGTCGCCGATCGGCCGCACCCCGCGGTCCAACCCGGCCACGTACACCGGCGTCTTCGACAACGTCCGCAAGCTCTTCGCCGAGACGATGGAGGCGAAGGTCCGCGGCTATCTGCCCGGCCGCTTCTCCTTCAACGTCAAGGGCGGCCGCTGCGAGAACTGCTCGGGCGACGGCACCATCAAGATCGAGATGAACTTCCTCCCGGACGTGTACGTACCGTGCGAGGTCTGCCACGGTGCGCGCTACAACCGGGAGACCCTCGAGGTGCACTACAAGGGCAAGTCCATCGCCGAGGTGCTGGACATGCCGATCGAGGAGGCGCTCGACTTCTTCGAGGCGGTGCCCGCCATCGCCCGCCACCTGCGCACCCTCAACGAAGTCGGCCTCGGATACGTCCGGCTCGGCCAGCCCGCGCCGACACTCTCCGGCGGCGAGGCCCAACGGGTCAAGCTCGCCTCCGAGTTGCAGCGGCGTGCCACCGGCAGCACCGTCTACGTCCTCGACGAGCCGACCACCGGCCTGCACTTCGAGGACATCAGCAAGCTGATCAAGGTGCTCTCCGGGCTGGTCGACAAGGGCAACACCGTGATCGTCATCGAGCACAACCTCGATGTGATCAAGACCGCCGACTGGGTGGTGGACATGGGCCCCGAGGGCGGCAGCGGCGGCGGGCTGGTGGTCGCCGAGGGCACCCCGGAGCAGATCGCGGGCGTCCCGGCCAGCCACACCGGCAAGTTCCTGCGGGACATCCTCAGCCCGGAAGCGGTCAGCGACGCGGCCGTGCCGGCGCCGCGCAAGCGCGCCCCGGCGAAGAAGACCGCCGCGGCGAAGACAGCGGCGGCGAAGACCACCGCCGCCAAGAAGACCGCGGCGCCCCGCAAACGGGCCGCCAAGGCGTAGGACCACCGGCGGATGGACCCGGTCGGGCGCGCACGGCATGCCGTGGCGTGGGCGCCCGGCGGCGGGCCGTAAGGTACCGACCGCAAGACCGGCCACATCCCGCACCTGGAGCACCCCATGTCCACCGAACTGCCCGCCACCCGCAGGACCGTTCTCCGCGGCGCGGCCCTGGCCGGCGCCGTCGGCGCCGCCGAGGTCGGCCTCAGCGCCTGCGGCGGCAAGAAGAGCGACTCCGCGGACGGGCCGACCAAGCAGGTGGACCTCGGCGCCGCCACCGCGGTGCCGGTCGGCGGCGCCAAGCTCTACCGCGAGGACAAGGTGCTGGTGTCGCAGCCGAGCAAGGGCACCTTCAAGGCGTTCAGCGCGGTCTGCACCCACCAGGGCTGCGTGCTCGACACGGTGGACGGCACCACCGCGTCCTGCCCCTGCCACGGCAGCGAGTTCAACGCCGAGACCGGCGCCGTGGTGCGCGGCCCGGCCGACAAGGCCCTGCCGGCCGTCGACGTCAAGGCGGCCGGCGGCCGCCTGACCGCAGGCCCCGGGGCCTGACCTCCCCACGCGTCCGGATCGTCCCGGGACCGTCAGGCCCCGACAGTAGGGTGGAAGGCATGGCAGACCCCAGCAGCTACCGACCGAAGCCGGGCGAGATCCCCGACTCCCCAGGGGTCTACAAGTTCCGGGACGAGCACCGCCGGGTGATCTACGTCGGCAAGGCGAAAAGCCTGCGCCAGCGCCTGTCGTCGTACTTCCAGGACATCACCCACCTGCACCACCGCACGGCCACCATGGTCACCACCGCCGCCTCCGTGGAGTGGACGGTGGTCTCCACCGAGGTCGAGGCGCTCCAACTGGAGTACTCCTGGATCAAGGAGTTCGACCCGCGGTTCAACGTCAAGTACCGCGACGACAAGAGCTACCCCTCGCTCGCGGTGACGATGAACGAGGAGTTCCCGCGGGTCCAGGTGATGCGCGGGCCCAAGCGCAGGGGCGTGCGCTACTTCGGGCCGTACGCCCACGCCTGGGCGATCCGCGAGACCGTCGACCTGCTGCTGCGGGTCTTCCCGGTCCGCACCTGCTCCGCCGGGGTGTTCAAGCGCTCCGCGCAGATCGGCCGGCCCTGCCTGCTCGGCTACATCGGCAAGTGCTCCGCGCCCTGCGTCGGCCGGATCAGCCCGCAGGACCACCGCGAACTCGCCGAGGAGTTCAGCGACTTCATGGCCGGCCACACCGGCACCTACCTGCGCCGGCTGGAGCAGCGCATGAAGGACGCGGCCGCCGCCATGGAGTACGAGCAGGCGGCCCGGCTGCGCGACGACATCGAGGCGCTGCGCCGCGCCATGGAGAAGAACGCGGTGGTGCTCGCCGACGCCACCGACGCCGACCTGATCGCCGTCGCCGAGGACGAACTCGAAGCGGCCGTGCAGATCTTCCACGTCCGCGGCGGCCGGGTGCGCGGGCAGCGCGGCTGGGTCACCGACAAGGTCGAGGCGGTCGACACCGCGGGCCTGGTCGAGCACGCGCTCCAGCAGCTGTACGGCGACGAGCAGGGCGACGCCGAGCAGTCCGGCGGCAGCGGCGGCGTACCCAAGGAGGTGCTGGTCCCCGCGCTGCCCGAGCCGACCGAGCCGGTGGCGCAGTGGCTGGCCGAGCGGCGCGGCTCGCACGTCAGCCTGCGGGTGCCGCAGCGCGGCGACAAGAAGGACCTGATGGCCACCGTGCAGCGCAACGCGCAGCAGGCGCTGGCCCTGCACAAGACCAAGCGCGCCTCGGACCTGACCACCCGCTCCCGCGCACTGGAGGAGATTGCCACCGCCCTCGACCTCGACACCGCTCCGCTGCGGATCGAGTGCTACGACATCAGCCACCTCCAGGGCGACGACGTGGTCGCGTCCATGGTGGTCTTCGAGGACGGCCTCGCCCGCAAGAGCGAGTACCGCCGCTTCCAGATCAAGACGTTCGCCGGGCAGGACGACGTCCGGTCCATGCACGAGGTGATCACCCGCCGGTTCCGCCGCTACCTCCAGGAGAAGCAGCGCACCAGCGAGTGGGAGGAGCATGAGGAGGACGGACCGGCCGCCGCGGCGGACGGGGGCGGGCCGCTGGGGGACGGGTCGGCGTTCGAGGGCGCCGAGGCGGCGGACGAGGGCGGCTCGGGGCCGATCGACGGGCCGATCGACCCGGACACCGGCCGCCCCCGCAAGTTCGCCTATCCGCCGCAGCTGGTCGTGGTCGACGGCGGCCGGCCGCAGGTCGCCGCCGCGAGCCGGGCTCTGGCCGAGCTCGGCATAGACGACGTGGCGGTCTGCGGGCTGGCCAAGCGGCTGGAGGAGGTGTGGCTGCCGGGCGAGGACGACCCGGTGATCCTGCCGCGCACCAGCGAGGGCCTGTACCTGCTCCAGCGGGTGCGCGACGAGGCGCACCGCTTCGCCATCGCCTACCAGCGCAGCAAGCGCTCCAAGTCGATGAAGGCCGGCGCCCTGGACACCGTGCCCGGGCTCGGCGCCACCCGCAGGCAGGCCCTGCTCAAGCACTTCGGCTCGCTGAAGCGGCTGCGGGCGGCGACCGTGGCGGAGATCTGCGAGGTGCCGGGGATCGGCCGCGTCACGGCCGAGACGGTCGTCGCCACGCTGGCCGCCGCCGCGCCCGGCGGGCCCGCGGTGAACACGGCGACCGGCGAGATCATCGAGGACAGCGACGTACGGCCCGCCGGGCCCGTGGAAGAACCGTCCGACCATCGGGGGAAGAGCAGATGAGCGACCAGGAAGAACCGAGGACCGGGCTGCCGGACGCGGCCGCCGCCGACGAACGGGCCGGCGGACACGCCCATGACCAGGGCGCGCCTGGCGGCCGTACCCATGACCGCACCGACGGCACCGACCGCACCGACGGCACCGGCGGCACCGATGACAACCGTACGATCGACGACGTCCGCACCACCGACGGGGACCGCACCATCGAAGCGCACCGCAGCGACCACGGCACCGGCCAGCCCGGCAGCGCCCCCGGCGAGGCCGGGGCCGGCGGGGAGTCCGGCGCGGCCATCCCCGAACTCGTGATCATCTCCGGCATGTCCGGGGCCGGCCGCAGCACCGCGGCCAAGTGCCTGGAGGACCTCGGCTGGTTCGTCGTGGACAACCTGCCGCCCGCCCTCATCCCCACCATGGTCGACCTCGGCGCCCGCTCCCAGGGGAACGTGGCGCGGATCGCCGTGGTGGTCGACGTCCGCGGCCGCCAGTTCTTCGACAACCTGCGCGAGTCGCTCGCCGACCTCGCCACCAAGGGCGTCAAGCGCCGGGTGATCTTCCTGGAGGCGTCCGACGACGCGCTGGTGCGCCGCTTCGAGTCGGTGCGCCGCCCGCACCCCCTCCAGGGCGCCGGCCGGATCGTGGACGGCATCGCGGCCGAGCGCGACCTGCTGCGCGAACTGCGCGGCGACGCCGACCTGGTGATCGACACCTCCAGTCTCAACGTGCACGAACTGCGCGCCAAACTCGACGCGCAGTTCGCCGGCGAGGAGGAGCCGGAACTCCGGGCCACCGTCATGTCGTTCGGTTACAAGTACGGGCTGCCCGTCGACGCCGACCTGGTGGTGGACTGCCGCTTCCTGCCCAACCCGCACTGGGTGCCGGAGCTGCGGCCCTTCACCGGGCTCAACGACGAGGTCGCCACGTACGTGTTCAACCAGCCCGGCGCCAAGGAGTTCCTCGACCGGTACGCCGAGCTGCTGCACATCATCGCGGCGGGCTACCGGCGCGAGGGCAAGCGCTATGTGACCATCGCCGTCGGGTGTACCGGCGGCAAGCACCGCAGCGTGGCGATGTCGGAACGGCTCGCGGCGCGGCTGGCGGCGGACGGAGTGGAGACGGTGACCGTGCACAGGGACATGGGGCGCGAGTGATCATGACGGGTAGGCGGCGGCGCCGCGGCGGCAAGGACGCCGCGCCGGGCCGCCGGTCCGGGGTACCGCCGAAGGTGGTCGCCCTGGGCGGCGGCCACGGCCTGTCCGCCTCCCTGGCCGCGCTGCGCCGGATCACCGGCGACCTCACCGCGGTGGTCACGGTCGCCGACGACGGCGGTTCCAGCGGGCGGCTGCGCGCGGAGATGGGCGTGCTGCCCCCCGGCGACCTGCGCAAGGCGCTGGCCGCGCTGTGCGGCGACGACGAGTGGGGGCAGACCTGGTCGCGGGTGCTCCAGCACCGCTTCGTCAGCGGCGGGGACCTGCACGGGCACGCGGTGGGCAACCTGCTGATCGTCGCGCTGTGGGAGCAGTTGAAGGACGAGGTGGCCGCCCTGGAGTGGGTGGGCCGGCTGCTGGGCGCGCACGGCCGGGTGCTGCCGATGTCGGCGGTGCCGCTGGAACTGGAGGCGATCGTCCGCGGCCACGACCCGGCGCGACCCGACACCGTCTCGACCGTACGCGGGCAGGCCACGGTCGCGCTGACCCCCGGCGAGGTGCAGCAGGTGCAGCTGGTGCCGGCCGACCCGCCGGCGGTACCGGAGGCGGTGCAGGCGGTGATGGACGCCGACTGGGTGGTGCTCGGCCCGGGTTCGTGGTTCTCCTCGGTCATTCCGCACCTGCTGGTACCGGAGTTGGCCGACGCGCTGGCGCAGACCAGGGCCAGGCGGGTGCTCACGCTCAACCTCGCGCCGCAGCCGGGAGAGACCGAAGGTTTTTCTCCGCAGCGTCACTTGGAGGTTTTGGGCCGACACGCCCCTAAACTCACCATCGACGTGGTTCTCGCCGACGAAGCCGCCGTACCCGATCGGGACAGCCTGGAACAGGCCGCCCAGAAGTTGGGCGCTACGGTCGAACTGGCCCGGGTCGCCGCCCCCGACGGGCCGCGGCACGACCCCGAGTCGTTGGCGGCCGCGTATGACCGGATTTTTCGTATGCGTGGAAGGATCGGCCCATGGCGATGACGGCAGCGGTGAAGGACGAGATCTCCCGGCTCCCCGTCACCCGGACCTGCTGCCGCAAGGCGGAGGTCTCGTCGATCCTGCGCTTCGCGGGCGGCCTGCACCTGGTGAGCGGCCGGATCGTGATCGAGGCGGAGCTCGACACCGGGATCGCGGCGCGCCGGCTGCGCAAGGACATCCTGGAGATCTTCGGGCACGCCTCGGACCTGGTGGTGATGGCGCCGGGCGGGTTGCGCCGCGGCAGCCGGTACGTGGTGCGGGTGGTGGCCGGCGGCGACCAGCTGGCCCGGCAGACGGGGCTGGTCGACGGGCGCGGCCGCCCGATCCGCGGGCTGCCCCCGCAGGTGGTCTCCGGGGCGACCTGCGACGCGGAGGCGGCCTGGCGCGGCGCGTTCCTGGCGCACGGCTCACTCACCGAGCCGGGCCGCTCGTCCTCGCTGGAGGTGACCTGCCCCGGGCCGGAGGCGGCGCTCGCACTGGTCGGCGCGGCGCGCCGGCTGCAGATCCCGGCGAAGGCCCGCGAGGTGCGCAACGTCGACCGCGTCGTCGTCCGTGACGGTGACGCGATCGGCGCGCTGTTGACGCGGCTGGGCGCCCACGACTCGGTGCTGGCGTGGGAGGAGCGCCGGATGCGGCGCGAGGTGCGCGCGACCGCGAACCGGCTCGCCAACTTCGACGACGCGAATCTGCGCAGGTCCGCGCGGGCCGCGGTCGCCGCCGGCGCCCGGGTGCAGCGCGCGCTGGAGATCCTCGGGGACGACGTGCCCGAGCACCTCGCCGCCGCGGGCCGGCTGCGGATGGACCACAAGCAGGCGTCGCTGGAGGAGCTGGGGTCGCTGGCCGAGCCGCCGCTGACGAAGGACGCGGTGGCCGGGCGCATCCGGCGGCTGCTGGCGATGGCCGACAAGCGCGCGTCCGATCTGGGCATGCCCGGCACCGAGGCGAACCTCACCGAGGAAATGGTCGGCTGAGTCCCGTCCCTCCTCCCGGGCGCGGGTGCTCCGGCCGCCCGCCCCCGGCGTGTTGCCGCGGTGTGGCCGCGACGTGGCTTGCCGATGTCACCTCGTACACGTCGGGGAGGTAGGGTCGTGGGTGGTCGGGGACATCCCATATTTCGCAGCCGGAGAGGGACTCCGGCGACTGAGCGAGGAGATCGGTTCGTGACGATCCGGGTAGGCATCAACGGCTTTGGCCGCATCGGTCGTAACTTCTTCCGCGCCATCCTGGAACAGGGTGCGGACGTCGAGATCGTGGCTGTCAACGACCTGGGTGACACCGCCACCACGGCGCACCTGCTGAAGTACGACACGATCCTCGGGCGCCTGAAGGCCGAGGTCACGCACACCGCCGACACGATCACCGTGGACGGCCACACCATCAAGGTGCTCGCCGAGCGCGACCCCGCCGCCATCAAGTGGGGCGAGCTGGGCGTGGACATCGTGATCGAGTCCACCGGCATCTTCACCAAGGCCGCGGACGCGGGCAAGCACCTGGCCGGCGGCGCCAAGAAGGTCATCATCTCCGCGCCCGCCACCGACGAGGACATCACGATCGTGATGGGCGTCAACCAGGACGCGTACGACCCGGCCGCGCACCACATCATCTCCAACGCCTCCTGCACCACCAACTGCGTGGCGCCGATGGCGAAGGTGCTGCTGGAGAACTTCGGCATCGTCAAGGGCCTGATGACGACGGTGCACGCGTACACCAACGACCAGCGCATCCTGGACTTCCCGCACAAGGACCTGCGCCGCGCCCGCGCCGCCGCGGAGAACATCATCCCGACCACCACGGGTGCCGCCAAGGCCACCGCGCTGGTCATCCCGGAGCTGGCCGGCAAGCTGGACGGCATGGCCATGCGCGTGCCCGTCCCGACCGGCTCGGTCACCGACCTGGTGGTGGACCTGGAGCGCGAGGTCACCAAGGACGAGGTCAACGCCGCCTTCCAGAAGGCCGCCGAGGGCCAGCTCAAGGGCCTGCTGGAGTACACCGAGGACCCGATCGTCTCCTCGGACATCGTCAACACCCCGGCGTCGTGCACCTTCGACTCGAAGCTGACCATGGTGCAGGGCGGCAAGACCGTCAAGATCGTCGGCTGGTACGACAACGAGTGGGGCTACTCCAACCGCCTGGTGGACCTCGCGGTCTTCGTCGGCGGCCGGCTCTGAGGCACGCCGGAACCGCGGCCGCGTAGCCGTTTCCGTCAGCCACCGCACCGCGATGCGAGCGACAGGGTCCGGACGAGCGCGATGACGCGCCGTCCGGGCCCTGTTCGCGTGGCGTCAGGTGCCGGACCTACTCACAGGAGACCCGACAGATGAAGACGATCGACGACCTGATCGCCGAGGGGCAGGTCGAGGGCAAGCGGGTGTTCGTCCGCGCCGACCTCAACGTGCCGCTGGACGGCGCGACCATCACCGACGACGGCCGTATCCGGGCCGCCGTGCCGACCATTGCCAAGCTCGCCGAGTCCGGCGCCACGGTGATCGTCGCCTCGCACCTGGGCCGCCCCAAGGGCGCGCCCGACCCGAAGTTCTCGCTCGCCCCGGTCCGCGACCGGCTCGCCGAACTCCTGGGCGGCCAGGTGTTCTTCGGCACCGACACGGTCGGCGACCGGACCCGGCAGGCGCTGGCAGGCGCCGCCGCCGGCGACGTGGTGCTGCTGGAGAACCTGCGCTTCTTCCCCGGCGAGACCAGCAAGGACGACGCCGAGCGCGGCGCCTTCGCCGACCAGCTCGCCGCCCTCGCCGACACGTACGTGGGCGACGGCTTCGGCGCGGTGCACCGCAAGCACGCCTCGGTCTACGACCTGCCGGCCCGGCTGCCGCACGCGGCCGGCGGCCTGATCGCGACCGAGGTCGGGGTGCTGAAGAAGCTCACCGAGGACGTCTCCCGCCCGTACGCGGTGGTGCTCGGCGGCTCGAAGGTCTCCGACAAGCTCGGCGTCATCGACCACCTGCTGGAGAAGGCCGACCGCATCCTGGTCGGCGGCGGCATGGTCTTCACCTTCCTCAAGGCCCAGGGCCACGAGGTCGGCAAGAGCCTGCTGCAGGAGGACCAGCTGCCGGTCGTCACCGAGTACCTCCAGCGGGCGAAGGCCAAGGGCGTGGAGTTCGTGCTGCCGGTCGACGTGGTCGGCGCCACCAGCTTCCCGGACCTGGCGACGAAGGCCCCCGCGGACCCGGTCACCGCGCCCGTGGACGCCATCCCGGCCGACGTGATCGGCCTGGACATCGGCCCGGAGTCGCGCAAGCTGTTCGCCGCCAAGCTCGCCGACGCGTCGACGATCTTCTGGAACGGCCCGATGGGTGTCTTCGAGCACCCCGACTTCGCCGACGGCACCCGCGCGGTGGCGCAGGCGCTGGTCGACAGCCCCGCGTTCAGCGTGGTCGGCGGCGGCGACTCGGCCGCGGCCGTCCGCATCCTCGGCTTCGACGAGAACGCTTTCGGCCATATTTCCACCGGCGGCGGCGCCAGCCTGGAATACCTCGAAGGCAAGACCCTGCCCGGCCTTTCCGCTTTGGAGAACTGAAGACCGATGAGTGAGCAGAGCACCCGCACCCCGCTGATGGCGGGCAACTGGAAGATGAACCTCAACCACCTCGAGGCCATCGCGCACGTCCAGAAGCTCGCTTTCGGCCTCACCGACAAGGACCACGACGCGGTCGAGGTCGCCGTCCTGGTGCCCTTCACCGACCTGCGCTCCGTGCAGACCCTGGTGGACGGCGACCGGCTGCGGATCAAGTACGGCGCGCAGGACGTGTCCGCGCACGACCACGGCGCGTACACCGGTGAGATCTCCGGGCCGATGCTGTCCAAGCTGAAGTGCTCCTACGTCGCGATCGGCCACTCCGAGCGCCGCCAGTACCACGGCGAGGACGAGGAGGTCGTCAACGCCAAGGTGAAGGCCGCCTTCGCGCACGGCCTGACCCCGATCCTGTGCGTCGGCGAGGGCCTGGACGTCCGCAAGGCCGGCAACCAGGTCTCCCACACCCTCGCGCAGCTCGACGGCGCCCTGAAGGACGTCCCCGCCGACCAGGCGGCCCGGATCGTCGTCGCCTACGAGCCGGTGTGGGCGATCGGCACCGGCGAGGTGGCCACCCCCGAGGACGCCCAGGAGGTCTGCGGGGCGATCCGCGGCCGGCTCGCCGAGCTGTACGACCAGGAGCTGGCCGACGGCGTCCGCATCCAGTACGGCGGCTCGGTCAAGGCCGGCAACGTGGCCGCGATCATGGCCCAGCCGGACGTGGACGGCGCCCTGGTGGGCGGCGCCGCGCTGGACCCGGAGGAGTTCGTGCGGATCGTGCGCTTCCGCGACCAGTGACGGACCGGTGAAGTCAGGGGTCCGGTGAAGTACCCTGTCGGGGCCGGAGTGGTGTGATCGCACCGCGTCCGGCCCCGCGCCGTAATCGTGTGGTGCCGTCATGTAGCCGAGAGAGTTGGTCCAGCCGTGGTCATCGGGTTCTCCATCGCCCTCATCATCTTCAGCCTGCTGCTCCTGCTGCTCG
Organism: Actinacidiphila sp. bgisy144; assembly: GCF_057708105.1. Lineage (NCBI taxonomy): Bacteria > Bacillati > Actinomycetota > Actinomycetes > Kitasatosporales > Streptomycetaceae > Actinacidiphila > Actinacidiphila sp. bgisy144. The sequence goes on along the minus strand of NZ_JBYIRM010000009.1, from coordinate 174,333 downwards.
TGCTCATGCACAAGGGGAAGGGCGGGGGCCTGTCGGACATGTTCGGCGGCGGCATGCAGTCGTCCGTCGGCGGTTCGTCGGTGGCCGAGCGCAACCTCGACCGGATCACCGTGGTGATCGGCCTGCTGTGGTTCGCGTGCATCGTCGCCCTGGGCATCGTGATGAAGACGAACAACTAGTCGCCGCCGCACGGCTCCTGCCCGTCCGACTCGCGCGGGTGGCGCATAAGGCCCGTCCGACTACCGCCGGTTCCAGGCGAATTGACGCCGCGTCGTGAAGACGACTTGTCCGCGACTTATCATGGACGCGCGTCTTGGGATACGGTGCCCTTTCCCGCCAGGTGCGGGGGCGAACCGGTCTCCGTCAAGTGGACGACCTCGCAGCACCATCACGCAGGGAGTTACGACCGTGGCAAGTGGCAACGCGATCCGTGGCAGTCGGGTCGGAGCGGGGCCGATGGGAGAGGCCGAGCGCGGCGAGTCCGCGCCGCGCCTGCGCATCTCCTTCTGGTGCTCCAACGGGCATGAGACCCAGCCGAGTTTCGCCAGCGACGCGCAGATCCCGGAGACCTGGGACTGCCCGCGCTGCGGCTTCCCGGCCGGGCAGGACGAGGAGAACCCGCCGGCACCGCCGCGCACCGAGCCGTACAAGACGCACCTCGCGTACGTACGCGAGCGCCGCTCGGCCGCCGACGGCGAGGCGATCCTCGCGGAGGCGCTGGCGAAGCTCCGGGGCGAGATCTAGCCCCCGGGCCGCTCCTGTCCGTCTCGGACCCGCACGTCCCGCCCCCGGCCGCCGGGCCGGCTCAGCTTCCTGAGCCCGCCCGGCGGCCGGGGGTTTTCCGTGCGCTGTGGGTCGCTCCGAGGTGCGCGGTCAGCGCGATGGACGCGGTCGCCCGCTCGTAGGTGAGCTGCGCGACGCGGGCGTACAGGCAGTCCACGATCAGCAGCACGGAGTGGCGGGTGCCGAAGTTGCCGCGCCGGAAGCTGGTCTCGCCGGAGAACGACGTCAGGCGGACGTCGGCGGCCTGCGCGATGGGCGAGCGCGGGTCGCCGGTGACGGCCACGGTCGCCGCGCCCCGCTCCGCGGCCGTCCGCAGCGGCTCCAGGACCTCCCGGGTGGCGCCGGAGTGGGAGACGGCCACCACGGCGTCGGAGGGCGTCAGCAGGGCCGCTGAGGTCGCCGCGGCGTGCACCTCGGTCCAGGCGTGGGCGGCGCAGCCGATGCCGAAGAGCCGGGCCTGCGTCTCGTGGGCCACGATGCCGGAGCCGCCGACCCCGTAGACGTCGATCCGGCGGGCCCGTGCCAGGGCCTGTGCGGCGCGTTCCAGCGCCTCCCGGTCCAGTTGCTCGGCGGTGTGCCGCAGGGCCCGCAGATCGGCCTCGGCGACCACGCCGATGACCTGCTCCAGGTCGTCGTCCGGCCCGATCCGCGGGCCGAGCGGGGCCGTGCGCGGCTCGGCAGCCGTACGCCCCTGCTCCTGCGCCAGCTCGATCAGCAACTGCTGGTAGGACTCCAGGCCCAGCGCCCGGCAGAAGCGGGTCACCGTCGCCTGCGAGGTGCCGGTGCGGCGCCCCAGCTCCGCCGCGGAGCCGTGGGTGGCCGCGGCCGGGTCGGCGAGCACCAGCTCGCCGACCTTGCGCAGCGACCCCGACATCCGGGGGAGTTCGGTGCGGATCAGTGCGGTGATCATGACGACTCGTCCCGTCGGGGTTGTGCGCCGGTGAATCCTTCAACCACGATGCGTGGTGATGACGGAAATCTACAGCCACCCGGTGAGCGGCGGCAGCGGTGGCGGGGCGGCGGGCCGGCCGCCCCTGGTCGTGGGTATCGACGCGGGCGGCACCCGCAGCCGGGCGTGCCTGGCCGAGGGCGGGCCCGGCGGCCGGGTGCTGGGCCGGGGCACCGGCGGGCCCGGCAACGCGCTGAGCGTCGGCCGCGCCGACCTGACCCGCCACCTCGCCGCGGCCGTGGGCGAGGCGCTCGCCGAGGCCGCCTCCGCCCCGCGGTGGCGCGCGGACGGTGGCGAGCTGCGCGGCCGGGTCGGCGCGGCGTTCGGCGGGTTCGCGGGCGCGGCGCCGGGGGCGGGGCCGGAGCGCGGGGCGGAGCTGGCCGTGTCCTGCCTGCGCGACGCGCTGGCCGCGCACGGGATCACCGGGGTGCCGCTCGGCATCGGCGGCGACACCGAGGTGGCGCTGGCGGCGGCGCCGGGGGCGCCCGCCGACGGGCTGGTGCTCATCGCGGGCACCGGCGCGATCGCGGCGCGGCTGGCCGGGGGCCGCAGTGCGGCGGTCTCCGACGGCCACGGCTGGCTGCTCGGCGACGAGGGCAGCGGGTTCTGGCTGGGCAACCGCGCGGCCCGGGCGGCGCTGGAGGCGCTGGACGGCCGCGGCCCGTGGACGGCGCTGGTGCCGCGGGTGGTGGCGCACTTCCTGGGCGGGCCGGCCGGCGCGGGGGACACCGCAGGCGGTGAGGGGAGCCCGGGCGGCGGTGAGGGGAGTGCGGGCGGCGGTGAGGAGTTGCGGCGGGCCCTGGCGGTGGGGCCGGCGAGCGACCCGGTGGCGCGCCACCTGGTGGGCGAACTCGTCGTCACGCGGGCCTACGCGCAGGCGCCGGCCCGGCTGGGCGCGCTGAGCCCGGCCGTGGTCGAGGAGGCGGCGGGCGGCGACGCGGTGGCGCGGGGCCTGCTCGACACCGCGGCCGGGCTGCTCGCGGCGACGGTGCGCTCGCTCGCTCCGCGGCCGGGCGAGCCGCTGGTGGTGACCGGCGGGCTGCTGGGGCCCGGCGGGCCGCTGCTGGCGCGGGTGACCGAGCGGCTGGCCGACCGCGGCTTGCGGGTCTTCCCGGTGGCGGACGGCTCCGCCGGTGCGGCGGCGCTCGCCCGCGGCCTGCTGTGAGGGTGCCTTGACGGCCGGCGGTGGCTCAATGTTTCATCAAGTCATCACGCGGTTGGTTCGATCAACCAGAAGTTCGGGGCCTGGACCGCGGGTCGCAGTCGTCCGAGCAGCAGCACTTCCGCAGGAGGGACCCGGGCATGGCCGAGGGACAGATCAGCGCCGCGACGTTCGCCGACGAGAGCCGCGCGGCGGTGGAGCGCGCGATCGCCGCGAACGGGGAGTCCGTACCGGCCGCCGCCCGGCTGCTCGCCGACAGCGTGGCCGCCGACGGGGTGATCCACGGCTTCGGCACCGGCCACTCCCAGGCCACCGTGCTGGAACTGGTCGGCCGGGCCGGCGGCCTGATCCCCACCAACCGGATCGGCCTCGCGGACCTGGTGCTGCGCGGCGGCGAGGACCGCGCGGTCCTCGCCGACCCGCTGCTGGAGCGCTCGCCCGGCCTGGCCCGCCGGCTGTACGACCTGGCCACCCCGCGCCCGCAGGACGTCTTCGTGATCGTCTCCAACTCCGGGGTCAACAACTCGATCGTGGACATGGCGCTGCACGTCAAGGAGGCCGGCCACCGGCTGGTGGCGCTCACCTCGCTCACCCACACCCGCGCGGTGCCCGCCCTGCACGCCAGCGGCAGGCGGCTGGCCGACATCGCCGACGCCGTGCTCGACAACTGCGCCCCGGCCGGCGACGCGCTGCTGCCGCTGCCGTCCGGCGGCGCCCTGTGCGGGGTGTCCACGATCACCTCCGCGCTGCTGGTGCAGATGGTCGTCGCCGAGGCCGTCGGCCTGCTGACCGCCGAGGGCCACGACGCGCCCGTCTACGTCTCCGCGAACCTCCCCGGCGGCCACGAGCGCAACGCCGTACTGGAGGAGCGCTACGCCGGCCGCATCCACCGCGGCGGCTTCTGACCTGCGGCACCCGGGTGGGACGCGGCCGCCCGACGGCAGTTGCGCGGCATACCCGGGTGCCGGATCTCGTTCGGCGGCGGCATCAATTAGTTTGGGTGTCGCAGCGAGGACGAGGAGAAGTGGACTGATGTCCGAAACGAACACGCAGGGCACGCCCCGGCTCGACCAGCGCCCCGAGTGGCACGCGCTCGCCAAGCACAGCGAGGAGCTGTCCGGCACCCATCTGCGGGACCTGTTCGACCGCGACCCCGACCGGGGCAGCCGCTACACCCTCCAGGTCGGCGACCTCCACCTGGACTACTCCAAGCAGCTCGTCACCGACGAGACGCTCCGGCTGCTGCGGGAACTCGCCGCGGCCACCGGGGTGTTCGAGCTGCGGGACGCGATGTTCGCCGGTGAGCGGATCAACGTCACCGAAAACCGCGCGGTGCTCCACACGGCGCTGCGCGCCCCGCAGTCCGCGACGATCGCGGTCGACGGGCAGAACGTGGTGCCGGCCGTGCACGCCGTGCTCTACAAGATGACGGTCTTCTCCGACCGGGTCCGCTCCGGCGAGTGGACCGGCCACACCGGCAAGCGGATCAGGAACATCGTCAACATCGGCATCGGCGGCTCCGACCTCGGCCCCGCCATGGCCTACGAGGTGCTGCGCGCCTACACCGACCGCGACCTGACGGTCCGTTTCGTCTCCAACGTGGACGGCGCCGACCTGCACGAGGCGGTACGCGACCTGGACGCGGCCGAGACGCTGTTCATCATCGCCTCCAAGACCTTCACCACCATCGAGACCATCACCAACGCCACCTCCGCCAAGCAGTGGCTGCTCGGACAGCTCGGCGCCGGCGAGGAGGCGGTGGCCAAGCACTTCGTGGCGCTGTCCACGAACGCGGAGAAGGTCGCCCAGTTCGGCATCGACACGCAGAACATGTTCGAGTTCTGGGACTGGGTCGGCGGCCGCTACTCCTACGACTCCGCGATCGGCCTGTCGCTGATGATCGCCATCGGCGCCGAGGCGTTCCGCAGCATGCTGGCCGGCTTCCACCTCGTCGACGAGCACTTCAGGACAGCGCCCCCCGAGCACAACGTGCCGCTGCTGCTCGGCCTGCTCGGCGTCTGGTACGGCGGGTTCCACGACGCCCAGTCGCACGCGGTGCTGCCCTACAGCCACTACCTGAGCCGCTTCACCGCCTACCTCCAGCAGCTCGACATGGAGTCCAACGGCAAGTCCGTGGACCGCGACGGCAAGCCGGTGGACTGGCAGACCGGCCCGGTGGTGTGGGGCACGCCCGGCACCAACGGCCAGCACGCCTACTACCAGTTGCTGCACCAGGGCACCAAGCTGGTGCCCGCCGACTTCATCGGCTTCGCCCGGCCGCTGCCCGAACTCGGCCCGCTCGCCGGGCAGCACGACCTGCTGATGGCGAACTTCTTCGCGCAGACGCAGGCGCTGGCGTTCGGCAAGACGCCCGAGGAGGTGCGCGCCGAAGGGGTGCCCGAGGAGCTGGTGCCGCACAAGACGTTCCGCGGCAACCACCCCACCAGCACCATCCTGGCCACCGAGCTGACCCCGTCGGTGCTCGGCCAGCTCATCGCGCTCTACGAGCACAAGGTGTTCGTGCAGGGCGCGGTGTGGAACATCGACTCCTTCGACCAGTGGGGCGTCGAGCTGGGCAAGGTGCTCGCCAAGCGGGTCGAGCCCGCACTCACCGACGGCGCCGACGTGCCGGGCCTGGACCCGTCCACGAAGGCGCTCGTGGCGAAGTACCGCGAGCTGCGCGGCCGCTGAGCCCACACGCGAAGGGCCCGGAACCGACGAACGGTTCCGGGCCCTTCGCGTCCTGCTCCCCGCGCCCCTACGACGAGGCCGCCGGATACAGCTCCGCGGGGATCTTCGCGGCCGCCGCGCGGTCCAGCAGCCACAGCGTGCGGGACCGGCCGTAGGCACCCGAGGCGGGCGCCTGGATCTCGCCCGGCGCGGACAGCGCGAGCGCGACCGCACCCGCCTTGTCCTCACCGGCGGCCAGCAGCCACACCTCCCGCGCCGAGCGGATCGCCGGGAAGGTCAGCGAGATCCGGGTCGGCGGCGGCTTGGGCGAGCCGTGCACCCCGATGACGGTGCGCACGGTCTCCCGGGTGCCGGGGTGCTCCGGGAAGAGCGACGCCACATGGGTGTCCGGGCCGACGCCCAGCATGAGGACGTCGAACGACGGCACCCGGGTGTGGTCCTCCGGACCGGCCGCGGCTGCCAGCTCCGTCGCGTAGGCCGCCGCGGCGGCCTCCACGTCGGACTCGTAGCCGCCGTCGGACGGCGCCATCGGGTGCACCCGCGCCGGGTCGAGCGGCACCGCGTCCAGCAGCGCCTGACGGGCCTGCGTGTAGTTGCGCTCCGGGTCCCCCTCGGGGAGGAACCGCTCGTCGCCCCACCACAGGTCCAGCCGCGCCCAGTCCACGGCGTCCCGCGCCGGGGAGTCGGCGAGGGCGGCCAGCAGCCCGTTTCCGTTGCGCCCACCGGTGAGCACCACCGAGGCGGAGCCGCGGGCGGCCTGGGCGTCCACGATCTTCGTGATCAGCCTGGCCGCGGCGGCCCGCGCCATCAGCTCCTTGTCCCGGTGGACGACCACCTGCGGCGTGCTCACTTCTGCGCCGCCGCCTTGCCCGAGCCGGACCCGGCCGCCGCCTTCTTGGCCGGGGTGGCCTTGGCCGCGCCGACCGGCTTGTCCGCGGCGGGGCCGCCGGACCGGGAGGAGCCGTTCGCCGCGACCGCGCCGTCGGAACCGTCGGAGTTCAGCAGGTGCTGCACGCCGAACTTGACGGTGGCGCGGTATATGTCGTCCGGGTCCAGCCGGCGCAGCTCCTCGGCGATCAGCTCCGCGGTCTCCCGCCGCTTGAGCGCCACATGGCGGTCGGGCTGACCCGGCACCGCCAGCTCGGCCAGCCCGCCCTCGGGACGGTCCAGGCAGATGTCGCCGTCGGAGGTGACCAGCCGCACCGCGGTCAGCCCCGGACCGTTGGTGACCTTCCGCTCCACCGGCACCCCGAGTCGGTCCGCCAGCCACAGGGCCAGCAGCTCGGCACTGGGGTTGTACGCCTCGCCCTCCACCGCGGCACTGCTGATCTTCCCGTGCTTCTGGTCGAGCGCGGCGGCCAGCATGGAACGCCACGGGGTGATCCGGGTCCACGCCAGGTCGGTGTCACCGGGCACGTACGTCTTCGCCCGCAGCGCCAGCGAACCGACCGGGTCCTCGGCCGCGGCCGAGTCGGTGATCCGGCGCGCCGCCAGCCGGCCCAGCGGGTCCTCCGCGGCGTTCTCCGGGGACTTGTCCGGCCACCAGCACACCGCCGGGGCGTCCGGCAGCAGCAGCGGCAGGACCACCGACTCGGCGTGGTTGGCCAGCTCGCCGTGCATGCGCAGCACCACGGTCTCGCCGGTGCCCGCCTCGTCGCCGACCACGACCTCCGCGTCCAGCCGGGCCAGCGCCCGGTCCCGCGGGGAGCGGCCCGGACGCTTGATGACGACCAGTATCCGGGAGGGGTGCTCCTTGGACGCCTCGTGCGCGGCCTTCAGCGCGTCATAGGCGCTGCCCTCGTCGGTGACGATGACCAGGGTCAGCACCATGCCGACCGCGGGGGTGCCGATCGCCCGCCGGGCCTCGATCAACCCGGCGTTGATCTTCGAGGACGTGGTGTCCGTCAGATCGATTCTCATGGCCTGCGCCAGCTCCTGCCGTCTTGTGCGAGCATCTCGTCCGCCTCGGTCGGGCCCCAGGTGCCGGACGCGTACTGCGCCGGCTTGCCGTGCTTGTCCCAGTGCTGCTCGATCGGGTCGAGGATGGTCCAGGACAGCTCGACTTCCTGGTGCCGCGGGAAGAGGTTCGCGTCACCGAGCAGCACGTCCAGGATGAGCCGCTCGTACGCCTCCGGGCTGGACTCGGTGAACGACTCGCCGTAGGCGAAGTCCATCGTGACGTCCCGCACCTCGGTGGAGGTGCCCGGCACCTTCGAGCCGAACCGCACGGTCACACCCTCGTCCGGCTGCACCCGGATGACCAGCGCGTTCTCGCCCAGCTCCTCGGTGGCGCCGGACTCGAACGGCAGGTACGGGGCCCGCTTGAAGACCACCGCGATCTCGGTGACCCGGCGGCCGAGCCGCTTGCCGGTGCGCAGGTAGAACGGCACACCCGCCCAGCGGCGGTTGTTGATCTCCAGCTTCACCGCGGCATAGGTGTCGGTCTTGGACTTGGGGTCGATGCCGTCCTCCTCCAGGTACCCGAGCACCTCCTCGCCGCCCTGCCAGGCGTGCGCGTACTGGCCGCGCACGGTGTACTTGCCGAGGTCGTCCGGGAGCACGACCGCGCCGAGCACCTTCAGCTTCTCCGCGGTCAGCGCCTTCGGGTGGAAGGAGCCGGGCTCCTCCATCGCGGTCAGCGCCAGCAGCTGGAGCAGGTGGTTCTGGATGACGTCCCGCGCCGCGCCGATGCCGTCGTAGTACCCCGCGCGGCCGCCGATGCCGATGTCCTCGGCCATGGTGATCTGCACGTGGTCGACGTACGACCGGTTCCAGATCGGCTCGTACATCGTGTTGGCGAAGCGCAGCGCCAGGATGTTCTGGACGGTCTCCTTGCCCAGGTAGTGGTCGATCCGGAAGACCTCGTTGGGCGGGAAGACGTCGTGCACGATCTGGTTGAGCTGCTGGGCGCTGGCCAGGTCGTGGCCGAACGGCTTCTCGATGACGGCGCGCCGCCAGGAGTCGCCGCTGCCCTGCGACAGGCCGTGCTTCTTCAGCTGCTGCACCACGTTCGGGAAGAACTTCGGCGGCACGGACAGGTAGAAGGCGAAGTTGCCGCCGGTGCCGCGCGCCTTGTCCAGGTCCTCGATGGTGGACTTGAGCTGCTCGAACGCCTTGTCGTCGTCGAAGTCGCCCTGCACGAACCGGCAGCCCTCGGCGAGCTGCTGCCAGACCTCCTCCCGGAAGGGGGTGCGCGCGTGCTCCTTGACCGCGTCGTGCACCTCCTGGGCGAAGTCCTCGTTCTCCCACTGGCGGCGGGCGAAGCCGACCAGAGCGAAGCCCGGCGGCAGCAGGCCGCGGTTGGCCAGGTCGTACACCGCCGGCATCAGCTTCTTGCGGGACAGGTCGCCGGTGACCCCGAAGATCACCAGGCCGGACGGGCCCGCGATGCGCGGCAGCCGCCGGTCCAGCGGGTCGCGCAGCGGGTTGCCGGCCGTCTGCGTCTCGTCGGTTGCCACCTCACGCCTCCGAAGGGGCGAGGCGCTCGAGTTCGGCCTTGGTGGAGTCCAGCAGTTCGTTCCAGGCCGCCTCGAACTTCTCCACGCCCTCGTCCTCCAGCACCTGCACCACGTCGTCGTACGACACGCCGACCGAGGCCAGCGCGTCGATGTCGGCCTGGGCCTGCGCGTAGTGGGCGCGCACCGTGTCGCCGGTGACCTCGCCGTGGTCGGCGGTCGCCTGGAGCGTCGCCTCCGGCATGGTGTTCACCGTGTTCGGCGCGACCAGCTCCGTGACGTACAGGGTGTCGGGGTAGGCCGGGTCCTTCACGCCGGTGGAGGCCCACAGCGGGCGCTGCTTGTTCGCACCCGCCTGCTCCAGCGCCGCCCAGCGGTCGGAGCCGAAGACCTCTTCGTACGCCTGGTAGGCCAGCCGGGCGTTGGCGACGGCCGCCTTGCCCTTGAGCGCCTTCGCCTGGTCCGAACCGATCTTCTCCAGGCGCTTGTCGATCTCGGTGTCCACCCGGGAGACGAAGAACGACGCGACCGAGTGGATCTCGGACAGGTCCAGGCCGGCCGCCTTGGCCGTCTCCAGGCCGGTCAGGTACGCGTCCATCACCGCGCGGTACCGCTCCAGCGAGAAGATCAGCGTGACGTTGACGCTGATGCCCTTGCCGATGACCTGGGCGATCGCGGGCAGGCCCGCCTTGGTCGCGGGGATCTTGATCAGCGTGTTCGGGCGGTCCACCAGCCACGCCAGCTGCTTGGCCTCGGCGACCGTGGCCTCCGTGTTGTGCGCCAGCCGCGGGTCGACCTCGATGGAGACCCGGCCGTCCTGGTGGTCGCTGGACTCGTAGACCGGGCGCAGGATGTCGGCCGCGTCGCGGACGTCCGCGGTGGTGATCATCCGCAGCGCCTCCTCGACGGTCAGCCGGCGCACGGCGAGGTCCCTGAGCTGTCCGTCGTACCCGTCGCCCTGGGAGATGGCCTTCTGGAAGATCGACGGGTTGGTGGTCACACCCACCACATGCTGCTGGTCGATGAGTTCGGCCAGGTTGCCGGACGTGATGCGCTTGCGCGACAGGTCGTCCAACCAGATCGCGACGCCTTCGTCGGAGAGGCGCTTCAGTGCGTCTGTCATGGGATCTGCATCTCCTGAAATGTTGTGTACCAGCGTCAGCGGTCTGCGGCGGCCAGAGATTCCCGGGCCGCGGCGGCGACGGCCTCGGCGGTGAAACCGAACTCGCGGAAGAGCAGCTTTCCGTCGGCCGAGGCGCCGTAGTGCTCGATGCTGACGATCCGGCCGGCGTCCCCGACGTACCGGTACCAGGTGAGGGCGATCCCGGCCTCGACCGCGACCCGCGCCTTCACCGAGGACGGCAGCACGCTCTCGCGGTACGCCTCGTCCTGCTCCTCGAACCACTCCACGCACGGCATCGAGACCACCCGGGTCGGGATGCCCGCGGCCTGGAGCTCCTCGCGCGCGCCCACCGCGAGCTGCACCTCGGAGCCGGTGCCGATCAGGATCACCTGCGCCGGGCCGCCCTCGGCCTCGAACATCACGTAACCGCCCCGGGCGGTGTCCTCGTGCACCGGGTAGGTCGGCACGCCCTGCCGGGTCAGCGCCAGGCCGTGCGGGGCGCCCTTGCCGATCTCCTTCGTCCAGCGCTGCTGGATCTCGCGCCAGGCGATCGCCGTCTCGTTGGCATCAGCGGGGCGCACCACGTTCAGCCCCGGGATGGCGCGCAGCGAGGCCAGGTGCTCGACCGGCTGGTGCGTCGGGCCGTCCTCGCCGACACCGATCGAGTCGTGCGTCCATACGTACGTCACCGGCAGGTGCATCAGCGCGGACAGCCGCACCGCGTTGCGCATGTAGTCGGAGAAGACGAGGAACGTGCCGCCGTAGACACGGGTGTTGCCGTGCAGCGTGATGCCGTTCATCTCCGCGGCCATGGAGTGCTCGCGGATACCGAAGTGCACGGTCCGGCCGTACGGGTCGGCGCCCGGCAGCGGGTTGCCGGCCGGGAGGAACGACGAGTTCTTGTCGATGGTGGTGTTGTTCGACCCCGCGAGGTCCGCGGAACCGCCCCACAGCTCGGGGATGACCTCGCCCAGCGCCTCCAGGACCTTGCCGGAGGCGGCACGCGTGGCCAGCGAGGCGCCGACCTCGAACTCCGGCAGCCGGTCCTGCCAGCCCGCCGGCAGCTCGGCCGCGGCGACGCGGTCGAACAGCTCGGCGCGCTGCGGGTTCGCGGTGCGCCAGGCGGCGAACGACTTCTCCCACTGCGCCCGCGCGTCCCGGCCGCGGTCGCCGACCGCGCGGGTGTGCGTGATCACCGCGTCGGACACCTCGAAGTGCTGCTCCGGGTCAAAGCCCAGCACCTCCTTGGTGGCGCGCACCTCGTCCTCGCCGAGGGCCGAGCCGTGCGCGGCGCCGGTGTTCTGCTTGTTCGGCGCGGGCCAGCCGATGATCGAGCGGACCGCGACGAACGACGGCCGCTCCGTCTCGGCCTTGGCCGCGACCAGCGCGGCGTGCAGCGCGTGCACGTCGAGGTCGCCGTTCTCCTTCGGGGCCACGCGCTGGACGTGCCAGCCGTACGCCTCGTACCGCTTGACGGTGTCCTCGGAGACGGCCGTCTCAGTGTCGCCCTCGATGGAGATGTGGTTGTCGTCCCACAGCAGCACCAGGTTGCCGAGCTTCTGGTGGCCGGCCATCGAGGACGCCTCGGCGGAGATGCCCTCCTGGAGGCAGCCGTCGCCGGCGATCGCCCAGACGGTGTGGTCGAAGGGGGAGGTGCCCGGCGCGGCGTCCGGGTCGAACAGCCCCCGCTCGTACCGCGCGGCCATGGCCATGCCCACCGCGTTGGCCACGCCCTGGCCGAGCGGGCCGGTGGTGGTCTCCACCCCGCGGGTGTGGCCGTACTCCGGGTGGCCGGGGGTCTTGGAGCCCCAGGTGCGCAGGGCCTCCAGGTCGGCCAGCTCCAGGCCGTAACCGGCGAGGTAGAGCTGCGTGTAGAGGGTCATGCTGGAGTGGCCCGCGGACAGCACGAAGCGGTCGCGGCCGGTCCAGTCCGCGTTCGCCGGGTCGTGCCGCATGATCTTCTGGAACAGCAGGTAGGCCGCGGGGGCCAGGCTCATCGCCGTGCCCGGATGGCCGTTCCCGACCTTCTGCACGGCATCCATGGCCAGGACGCGGGCGGTGTCCACGGCCCGCTCGTCCAGATCGGTCCACTCGAGGTCTGTGGTCGTCGGCTGCTTGCTCACCCTGGGTCAGGGCTCCTCTCCACACAAAAGTTGAAAAGCGCCGGTGACTGGTGCCTACCCGACGTTGTCGAGCCTACCGCCGCAGCCGTACGAGCCTTCGACCACGCTGCTGCTTCTGTGGACAACTCCGTTCCCGGTGGCGGCCGGGCGGGGCCGGAGCGCGCGGGACACGCCCGGCCGCGCGGGCACCCCCGGCGGAAAGCCGGGTGTTCCCTACGTCTAGAGTGGCGTGGTACGCGCAGGGACCGTGGTCCGCCGCCGCATCGCGGCCGGCAGGCAGCCGGGACCTGCTGGTCTCATCTCTCGTGGGGTGTTCGTGACAGCCGTCGATTCCCGACCCGCCGGGGTCATCGGGACGGACCCGGGACCGGCGAACTCCGGGCACCGGCCGCCGCGCGCCCGGGTCATGGCGTTCGTGGAGCTGACCAAGCCGCGCATCATCGAACTGCTGCTCATCACGACCGTTCCGGTGATGTTCCTGGCAGCCGGCGGAGTGCCCAGCCTGTGGCGGGTGGTGGCGACCGTGGTCGGCGGCTACCTGTCCGCGGGCGGCGCCAACGCGCTGAACATGTACATCGACCGCGACATCGACGCGCTGATGCACCGCACCGAACAGCGCCCGCTGGTGACGGGGATGGTCTCGCCGCGCGAGGCGCTGGTCTTCGGCGTCGCGCTGTCGGCGGTGTCCACCGCGTGGTTCGCGCTGCTGGTCAACCCGCTCTCGGCGGCGCTGTCGCTGGCCGCGATCCTGTACTACGTCTTCGTCTACACGCTGTGGCTCAAGCGCCGTACCGCGCAGAACATCGTGTGGGGGGGTGTCGCGGGCTGCCTCCAGGTGTTCATCGGATGGTCGGCCGTGCGCAACGAACTCGGCTGGGCGCCCTTCGTGCTCTTCCTGGTCCTGTTCTTCTGGACCCCGCCGCACTACTGGCCGCTGTCGATGAAGGTCAAGGACGACTACGCGCGGGTCGGCGTGCCGATGCTGCCGGTCGTCGCGGGCAACCAGGTGGTCGCCCGGCAGATCGTCCTCTACAGCTGGGTCATGGTGCTCACCTCGCTCACCCTGTGGTGGCCGCTGGGCGACACCTCCTGGTTCTACCCGGTGGTCGCGGGCCTGCTCGGCGCGTTCTGGCTGAAGGAGGCGCACGGCCTGCACGCCCGCGCCAAGGCCGGCGTCATGGGCGCGAAGCTCAAGGAGATGCGGCTCTTCCACTGGTCCATCACCTACGCCACGCTGCTCTTCGTCGCCGTCGCCATCGACCCCTTCCTCCACTAGCCCGCCTCTGGCAGATCCCCGCCCGGCCGGTAGGCCCCCGGAGCTTTGGCCCGGTCCCGGCGGGGGCCTCCCCGTGCCCCGCAGCCGAGGTCCCGGTGCCGGGCGCCCGGCCCGGGGTGGGCCGAGGGACCCGAAGAGCTCCTGGGGGACGCCGCGACGGCGTTCGCGGTGCGCCACCCCGGTGAGCGGGCCCTCGGCGACCGTCCACGGATCGCGCCGGCGGGCGCCGCCCCCACCGGCGCCCCCGCGCGGCGGCATCCCAGGACGCTGACGAGGCTTCACCTGCCGGTCCCGGCAGGACTGTTGCTTTGCGCGTCGCCAGCCCCCAAGATGTGCTGGTCTCATCGGGGAGCCCTTTGGGGAGGTACGTGTGAGAAGACCGCGCATGCTGCGTGGCACGTTCGCGGCAGCACTCGCTGCGGTGGCGACGCTCGTGGCCGCAGGTACGGCTTCGGCGAATGTGACAACGTTGTCCAACAATCAGACAACGTTGTCATCCGCCTCGGCGTCCACGCTGGTGTCCGATCCGGCGAGCTATGTGGACCCGCTCATCGGCACCGGACGCGGCGGTTCCACCGTCGGCGAGATCAACGACTTCCCCGGGCCGTCCACGCCGTTCGGGATGATGCAGTTCTCGCCGGACACCTCCGGCTCGTACGCCGGCTACCAGTACCACGACGACCAGATCCGCGGCTTCAGCCTGGACCACGCCTCCGTCGGCTGCCGGGCCTTCGGCGACGTGCCGATCCTGCCGATCACCGGCAGCGTCGGCAGCGCGCCGTGGAACCTCACGGAGCACTTCACGCACACCGGCGAGACGGCCGAGCCCGGCTACTACGCGGTGAACCTCGACGCGTCGGGCGTGCGCGCCGAGCTGACCGCGTCGACCCGGACCGGCCTGGCGGCCTTCACCTTCCCCGCGGGCTCCGCAGCCGCGCAGCTGCTGGTCAAGGCAGGCGGCAGCCTCAACGGCGACAAGAGCGCGGACGTGCAGGTGGTCGGCGACCGCGAGGTCACCGGTTCGGCGACCACCGGCGACTTCTGCGGCAAGGGCAACGAGTACACCGTCTACTACGCGATCACCTTCGACCAGCCCTTCACCGCGCACGGCACCTGGGACGGCAAGACGGTGACCGCGGGCGGCGACTCGGCCAGCGCCGCCGGTGCCGGTGCCTACCTGACCTTCGGCGACGGCGGCAGCCGCACGGTGCGGGCCAAGGTCTCGATGTCGTACGTGTCGGTGGCCGGCGCGGAGGCCAACATGGCCGCGGAGGTGCCCGGCTGGGACCTGGACGCGCTGCACCGGCAGACCCGAGACGCGTGGTCGCAGATGCTGGGCAAGGTGCGGGTCGCGGGCAAGGACACCGACGAGCTGAAGACCTTCTACACCGCGCTCTACCACTCGCTGATGCACCCGAACACCTTCAACGACGCCGACGGCCGCTACATCGGCTTCGACGGCAAGGTGCGCACCCTGGCCAAGGGCCACGCCCAGTACACGAACTTCTCCGACTGGGACACCTACCGCTCGCTGGCGCCCCTGCAGGCGATGCTCTTCCCGCAGCAGGCCAGTGACATGGCCCAGTCGCTGGTCAACGACGCGGAGCAGGGCGGCTGGTGGCCGCGCTGGCCGCTGGCGAACGCGTACACCGGCCAGATGACCGGCGACAACTCGGTGCCGCTGATCGCGAACCTGTACGCGTACGGGGCGCGCGACTTCGACCTGAAGACGGCGCTGAAGTACCTGGTCAAGGGCGCGACCACGGTGGACTCCACCCCGGGCGCCTACCAGGAGCGGCCCGGCGTCCAGGAGTACGTCGCGCGCGGCTACGCGCCCAACGACGACGCCGCCAAGGGCGATCACGGGCACGTCGGCGCCTCGGAGACCCTGGAGTGGGCGATCGACGACTTCTCGATCGCGCAACTCGCCAAGGCCGCCGGGCAGAACACCGTGGCGAAGACCTTCACCCGGCGCGGCCAGAACTGGCAGAACATCCTCGACCCGGCGAGCGGCTACCTCGAACCGCGCGGCGAAGACGGCCGCTTCCCGGACGAGACCGGCTTCCAGACCCCCTCGGACGGCCAGTTCGGCCAAGAGGGCTACGACGAGGGCAACGCCGCCCAGTACAACTGGCTGGTCCCGCAGGACATGGCGGGCCTGATCGCCTCGATGGGCGGCCAGAGCGCGGCCGCCGACCGCCTCGACACCTTCTTCTCCCAGCTCAACGTGGGCCCCAACGCGCCCTACATGTGGGCCGGCAACGAGATCGACTTCGGTGTGCCGTGGGTCTACAACCAGGTCGGCCAGCCGTGGAAGACGCAGAAGACGGTGCGGGAGATCGCCACCACGCTCTTCAGCCCGACGCCCGACGGCGAGCCCGGCAACGACGACCTGGGGGCGCAGTCCTCCTGGTACGTGTGGGCGGCGCTCGGCCTGTACCCCGCGACACCGGGCACGGCCGACCTCACCGTGCACAGCCCGATGTTCCAGCGCGTGGTGCTGGACCTGCCGGGCAAGGCCAAGGACCTGGACATCCGCGCGCCCCAGGCGGCGGACGACGCGCCTTACGTCCGTAACCTCACGCTCGACGGGCACTCCTGGGAGCGCACCTACCTGCCGTCGTCAGTGGTCTTCAGCGGCGGGCGGCTGGACTTCACCCTGTCCACCACCCCCGACACGCACTGGGCCGCCTCGTCGGGCGACGCCTCGCCCTCCTACCGCACCGGCGAGCGCGACTTCCTCGCCACCGCGACCCCGAACCAGTCGGTGGTGGCGGCCGGCGGGTCCGCCGCGGACCTGACCGTCCACGTGCAGCGGCTGGCCGGACACCAGGGCACCCTTTCGGTCAGCGCCTCGCCGCCCAAGGGCCTGAGCGTCACCCCCGCCGCCACCTCCGTCGCGCTGGACCGGAAGACCGGCACCGGCACCGTGAAACTGGCGGTCACGGCGGCCGCGGGCACCGCGGACGGCTACTACGAGGTGCCGCTGACCGTACGCGGCAAGGGCGCCGGGGCCGATCCGGTGCAGCTCAGCGCGATCGTGCTGGTGGCGGCGAAGGACAGCCTGGCCGCGGACTACGACAACGTGGGCACCACGCCGGACAGCGACCACGCCGCCGGGGACCTCGACGGCAGCGGCAGCAGCTACTCCCGTGAGGCGCTGGCCGCGGCCGGTCTGGAGGGCGGCGCCCGGGTGCAGGTGGCGGGGACGTCGTTCGTGTGGCCCGACGCGCCGGTGGGGCGCCCGGACAACGCGGTTGCCGACGGCCAGACCATCCGGCTCGGGGACAGCGCCAAGGACGCCACCAGCCTGCTGTTCGTGGGCTCGGCGACCAACGGGGACCAGCAGGCCACCGCCCAGGTGACGTTCACCGACGGCAGCACGGCGCAGGCCGACCTGTCCTTCGGCGACTGGGTCAAGCCCGGCGGCGGCTCGACGCCGGTGCTGGGGAACACCGTGGTGGCCACCACCGACCACCGCAACCAGTCCGGTGGCGACGGCGCGCCCGCGTACGTCTTCGCCACCACGCCGTTCGCGGTGCCGGACGGCAAGCAGGTGGCGAGCGTGACGCTGCCGGTCAACGGGAACCTGCACGTGTTCTCGGTGGGCCTGGGCTGAGTCGGCGCGCCTGACAGACCCCGGACGGTCGATGGTTCGGCGGAACCTTCGCCCGGCCGTTCCGCCCGGCGGGGATCGGACCCCTTGGCCGATCCCCGCCGGGCCTCGCTCCTTCCGGCTCCTTCCGCACCCGGGTTACCGGTAAGTAGGGTGGGGGCATGGCTGAGAGCAAGGTGGACAACGACCCCCGGGCCGAG
Organism: Actinacidiphila sp. bgisy144; assembly: GCF_057708105.1. Classification (NCBI taxonomy): domain Bacteria; kingdom Bacillati; phylum Actinomycetota; class Actinomycetes; order Kitasatosporales; family Streptomycetaceae; genus Actinacidiphila; species Actinacidiphila sp. bgisy144. The sequence goes on along the minus strand of NZ_JBYIRM010000009.1, from coordinate 156,955 downwards.
CGGCGCGTGCGGCGGCTGACCAGGGAGATCCAGGCGTTCGGGCGGGCCCACGGCGGCACACAGGCGCAGGTCGCGTACCTCGGCGAGCGCGGTGCCCGCATCGTGCTGGTGGGCGAGGACGGCGCGTGGGGCGACCTGGTCGCGCCGGAGTACGAGCTGGCGCGGCGGGCCGTGGACGCGTCGGGGGCGACCGTCCACGAGGCGTTCGACGGGGAGCTGGCCGCGAAGGTGCGGACAGGGCCGTACGAGTGGTCCCGGATGGCAGGCATCCAGCTCGGCGGGCGCGCGGGCGGCTGACGGCGCCCCTGCCCGTACGGCCCTGAGCCGGGTTGTCCCAGGGTGTTCCGCCGTCCGGCGGCGCTCCGGGCCCGTGGTCTGCCCGTCCGACGGGTCCGCTCCCTATCACCCCCCAGGTCGTTAGGCCCTGTGCGGGCCGCCCCGGTGGCGGCGCGTGCGGGGGCCGGGGCCTGGTCGGGGCCGTGGACGTCGGACGGGACGGGGTGCGGGCGATGGCCGGCGCGGCGCAGGCACACCTGGTGGACGCGCACTGCCACGGGGTGTACCCGGGCGATCTGGGCCTCGGCTCCTTCGAGGCGCGGCTGCCGGGTGCCGCCGCCCCGGGCACCACGCTCTTCGACAGCCCCACCGGTTTCGCGCTGCGCCGCTGGTGCCCGCCCCTGCTGGGGCTGGAGGCCCACTGTCCGCCGGCCCGCTACCTCGCCCGGCGCCGCGAGTTGGGCGCCTACGAGGCGACGCGGCGGCTGCTGCGCGGCGCCGGGATCGCGGCGTACGTCCTGGACACCGGGGAGTGCGCGGAGCTGACCTCGCCGAAGGACCTCGCGGCGGCCGCGGGCGTGCCCGTACGGGAGACGGTGCGGCTCGAACCGCTCGCCCAGCAGGTCGCGGACACCTCCGGCACGGTAGGCGCGTTCCTGGCGAACCTCGCGGAGGCGGTGCACGGCGCCGCGGTCGGCGCGGCGGGCTTCTCCTGCTGCGGGGACGGGCCCGCCGGTCCCTCCGGGTCCGACGCGGGCGGCGCGGACGCAGGGCCGCCCGGGCCGGCGGAGGTGCGGCAGGCGGCGGTGGCGTGGCTGTCCGCCCGTACGGTGGGGGCCCGGCCCGACCACCCGGTGCTGCTGCGGCACATCCGGTGGCACGCCGTGGCGACCGGGCTGCCGCTGCTGCTGCGGTACGGAGCCGGCGGGCGCGGGCCGTCGGCCGCCGGGCAGTTCCTGCGGGCCACCGCGGGGCTGGGTACCGAGGTCGTCCTGCTGCCGGGCGGGCCCCATGAGGCGGCGGCCGCCGATCTCGCGGCCGAACTCCCGCACGTCTACGTGGGCATCGGCCGGGACCCGGCCGCGGTGCTCGGGCGGACCCCCTTCGGCAAGGTGCTCTACGCGAGCGGCGCGGGCGGGCTGCCGGAGCTGGCCGTGACGGCGGCGAAGGGGTTCCTGGCGGAGCTGGGGCGGGCGGTGGCGGTGCGGGTCGCCTCGGGGGAGTGGTCGGCCGCGGACGGCTGCCATGTGGCGTCCCTGGTGACGGCGGGCAACGCGCGGCGGCTGTTCCCGTTCGGGTGAGGGGCCGCCGGGCGGGGCGCCCCGGTCAGGCCGAATTTGCCGGGTGCGGTCACGCCGCGATGCCGGGCGCGGTCACGCCGAACTGCCGCCCCCGGTCACGCCGAGATGCCGGACGCCGCCGACTTCGGCGCCTGCGCGGCCGCGGGCACCGTCTCGCCGGGCTCGGCGAAGGGGCGTTCGCGGAAGGAGAGCAGCACCCGCAGGACCGCGATCCACACCAGGCACGCCCCGAACATGTGCAGGTCCACCAGGGCCGCCGGCAGGTGCGTGAAGTACTGGACGTAGCCGATGACGCCCTGCCCCATCAGCACCAGGAACAGGTCGCGGACGCGGTGCTGCGGGCCGACCGGCGCGTCGACGGCGCGCAGCACGAACCACAGGGCGACGGTCAGGCCGACCACCACCCACGCGAAGTCCGCGTGCAGCTGCGCGATCGTCTTCCAGTCCACGTCGATCCGCCGCACCTTGTACGCGCCGCTGGACTCCCCGGGGTGCGGGCCGGCCCCGCTGACCAGGGTGCCGACCACGATGAGGACCGCAGAGGCGGCGGTGAGCAGCTGCCCGAGCTGCCGTACCGGCTTGCCGACCAGCGGGCGGGGCGAGGCGTCGCCCTCGCGCATGCGCAGCCAGGTGAGCGCCGCCACGGTGATCAGGGCCGCGGACAGCAGGAAGTGCAAGGAGACGACGTACGGGTTGAGCTTGGTGAGCACCGTCAGCCCGCCCCACACGGCGTTGAAGACGACCACCCAGAACTGGGCCCACGCCAGCCGGTACGGGCCGCGCCGCAGCGGTGCCTGCGCGCGGATCGCGATGATCGCCCAGCCGACGGTGGCGCACAGCACGTACGTCAGCATGCGGTTGCTGATCTCGATGGCGTGGTGGACGCCCATCTCGCGGGTGCCGAGCAGGCTGTCGCCGCTGCACGTCGGCCAGGTCGGGCAGCCCAGGCCGGAGGCCGTGACCCGGACCGCGCCACCGGTGATCACGATCACCACGGACATCACCAGCGCCGCGAGCACGGCGCGGCGCACCAGTGCGGGGCGGGGCGTCCACCGGGCGGCGATGAAGGCGAGCGGGTTTCGCACGATGTCGGGCAGCTTCGGCACGCAGCCATGGTAGGCGCACCCTTTGTGCACGGATTCACGAGGGGTGCGGGGTGGGCCGTACATCCCGGGAAAAGCCCCGCAAGCCGGGCCTTGTACCCCTAGCATCGTGGGTGGGACCGATGGGGGAGGGGGCCCGGATGGCCGGGGAGCACCGTGACACCGTCAACCGCAGGCGGCTGCTGTACGGGGGCGCGGCGGCGGCACTGGCCGGGACCGGCACGGCGGCCTGGGCGAGCGGGGCGTGGGACGCGCCCGCGGCCGGGGCGGCCTCCCGGGAGCACCCCGGGTACGCCGACGTGGTGGCCGACTTCGGCGCCAAGGGCGACGGCACCACCGACGACAGCGCCGCGTTCGAGGCGGCCTACGCGTACGCCGAGAAGCGGGCCGCCGGCGGGACCGGCCGCACCGTGATCCTGGTGCCGCCCGGCCGGTACCGGGTCACCCGGCCCGGCGCGCTGCTCGCCGCCGACTCGCCCTCCCACCGCAGGAACGGGCTGCGCTACGTGGGCGCCGGGCTGCGGATCAGCGAGATCGTCTTCGCGCCCCCGACCGTCGAAGGGCCCGACGGCGGCAGCTACCTGTGCCGCAACAACGACACCTGGCAGAACATCTCGTTCGAGGGCCTGCGCTTCACCTCCGGCACCCCGGGCGCCTCCTTCTTCTACTCCTACTCCACCGGCGGCGCGGCCAACTACCGCTTCTCGCAGTGCGAGTGGATGGGGGAGTGGGAGTACGGCGTCGCGCTCGACGGGAGCAACACCAACTCCGAGATGCGGTGGGAGGCGTGCCGGGTCGGCGGCGCCTACCGCAAGGCGTTCCTGTACGCCGGGATGTCGCTGCACTCGACCGACGTGAAGCAGCAGGACCAGTTCCTCAACTACTGGTTCACCGACATGAACGTCACCTACGAGTGGGGCAACTTCCTGGAGTTCCCCTACGGCGGCTCCGTGACCTGCCGCTCCGGCAGCTACATCGTCACCGGCCGCCGCCCCACCCCGCACCCCGACTACGGCTACGAGAGCGCCTTCTTCCGCTTCCCGCGCCCCGCCCACTTCGACGGGGTGCAGCGCTTCCACGCCGAGGACATCCGCTTCGAGCTGCGCGACGACGCGGTGGTCGTCATCGACTGCGCCTGGAACCGCGGCACCGTGCACTTCAACGACTGCGACGACACCGCGCACGCGTACCGGTCCTTCTCCGATGCCCTGCGCGCCCACCGCTACACCCTCACCGACGCCGGGCCGCTCGTCCGCTACGACTCCTGCCAGCTCGTCGGCACCCACCAGTACCGCACCACCCCGCCCGCCACCCCGCCCCCCTGCGTCCGCTACGACATGTGCCGCCTCGCCTCCCACCCCCCGGCCGCCTTCCTCACCCTCCCCGCCGCCCAGCCCCGCGACTTCGCCACCTTCGCGAACTGCCTCCCGTCATCCGCGCCCTGAGCGATCCGACCGGCGTGCCTCCCGTCCTCGTCCTGTCCGGACAGCATGACGCGGGAGCGGCCTGCGGACACGGAGCGGCGCGGGTTGGTTCGGTCCGTCAGGGGGTGGGGCGGAGGCCGTGGGTGAGGATGTCGAGGAGGCGGGCTGCTCGGGTGGGGTGGGTCGGGGGATGGGCCACGGTGAAGATGCCGATGAGGGCGGCGGCGATGTCCTCGGCGGTGACGTCGGTGCGCAGGTCGCCGGTGGCGCGGCCCGCGTCGAGGATCTCGTCGATGGCCGCGAGCAGTTCGGTGCGGGTGCGGGCGTGGGAGATCTCGCCGGACTCGATCATGGCGAGCAGCGTGTCGAGCATGCCGTTCTTGGTCGCGATCCACTCCCCGAACAGGTCCATCCAGCGGCGCAGCGCCTCGGGTGGGGTGAGGGTGGCGAGGAGTTCGCGGGCGCCGTCGGTGAGCCGGGCGACCTGGTCGCGGTAGACCGCGTCGACGAGGGACTCGCGGGTGGGGAAGTGCCGGTAGAGCGTGGCGATGCCGACCCCGGCCTCGCGGGCGATCGCGCGCATCGACGGTTCGGCGTCGGTGTCGGCGGAGGCGAAGACGCGGGTGGCCACGTCGAGGAGCTGGGCGCGGTTGCGGGCCGCGTCCGCGCGGGGCTCGCGGGTCTCTGGCGGTGTCGGCAAAACGGATCACGCTCCGGTTGTGTGCTACGGTGCGATGGAAGGTAAACGGATCGTAGTCCGTTTACCTGTGTCCCCGCGCGCCGTCACAGTCGAAGGAGACCCCTGAGCATGGAACAACCGAGCACCCCCTCACCGGCGACCGCGAGCAGGGCGGTCCGGCTGGAGTCGTTCGGCGGCCCCGAGCGGCTGACCCTCCGCGAGGTGCCCGCGCCGCAGGCGGGCCCGGGGCAGCTGCGGGTGCGCGTCACCGCGGCCGGACTGAACCCGATGGACTGGTTCATGACCTCCGACGCGGACACCGCCGCCCGGTTCGGCCTGAGCCTGCCGTGCGGGTTCGGCACCGACTACGCCGGGGTGGTGGACCAGGTCGGCGAGGGCGTACGCGGGTTCGCCGTCGGCGACCGGGTGTTCGGCGGTGCCATGTCCCGCGCGATCGCCGACCACATCGTGGTGGACGCGGCGGGGGCCATCGCGGTGGGCGGCGACGCGCACCGCACCCCCGACGGCGTCGACGACCGTACCGCCGCCACCCTCACCATCGCGGGCTGCACGGCCGCCGCGGCCCTCGCCGTCGTCGAGCCCGGCCCGGACGACACGCTGCTCGTCGGCGGCGCGGGCGGCGGGGTCGGCGTGTTCGCCGTCCAACTCGCCCGCCGCGCGGGCGCACGGGTGATCGGTACGGGGTCGGCGGCGTCGGCTGACGCCCTGCGCGGCCTTGGCGCCGAGCCGGTCGCCTACGGCGAGGGCCTGGCCGACCGGCTGCGCGCCATGGCGCCCGGCGGCATCACCGCAGCCGTCGACCTCTACGGGACCGAGGTCGTGCAGGCGGCGCGCGAACTGGGCGTTCCCGACGCGCGCATCACCACCATCGCCGCGCAGGTCGACGGCATCACCCCCGCGAACGGGGCCGACGCCGCCCCGGGCGCCCTGGAGGAGATCGCCCGCCTGGTCGCCTCCGGCGAGCTCCGGGTGCCCCTCGCGGCCACCTTCCCGGTCGAGCAGATCCGCGCCGCGGTCGAACTCCAGGCCGCCCGCCACGTCCACGGCAAGGTCGTCATCGACCTCACGGGGCAGGACACCAGGCCCTAGCTGCCGCCAGGGGCCGAGCGGAGCTCGTCGATGAACTCCACGACCGCCCGGGCGTTGAGCAGCCGGAGCCTGATGGGCGGCCGGCCCGTCACCTTGATCTCCAGTTCGCCGTGGCCGGACGCCTTCACCGACCGCACCTGCGGCCACGCATACTCTCCGCCCTGCCCGTGCGCGGGGGCGTGGACCAGCCCGGTTCGGGTGATGGCGAGTTGTCCCCGGTCCAGCCGTACGCTCCCCTCGGCGTGCAGCGCCTCCTCCAGATCGACCTGGAGGGCCGGCACGAGCCGGTGGTCGATCTCCTCGATCAGCCGGGCCATCCGCCGCACCTGGAGCAGCGTGATCGGCACGGCGGCCCCCTCCACCCAGATCAGGCCGCGCTCGTACGTACGGGTGGTCCGGGTCTGGGCTGCGCCCAGCCGCTCGTCCCGGTAGCCCTCCGGGGTGTACTCGGTGGCCCGGACGTCGTCCCACGACACGGCGCGGTCGGGCCCGACCTGGCCGGCGAGGAGCAGGCCGCCCTGGCACACCAGCACTGCTTGCAGGCCCTGTACCGGCGCCAGGCGCCCGTACGCGATCCCCGCCGCGATCGCCGCGGCGACGGCCACTGCCAGGGGCCACCACGTGCCGGCCGCCACACCGGCGCCCATGCCGATGCCCAGCGCCGCACCGCCGAACCACGCCTGCATCGCCAGCGTCACCGGCCGGTACCGCGGGTGCACGGCGACTACTTCCCCCAGCCCGGCCGCGGCAGCGGCTCTCCCGTACGCTTCCGGCTTGACCACGTCGCCCCCCTCTTCCTCGGCGATCGCGACCCTATCCGACCGGTAGGGCCTGCTTAAGCCGACCGGAAGCGATCAATACGTGATCGCAACGGTCGTCGTCATGGGGGTCCGCCCTCGTGTCGACCGCCGCGGCCGGCCTGGTGCGGGCCCGCGCCCCCGGCCCGGCCAACTGGGGCGATCAGGTGGCGGACCCTGGGCCCGGTGGTGGACAGCGCGCCGGCGCGGGCCGCCAGTTCGGCGTCGTACGCGGTCAGGCGGGACTCGTGCTGGCGCAGGTGCTCCTGCCAGGAGGGGACCTGGAACGCCTCCACCCAGGTGGTGGGCTGCTCGGCGTCCCGGTACAGCGACCAGTGCGAGGCGCCGGTGCGGCGGCGGGAGACGGCGAGGGCGGCCATGGCCGCACGGAACTCCGGCAGGCGCTCGACCGGGACCTCGTAGGTGACCTCGACCAGCACAGGGCCGTCGGCCGCGTCGTCGGCGGTGCGGTCGAACGCGAGCATCGGCTCCGGCCAGGGCGCGACGACATCCCGGTCGAAGGTGCCGGTGCGGGCGTGCATCGGCCACACCGCCAGCGAGGCCGCGGTCAGCAGCAGGAGCGCGGTGGCGGCCAGCAGCGCGGCGCGGGTGCTCGTCGCGTTCGCGACCAGACCCCACACCAGGGAGCCGACGCCCTGGCCGCCCATGAAGACCATCAGATAGACCGCGAGCCCCCGGGCCCGTACCCAGGACGGCAGGGCGAGTTGGAGTGTCGTGTTGAGCGTGGACAACGCGTACAGCCACCCGGCGCCCGTCATGACCAGCACCAGCGCCACCACGGCCGGCTGCGTGACCAGCGCCGCCACGGCACTGCCCGCCGCGAACGCGGCACTGCTCAGCGCGAGCAGCACATTGCGGTCCAGCGCCGCACGAACCCGCTTGACGGTCACCGCCCCCGCGATCGCGCCCACGCCCAGCGCACCCAGCAGCAGCCCGTACCCGCCCGCGCCCTGGTGCAGCCGCTGCGAGGACACCACCGGCAGCAGGCCCCACAGCGCGGAGGCCGGCAGCACGAACAGGGCGGCCCGCAGCAGCACGCGCCGCACACCGGGCGCGTTGCGGACGTAGCGGGTGCCCGCGGACAGCGCCGGGCGCATCCGCTCCGGGGCGCCCCCGGCGGGAGCCGTCGCGCGGTGCCAGACCGCCAGCGCGGCCACCACCCCCAGGAACGAGGCGGCATTGATGCCGAACACGACGTCCGTGCCGGTCGCGGCGACCAGCACACCGGCCAGGGCCGGGCCGACCGCGCGCGCGAGGTTGACGTTGAGGCTGCCCAGTGCCGCCGCGGCCGGGATCTGCGCGCGCGGCACCAGTTCGGGCTGGATCGCCTGCCAGCCCGGGCCGCTCAACGCGCTGCCGCACCCCATCAGGAACACCAGGGCGATCAGCACGGTGGGCGTGGTCAGCCCGGCCGCGGTGAGGACCGCGAGCGCGGTGCTCACGGCCGCCATCGCCACGGACAGGGCGATCAGCAGCCGTCGGCGGTCCAGCACGTCGGCGAGGACACCCGCGGGAAGCGACAGGAACAGCACCGGCAGCAGCGAGGCCGCCTGCACCAGCGAGGTCAGCGTCGGGGCGTTCGGCTGGTGGACGAGCATCCACTGCGCGCCGACGGTCTGCATCCAGGTGCCGACGTTCGAGCCCAGCTGGGCGCACCACAAGGTGCGGTAGGTCGGCAGGCGCAACGGCGCCCACGCCGAGGAATCCGCGTCCCTGCCCGCGCCTTCGCCCTCATCGCCCGCGCCGCCGCCGGGTGGTTCCGCCCGCTCCGTCATGCCGTGCCCCTCTCTCCCCGGCACGCCATGGCGCGCCCGCTCACTCCCAGCGGAACCAGCGCCCCGCCGCCGCCAGGCCCAGCACCGACCAGACCGCGAGGATGCCCAGGTCGGACCAGGGCACCCCGGCGCCGTGCCGGAGCACCTCGCGCAGGCCGTCCGACAGCGCCGAGATCGGCAGCAGCTCCAGCACGTCCCGCACCGGCCCGGAGAACTTGTCCATCGGCACGATCACCCCGCCGCCGACCAGCAGCAGCAGGAACACCAGGTTCGCGGCGGCCAGGGTCGCCTCCGCCTTGAGCGTGCCGGCCATGAGCAGCCCCAGCCCGGAGAACGCGGCCGTACCCAGCAGCAGGAGCAGCAGCACCGCCGCGGGATCGCCGTGCGGGGACCAGCCCAGCGCGAAGGCGATCACCACCAGCAGCACCACCTGGAGCGCCTCGGTGACCAGCACCGAGCAGGTCTTCGCCGTCATGAGCGCCCACCGCGGCAGCGGCGAGGCGCCCAGCCGCTTCAGCACGCCGTACCGCCGCTCGAAGCCGGTCGCGATCGCCTGCCCGGTGAACGCCGTCGACAGCACCGCCAGCGCCAGCACCCCCGGGGCGAGGAAGTCCACCGACCTGCCCGGGCCGGTGTCCACGATGTCCACCGAGCTGAACAGCACCAGCAGCAGCGCGGGGATCACCACGGTCAGCAGCAACTGCTCCCCGTTGCGCAGCAGCATCTTCGTCTCCAGCAGCGCCTGCGCCCGGATCATCCGCCCCAGCGGCGCCGCCCCGGGCGCCGGCGCGAACGCGCCCGCCCCGGTAGCGTGCGGGGTGTCGGTGGTGACGCTCATGGCCGCAGCTCCCTCATGCCCGCAGTTCCCTGCCGGTCAGTTCCAAGAAGACGTCCTCCAGGGTGCGCCGCTCGACCGCGAGGTGGTCGGGCATGACGCCGTGCTGGGCGCACCAGGAGGCGACGGTGGCCAGCAGTTGCGGGTCGATGCCGCCCTCGATCCGGTAGGAGCCGGGGGACAGCTCGGCGGCGCGGGTGTCGGGGGGCAGGGCGTTGAGGAGCGAGACGAGGTTGAGGGCGGGGCGGCCGGAGAAGCGCAGGGTGTTCTCGGCGCCCCCGCGGCACAGCTCCTCGGGGGTGCCGGCGGCGATGGTGCGGCCGGCGTCGATGATCGCGACCTGGTCGGCGAGCTGCTCGGCCTCGTCCATGAAGTGGGTGGTGAGGACCACGCTGACGCCGTCGGCGCGCAGCTCGCGGACCAGGTCCCAGGTGGCGTGGCGGGCCTGGGGGTCCAGGCCCGCGGTGGGCTCGTCGAGGAAGACGAGTTCGGGGCGGCCGACGACGGCCATGGCCAGGGCCAGGCGCTGCTGCTGGCCGCCGGACAGCCGGCGGTAGGCGGTGCGTCCGCAGGTGTCCAGGCCGAGGCGTTCGATGAGCAGGGCCGGGTCCACCGGGTCGGCGTGCAGGGCCGCGGCGTGCCGCAGCATCTCCTCGGCGTGGGCGCCGGGGTAGACGCCGCCGGACTGGAGCATCACGCCGATCCGCGGGCGCAGTGCGGCGCCCTGGGTGACCGGGTCCAGGCCGAGGACGCGGGCGGTGCCGCCGTCGGGGCGGCGGTAGCCCTCGCAGACCTCGACGGTGGTGGTCTTGCCGGCGCCGTTGGGGCCGAGCACCGCGGTCACCGAGCCGCGCGGGACGGTCAGGTCGAGGCCGTCGACCGCGGTCTTGGCGCCGTACCGCTTGACCAGACCGGTCACCTCGACCGCGGGCTCGTTTCGCATGGCCACGAGTCTAGGGAGGGCGGGGAGCGGGGTGGGCGGCAGGGCGGAATCCGGCCGGGGGCGGCCCGGAAGTGAGGTCACCCTAAGTGACGTAGCCCACCGTGGGTGCGCGGGGGTGAGCTTGCCCGGGCCCGGCGAATTAAGCAACAATGGCGTTGTGAAAAACGTAGGCGGTGCTGCCCGCAGGGCGGCGGAGGAGCCGACGACCGGTGAGCGGCGCACCCGCAACCGCGTCGCCCGCTCCATCCTGGGCCACGGGCCCTCCACCGCCGCGGACCTCGCCGAGCGGCTGGGCCTGACCCAGGCGGCGGTACGCCGCCACCTCGACGCGCTCGTCGCGGAGAACATCGTGGAGGCCCGCGAGCAGCGGGTGTACGGCAGCCGCGGCCGCGGCCGCCCCGCGAAGGTCTTCGCGCTCACCGACTGCGGCCGGGACGCCTTCGACCAGGCCTACGACCAGCTCGCCGCGGACGCGCTGGGCTGGATCGCCCAGTCCGCGGGCGGCGGCGAGCAGGGCGAGGCCGCGGTCACCGCGTTCGCGCGGGCCCGCGTCGCCGCCCAGGCCGAGCGGTACCGCAAGCTGCTCGACGCCGCCGCGCCCGGCGAGCGGGCGCAGGCCCTGGCCCGCGCACTGACCGCGGACGGGTACGCTGCAACGGCGCGGAGCGCGCCCGGCCCGGCCGGGGGCACCCCCGGGCGGAGCGTCGGGGGAGAGCAGCTGTGCCAGCACCACTGCCCGGTGGCCCATGCCGCCGAGCAGTTCCCGCAGCTCTGCGAGGCGGAGGCCGAGGTCTTCTCCCGCCTGCTCGGGACGCACGTCCAGCGGCTCGCCACCATCGCGCACGGCGACGGGGTGTGCACCACGTTCATCCCGCAGGCCCAGCAGGGGCGGTCCGCCGCCCCCGCCGACGAGCCGGCGGCGCAGACACCGGAAGCACCCGCACCAACGGCGCCACCGGCGCCCGCACCACCCGCACGACCAGCGGCACCCGCATCACCCGCACCATCCGCAGCACCTGCATGCACCGACCACGCACCAGTCAGCACGTCCGGGAGGAACCCCGCATGACTGCTCCCACGGAGACCACTCACCCGGAGCTCGAAGGCATCGGCACCTACGAGTACGGCTGGGCGGACAACGACACCGCCGGCGCCGCCGCCAAGCGCGGCCTCTCGGAGGAGGTCGTCCGCGACATCTCCGCGAAGAAGTCCGAGCCGGAGTGGATGCTGAAGATGCGGCTCAAGGGGCTGCGGCTGTTCGGCAAGAAGCCCATGCCGACCTGGGGCAGCGACCTCACGGGCATCGACTTCGACAACATCAAGTACTTCGTGCGGTCCACCGAGAAGCAGGCGGAGTCCTGGGAGGACCTGCCCGAGGACATCAAGAACACCTACGACAAGCTCGGCATCCCCGAGGCGGAGAAGCAGCGCCTGGTCGCCGGCGTCGCCGCGCAGTACGAGTCCGAGGTCGTCTACCACCAGATCCGCGAGGACCTGGAGGAGCAGGGCGTCATCTTCCTGGACACCGACACCGCGCTCAAGGAGCACCCGGAGCTGTTCCAGGAGTACTTCGGCACCGTCATCCCGGCCGGCGACAACAAGTTCGCCTCGCTGAACACCGCGGTGTGGTCCGGCGGCTCCTTCATCTACGTGCCGAAGGGCGTGCACGTGGAGATCCCGCTCCAGGCGTACTTCCGGATCAACACCGAGAACATGGGCCAGTTCGAGCGGACCCTGATCATCGTCGACGAGGACGCCTACGTCCACTACGTCGAGGGCTGCACCGCGCCGATCTACAAGTCGGACTCGCTGCACTCCGCGGTGGTCGAGATCATCGTCAAGAAGGGCGGCCGCTGCCGCTACACGACCATCCAGAACTGGTCGAACAACGTCTACAACCTGGTCACCAAGCGCGCCGTCGCCTACGAGGGCGCCACCATGGAGTGGATCGACGGCAACATCGGCTCCAAGGTGACCATGAAGTACCCCGCGGTCTACCTGATGGGCGAGCACGCCAAGGGCGAGACGCTCTCCATCGCCTTCGCCGGCGAAGGGCAGCACCAGGACGCCGGCGCCAAGATGGTGCACATGGCGCCGAACACCTCGTCCAACATCGTCTCCAAGTCGGTGGCGCGCGGCGGCGGCCGCACCTCCTACCGCGGCCTGATCGAGATCGGCGAGGGCTCCACCGGCGCGAAGTCCAACGTGCTGTGCGACGCCCTGCTGGTCGACACGGTCTCCCGCTCCGACACGTACCCGTACGTGGACGTGCGCGAGGACGACGTGTCGATGGGCCACGAGGCGACCGTCTCCAAGGTCTCCGACGACCAGCTCTTCTACCTGATGAGCCGCGGTATGACCGAGTTCGAGGCGATGGCGATGATCGTGCGCGGCTTCGTCGAGCCAATCGCCAAGGAGCTGCCGATGGAGTACGCCCTGGAGCTCAACCGGCTGATCGAGCTGCAGATGGAGGGCGCGGTCGGCTGACCGGGCCGCCCCGGCACCACCGCACCCGATCGAAGCACATCCAACGAGGAGCAGCAGTACAGCTATGGCCGAGAACACCCCTGCGGGCAGCACCACGGACGGTGCCATCACGGTGGGGCAGCCGACCGAGCAGCCCGCCGACGCCCGGGTCAGCGCCGCCCCGTCGTACGACGTGGCCGACTTCCCCGTGCCGACCGGGCGCGAGGAGGAATGGCGCTTCACGCCGCTGGCCCGGCTGCGCGGCCTGCACGACGGCACCGCGGAGGCGACCGGCTCGCTGCGCGTCGAGGTGACCGCGCCCGAGGGCGTCACCGTGGAGACCGTGGACCGCACCGACCCGCGGATCGGCAAGGCCGGCAAGCCCGTCGACCGGGTCGCTGCCCAGGCGTTCAGCGCCTTCGAGAAGGCGTCGGTGGTCAGCGTCCCCAAGGACACCGTGCTCACCGAGCCGGTCCGGATCGCCGTGCACGGCGAGGGCGGCGTCTCCTACGGCCACCAGGTCGTGGAGGTCGGCGCGTTCGCCGAGGCGGTGGTGGTGCTGGACCACACCGGCGACGCCACGCTCGCGGCGAACGTCGAGTTCCTGGTCGGCGACGGCGCCAAGCTCACCGTGGTGTCCGTGCAGGACTGGGCCGACACCGCGGTGCACGCCGCCCAGCACACCGCGCTGATCGGCCGCGACGCCGCCTTCAAGTCCGTCGTCGTCACCTTCGGCGGGGACCTGGTCCGGCTGCACCCGCGGGTGGTCTACGGCGCCACCGGCGGTGAGGCAGACCTGTTCGGGCTGTACTTCACCGACCGCGGCCAGCACCAGGAGCACCGCCTGTTCATCGACCACGACACGCCGCACTGCCGGTCGAACGTGGCGTACAAGGGCGCGCTCCAGGGCCAGGACGCGCACGCGGTGTGGATCGGCGACGTGCTGATCCGGGCCGCGGCCGAGGGCACCGACACCTACGAGCTCAACCGCAACCTCGTCCTCACCGACGGCGCCCGGGTCGACTCCGTGCCGAACCTGGAGATCGAGACCGGCGAGATCGTCGGCGCCGGACACGCCTCCGCGACCGGCCGGTTCGACGACGAGCAGCTCTTCTACCTGATGAGCCGCGGCATCCACACCGAGGACGCCCGCCGCCTGGTGGTGCGCGGCTTCTTCGGCGAGCTGGTCCAGCAGATCGGGCTGCCCGACCTGGAGGAGCGGCTGATGGCGAAGATCGACGCGGAACTGGAGGCGGCGGTCGGATGACCAACACCGTGCCCTTCACCCGCGCCTGCGCGCTCAGCGAGCTGACCGACGACACCCCGCACCGCGTCGAGATCGACGGCGTGCCCGTCTCGGTGGTCCGCACCGAGGGCGAGGTGTTCGCGATCAACGACATCTGCTCGCACGCCAACGTCTCGCTCTCCGAGGGCGAGGTCGAGGACTGCCAGATCGAGTGCTGGCTGCACGGCTCCAGCTTCGACCTGCGTACCGGCAAGCCCTCCGGGCTGCCCGCCACCCGGCCCGTTCCCGTATACCCCGTCAAGATCGTTGGGGACGACGTGCTCGTCTCCGTCACCCAGGAGTCCTGAGTCACCCATGGCCACGCTTGAAATCCGCGACCTGCACGTCACCGTCGAAGCCGACAACGCCACCAAGGAGATCCTCAAGGGCGTCGACCTCACGGTGAAACAGGGCGAGACCCACGCCATCATGGGCCCCAACGGCTCCGGCAAGTCCACCCTGGCCTACTCCCTGGCCGGGCACCCCAAGTACACCGTCACCGGCGGCAGCGTCACCCTCGACGGCGAGGACGTGCTGGCGATGACCGTCGACGAGCGGGCCCGGGCCGGCGTCTTCCTCGCCATGCAGTACCCGGTCGAGATCCCCGGGGTCTCGGTCTCCAACTTCCTGCGCACCTCCGCCACCGCCATCCGCGGCGAGGCCCCCAAGCTCCGCACCTGGGTCAAGGAGGTGAAGGAGACCATGGAGCACCTGCACATGGACCCCTCCTTCGCCGAGCGCAACGTCAACGAGGGCTTCTCCGGCGGTGAGAAGAAGCGCCACGAGATCCTCCAGCTCGAACTGCTCAAGCCCAAGGTCGCGATCCTCGACGAGACCGACTCCGGCCTCGACGTGGACGCCCTGCGGATCGTCTCCGAAGGCGTCAACCGGGTCCGCGAGCAGGGCGAGGTCGGCACCCTGCTGATCACGCACTACACGCGCATCCTGCGCTACATCAAGCCCGACTTCGTGCACGTCTTCTCGGCCGGCCGGATCGTGGAGTCCGGTGGCGCCGAGCTCGCCGACAAGCTGGAGGAAGAGGGCTACGAGTCCTACGTGAAGGGTGGCGCTGCCGCGTGACTTCCCCCTCGTCGATCGGCAGGGTGCCGGCCGGCCTCCTCGACACCGAGGCGATCCGCAAGGACTTCCCGATCCTGGACCGCCAGGTCCACGACGGCCGCCGCCTGGTCTACCTCGACAACGCGGCCACCTCGCAGAAGCCCCGCCAGGTGCTGGACGCCCTCAGCGCCTACTACGAGCAGTCCAACGCCAACGTGCACCGCGGCGTCCACGTGCTCGCCGAGGAGGCCACCGCGCTGTACGAGGGTGCCCGCGACAAGATCGCCGCCTTCGTCAACGCACCCAGCCGCGACGAGGTGATCTTCACCAAGAACGCCTCGGAGTCGCTGAACCTCGTGGCGAACATGCTCGGCTGGGCCGACGAGCCCTACCGCGTGGACAGCGACACCGAGATCGTCATCACGGAGATGGAGCACCACTCCAACATCGTGCCGTGGCAGCTGCTGTCGCAGCGCACCGGCGCGAAGCTGAAGTGGTTCGGCCTCACCGACGACGGCCGGCTGGACCTGTCGGACATCGAGCAGGTCATCACCGAGAAGACGAAGATCGTCTCCTTCGTGCTGGTCTCCAACATCCTCGGCACCGTGAACCCGGTCGAGGCGATCGTCCGCCGCGCCCAGCAGGTCGGCGCGCTGGTCCTGATCGACGCCTCGCAGGCCGCCCCGCACATGCCGCTGGACGTCCAGGCGCTCGGCGCGGACTTCGTCGCCTTCACCGGCCACAAGATGCTCGGCCCGACCGGCATCGGCGTGCTGTGGGGCCGCCAGGAGCTGCTGGAGGACCTGCCGCCCTTCCTCGGCGGCGGCGAGATGATCGAGACCGTCTCGATGCACTCCTCCACCTACGCGCCCGCGCCGCACAAGTTCGAGGCCGGCACTCCGCCGATCGCGCAGGCGGTGGGCCTGGGCGCGGCGGTGGACTACCTCAACGCCCTCGGCATGGAGAACGTCGCCGCCCACGAGCACGCGATCACCGAGTACGCGCTC
Organism: Actinacidiphila sp. bgisy144; assembly: GCF_057708105.1. Lineage (NCBI taxonomy): Bacteria > Bacillati > Actinomycetota > Actinomycetes > Kitasatosporales > Streptomycetaceae > Actinacidiphila > Actinacidiphila sp. bgisy144. The sequence goes on along the minus strand of NZ_JBYIRM010000009.1, from coordinate 140,874 downwards.
GCCCGGCTGCGGGAGGTGCCGGACCTGCGGATCATCGGCCCGACCACGGGCGAGGACCGCGGCGCCTCGATCTCCTTCACGCTCGGCGACATCCACCCGCACGACGTCGGCCAGGTTCTGGACGAGCAGGGCATCGCGGTCCGGGTCGGCCACCACTGCGCCCGCCCGGTGTGCCTGCGGTACGGAATTCCTGCGACCACCCGGGCGTCGTTCTATCTGTACTCCACCCCGGCCGAGGTCGACGCCCTGGTCGAGGGCTTGGAGCAGGTCCGGAACTTCTTCGGCTGATGGCGGTGCTGCTGTGAAACTCGACTCGATGTACCAGGACGTGATCCTGGACCACTACAAGCACCCGCACGGCCGCGGCCTGCGCGACGGCCAGGCGGAGGTGCACCACGTCAACCCCACCTGCGGGGACGAGGTCACCTTGCGGGTGCGGCTGGACGGCTCCGTGATCGGGGACATCTCGTACGAGGGGCAGGGCTGCTCGATCAGCCAGGCCAGTGCCTCGGTGCTCAACGAACTGCTGGTCGGCAAGGAGATCACCGAGGCGCAGAAGATCCAGGAGACCTTCCTGGAGCTGATGCAGTCCCGCGGCCGGATCGAGCCGGACGACGCGATGGAGGAGGTGCTGGAGGACGCGGTCGCGTTCGCCGGCGTCTCCAAGTACCCGGCGCGCGTGAAGTGCGCCCTGCTGAGCTGGATGGCATGGAAGGACGCCACCGCCCAAGCGCTGGCTGAAGGGAAGCCCGCATGACCGACAACGCTGTGTCCCCCGCGGTGCCCAACGGCCTGAGCACCACCCCGGCCTCCGAGGAGGAGGTGCGCGAGGCGCTCTACGACGTCGTCGACCCCGAACTGGGGATCGACGTGGTCAACCTCGGCCTGATCTACGGCATCCACATCGACGACACCAACGTCGCCACGCTCGACATGACGCTCACCTCGGCGGCCTGCCCGCTGACCGACGTCATCGAGGAGCAGGCGACCACCGCGACCGAGGGCATCGTCCGCGAACTGAAGATCAACTGGGTCTGGATGCCGCCGTGGGGCCCGGACAAGATCACCGACGACGGCCGCGAGCAGCTGCGCGCGCTGGGCTTCAACGTCTGACGGACCCGCTGGGTCCCCGGCTGCCACGACGGGCGGCCACCGCGTACGGACGCGGTGGCCGCCCGTTGCCGATGGCGTTGCCGGTGCCGAGGCTGCCGGGTGCTGCCGGTGGTGCCCGGTCGGACGGTATGCGTGGCGTTCGTCGGAGGAATGTCGCGGCGGGTGACCCGTTGTGTCCCTGCGGGGTAACAGGACCCGGACGGCTGCTGACATGGCGAATCTGTGGGTACACGATCAGCACAGAGGCACACACGAGCCTCAGTGACCGCACAGGAAAGGGCAAGGGCCATGCGCACCAGGACCGTCAGGACCGGAACCCTCGTCGTCATGCTCGCCACCGCCGGCCTCGCGCTCGCGGCCTGCGGGCCCGACGACAGCAACGCGTCCGACTCCTCCTCGGCCTCGTCCTCCGCCACCGCCTCGGCGCCGTCCGGGACGGCCACCGTGCCCAACGACGACTCGGCGGACGGCACCGCGAACCCGGCCACCACCGGCGGCGGCACCGGCACGAGCGGCAGCGGCGGCACGAGCGGGTCGAGCGGGTCGAGCGGCGGCAGCGGTACGGGCGGCGCCACCGCGTCGGCCGGCACCACCGTGGCCGGCTGCGCCACCAGCCAGCTCAAGGCGACCACCGCGAACTTCTCCAACGGCGCCGGCAGCACCGGTTTCCAGATCGTCTTCCAGAACACCGGCTCCTCGCCCTGCACCCTGTCCGGCTACCCCGGGGTGTCCTTCGTGAAGTCCGGTGGCACCCAGCTCGGCAAGGCCGCCCAGCGCACCGCCGACACCCCCGCCACCCGGGTCACCCTGATCCCGAACGCGCACGCCTACGCCGACGTCGTCACCGTCAACGGCCAGGCGGGCTACTCCGCCGCCCAGTGCGACCTGACCTCTGTGCCGGCCCTGCGGGTCTACCCGCCCAACCAGAAGGCGTCGCTGGACCTGCCCTGGAACAAGCAGGAGTGCGTCGGCTCCTCGGTCCAGAACCTGCGGGTCGGGCCGGTGCACAGCAACAAGTAGCCGGCGCGGCCGGGGCCCGGCCGCCGGGCCCTGGGTGCGCAGCGGTGCTGCCGGACCCCTTGGCGGGTGTCAACGCGGGCTGCTAGCTTCCACGGTGACACTTTGACAACGTTGCCAACACTGGTCACGTTCCGGCACGCCGACCGGGCGCCGCTGCCGCGCACCCGGAGGCGAGAGGAGTGGACGCCATGGAGTCGGGTACGTGGGCGCGGGAACCGGGACGCGGAGCGCCGCCCGAGGCGGCGCACCCCACCAGACGCGGCGTTCTGGGCACGGCCGGCACCGGGGTGGTGGCGGGCGCGCTCGCCGCGGCCGGCCTCGGCGGCCTCGGCACCGTGCAGGCACACGCCGACTCCCCGGCGCGCAGCGGCACTTCGGCCGGCAGCGGCGGCGGGCGGATCGGGTACACCCTGCCGGAGGTGGCCTTCGGCGACACCGCGACCCAGCAACTGCTGGGCACCGCCTACGAGTCGGCGCTGACCGACCTGTTCGGCATCAACACCGCCTACGCCGACCCGGCCACCTATGACGCCGCCGGGCTGGTGACCTATCCCAGCGGGTCGTTCGTGCGGGCCGGCGGCGGCTACCCCTCGCCGCAGCGGTGGACGCGCGACGCGGCGGTCAACGCCTGGAACGCGACGAGCCTGCTCGCGCCGGTGATCGGCCGCAACACGCTGTGGGCCGTGGTGGACCGCGGCGACGACGGCCTGGTGGTGCAGCAGGACAACCAGTGGTGGGACCAGGTGGTCTGGGTGCTCGGCGCCTGGCACCACTACCTGGTCACCGGCGACCGGGAGTTCCTCGCCGACGCCTACCGCACGGCCGCAGGCACGCTCGCGATCCGCCGGGCGAAGAACTTCGACACCGCCCTCGGCCTCTACCGGGGCCCGTCGTTCATGAACGACGGCATCGCCGGCTACCCGGCCCCGCCGTGGACCGCCGGCGTCGACTCCTCGTTCGTGCTGGACTACCCGCACACCGACGAGTTGATGTGCCTGTCCACCAACTGCCTCTACTACGGCGCCCACCGCGCGGCCGGCGACATGGCGCAGGCGCTCGGGCACCCCTCCGAGGCCGCCGCGCACCGGGCTGCCGCAGGGGCCGTACGGGCCGCGATCGACACGCACCTGTGGCGCGCGGACGCGGGCACGTACGGGTACTTCGTGCACGGCGGGGACGCGCTGTCGGGCCGGCTGGACACCTCCCAGGAGGGCGCGGGCCTGGCGTTCGCGGTGCTGCTGGGGGTGGCCGACGCCGCCAGGGCGGCGCAGGTGGTGGCCGGTGCGCACTGGCAGCCGCACGGCATCGTGAACGTGTGGCCGCACTTCGACCGCTTCAGCGATGCCAAACCCGGCCGCCACAACGTCACCGTCTGGCCGATGGTCCACTCGATGTTCGGGCACGCCGCCGCCGTCGCCGGGCAGGTGGACCTCTTCGCCCGGGCCGTGCGGGAACTGGCCGCCCTCGTGCAGGGCAGCGGCAACAGCTTCTACGAGCTGTACGACTCGAACTCCGGTGCCGTGGACGGCGGTTGGCAGACCGGCGGGGACGGCACCCAGAGCCACTTCACCTCGCAGCCGGACCAGGCGTGGTCGGCGACCGGCTACCTGCGGATGATCCTCGCCGGGCTGTTCGGGGTGGACTGCACCGAGCAGGGCCTGCGCCTTTCGCCGACGCTGCCGGCCGGCTGGGGACCGGCCACGCTGCGCGGGCTGCCGTACCGCGCGGCGACCGTGGACGTGGTGCTCAAGGGCGCCGGCGCCCGGGTGCGCGCCTGCACGGTGGACGGCCGCCGCGCCGCGCCGCTGCTGCCGGCCGGCGCCACCGGGCACCACACGGTGGAGATCACCCTCGGCGGCTGACGGCCGCCCACCCTTCTCCCGCGCACCGGGTGCCCGACGTGCCCCGGTGCGCGGCGAGTTCAGCCGCACACAGCACAGCGCGCAAGCGTGCAGGTCCTCGGAGCCGCGGCACCGCGGCTCCCCACGGTTGGAGGTGGCATGGGAACTTCTCAGGAGAACGGAAGGGCGGCGGCCGGGTACCGGCGGGTGTGGATGCCCGCCGGTATCGCCGCGGCCCTGGCGGCGACGGCGGTGTTCCTCGCGCCCGCCGCGTTCGCCGGCACGTCGGCGACGCCGTCGGCGGGCCGGGCGGTGGCCGCGGCGGCGGGCACCGCGGGACTGGACTACGTGTCGATGGGCAGCTCGTTCGCCGCGGGGCCGGGCATCCCGCCGACCCAGACCAGCACCGGCGCGTCGGCCTGCGCCCGGTCGCAGAACAACTACGCGAGCGTGGTGGCGCGGGACATCGGCGCGAACCTCACCGACGTCTCGTGCAGCGGGGCGACCACGGCGAACGTGCTCACCACCGACCAGGCCGGGCAGCCGCCGCAGGTCGACGCGGTCACCAGCGCCACCAAGCTCGTCACCGTCACCATCGGCGGCAACGACGTGGACTACCTGGGCAGCATCGACGCCTACTCCTGCCAGACCAGCGGCGGTTCGAACTGCGGCAGCGTCGACCAGGCGTCCATCGACTCGACCTTCGGGGTGCTGGCCGGGCGGCTGGAGAACGTGGTCACCGCCATCCACGCCACCGCGCCGCAGGCGAAGGTGCTCTTCGTCAACTACTTCACCATCCTGCCGGACTCCGGGGTGTGCACCGGGGTGCCGCTCACCTCCGACCAGGCCGCCTACGAGCGCAGCATCGCGACCCGGCTCGCCGCCGCGACGGCGACCGCCGCCTCGGCGACCGGCGCCACGCTGGTGGACCTGGCCGCCGCCAGCCACGGCCACGACGCGTGCGCCTCCGTGCCGTGGGTGGAGACGTACACACCCGCGGCCGGCCGTTCGCAGTACCACCCGAACGAGGCCGGGATGAACGGGGCGGCCGCGCTGGTGGAGTCCGCGCTCGCCGCCGCCGGCCAGACCGTCACCGGCCCGGTCGACGCCGGCATCGCGGGCAAGTGCCTGGACGTCGCCAACTCCGGTACGGCCAACGGCACGCATGTGCAGCTGTGGGGCTGCAACGGCACCGGCGCGCAGAAGTGGACGGCCGTGCCCGGCGCGGGCGGCACGCTGCGCGCGCTCGGCGGCTGCCTGGACGTGAGCGGCAGCGGCACCGCCGCCGGCACACTGGTGCAGCTGTGGCAGTGCAACGGCACCGGCGCGCAGCGCTGGCTGCCCGGCGCGAACGGCTCGCTGGTCAACCCGGAGTCCGGGCGCTGCCTGGACGACCCGAACGCCACGACGGCCGACGGCACCCAGTTGCAGATCTGGGACTGCAACGGCACGGCCGCGCAGAGCTGGACCCTGCCGAGCTGACGTCGATCTGACATTCCGTCAACTCATGTCGGTGCACCGCCGACGAAAGGGGCCGGGGGCGGGTACCGCGAGAACTCGCGGCACCCGCCCCCGGCCTTCTACCGAATCAGCGGCGGTCTGCTCAGTCCTTCAGCAGCGCGAAGTCCGCCGTCGTGGTGGCGCCCTTCTTGATCTTCACGGTGGTCACGGTCGGCTGGTAGCCGTCCTTGGCCACGATCAGCTGGAGCGGGTTGTTGCGCACGTCGAGCCAGAGCGCGTACGTCCCGTCCTTGGCGGTCTTCAGGGTGTAGTGCGTCGCCCAGGTGTCGATCTGGACGGTCGCCCCGGCCAGCGGGCCGCCGCCGGAGGCGGTGACGGTGCCGGCGATCTTCCCCCAGGTGGCCGGGGGCTTGACGGTGAAGGCGACACCGATCGGCGCGAGCCGGTAGGGGGTGTCGGTGGTGAGGCTCAACGAGGCGGTGTAGACGCCGGGTTGGGTGATCTCCGGTGCCGACGCGTCGAGCGTGACGGTGAGGTTCGCGCTCGCGCCCGGCGCCACCGTCAGGGTGTCGGTGCTCTCCGACAGCCAGGTGACGTCCGAGGAGCCGGTCTGGTCGTACCCGGGCAGCACCTCGGCGGTGCCGTCGGGGGTGCTGCCGACCAGGCCGCCGACGGCGTAGAAGCCGGCCGAGCCGCCGCCGCGGTAGAGCGAGGAGTTGGCGTTGGGCAGCGCGGTCCAGGAGTCCGCGCTCGGGTCGTACGCCCAGGTCTGGTTGGTCAGTGCCGCGCTGTCGTTGACGGCGCCGCCCTCGACCAGCAGCAGGCCGTTGGCCGCCGCGTAGGAGGAGCCCCACGCGTCGGTGGGCTGGTCGGCGATCGGCGACCAGGAGTCCGTCGCCGGGTCGTAGACGTAGGCGGAGCTGATGCTGCCGGCGTCGGTGGTGCCGCCGGAGCAGTACAGCTTGCCCGCGATGCCGCCGCAGGACTCCCAGGACACCGGAATCGGGTAGGACGCGGCCGTCGACCAGGAGTCGCTGGACGGGTCGTACACGGTCACGTCGCTCTCGCCGCAGGCGGTGGCGGTGCAGCCGCCGACCGAGTACAGCTTGCCGTCGAGCACCGCCGTGCCCGAACCGGCGTACGGCTTGGGCGAGTTGGCGCCGGTGGACCAGGTGTTGGAGGCGATGTCGTAGATCTCCAGCTTGGTGTCCGGGTCGCCGGTGGGGCCCCAGCCGCCGGCGGCGTAGAGCTTGCCGTCGATGATGCCGTGCGCGGGCGACTCGCGGGTGTCGGCGGCCGGGGCCAGCTTCGTCCACGCGCCGCTGTCCGCGCTGTAGGCGTACAGGTCGCTGGTGTCGGCGGCGCCGGTGAAGCCGAACGCCGAGTAGACGGTGCCCTGCCAGGCGTCGACGGTGTTGTCGCCGGTGGCCACCGGGAGGTCGGGGACCGGCTGCCAGGCGTCGCCGGCCGCACCCTGCGCCGCGGTCGCCTTGGCGGAGTCGGTCGTCTTGCCCGAACCGGCCTTGTCCGCACCGGGCTTGGCCGCGGAGCCGGAGTGCTTCGCGAGCGCCAGCGGCGAGTAGTCGCCCTTGATCAGGTTGAGCGGGGCGCCCGCGGCCTGCACGGTGGCGCCGCCCGGGGTCTCGCCCAGCGTGACGGTGGCCGGCGCGCTGCCGGTGTTCTTCACGGTGACCTTCTGCGTGGCGCTCGCGCCCCACGCCGCGGTCTTGGCGATCGAGGCCGGGGTGACGCTCAACTGCCCGGCCTTGAGGGTCAGATCGCGGTCCACCGTGCCGTTGGAGGGGACGTTGGCGGTGGCGGTGGCCGAGGTGTAGTGCGAGGCGGCCGCCGTCAGCGGGTGCTTGCCGGTCTTGTGCGAGAACAGCCAGTAGAAGCCGTCGCCGACGTTCGGGTCGTCCGGCGTGGCCACGGTGGTGGTGTGGTCGTCGGGGGCGTCGCCGCTGGTGACGGTGGCGCCGTTGACACCGCTGCCGGTGTTGGCGTCGGTGACGTTGCCGACCACGATGCCGCCGGCCACCGGGTCGTAGCTGCGCTGGCCGATGAAGACGTTGTCCAGCTCCCACCAGTAGGCCCAGCTGCCGGTGTAGTGGAAGCGCACCTGGACACCGCTCTTGCCGGCGTAGTCGGCCAGGGACACCTCGATGTGGCCGTTGGCGGCGGTGGTGGTCTTGTGCCACACGTTGGACCAGGTGCTGCCGCCGTCGGTGGTGACGTCCACGTCGGCCACGGAGTTGCTGTACGACTTGTAGTCGGTGTCGAAGGCCAGCAGCGGGCCGGTGGCCGTGCTGAAGTCCTGGGGCGGCGAGACCAGCGAGGTGTCCTGGCTGTTGGCCTGGCCGAGGTGGTCGCTGTCGACGATGGCGAAGTTGCCGTCACCGCCGGTGGCGTTGGTGCGGCCGCCCTCGTTGGCGAACGACCAGCCGCCCACGGTGCCGTCGGCCTTGGTGACGGTCCAGCCGTCCGGCGGGCCGTCGGTCGAGGTGAAGGGCTCGGTCGAGCCGCTCAGCGAGACGGAGTAGCCCGGCGCGTCGGTGGAGGAGGGGTCGACCGGCACCGACACGTTCGCGGTCAGGTCGGAGGTGCCCACCGTGACCGTCTTGTCCACGGCCTTGTAGCCGGGGTAGTCCGCGGTGATGTGCAGGGTGTAGCTGCTGTTCTGCGGCAGCGTCAGCGAGAAGTCGCCGGTGGTCGGGTCGGTGAAGACCGGGCCGCCGGGCACCCCGGCCGCGGTGATCTTCGCGTAGAGCGGCCAGCCGTGGCCGGAGCCGTCGGTGACCTTGCCGGAGACGGTCTGCTGCGGCACCGCGTCCAGCGCGAAGGACTGGGTGACGGTGCCCCCGTCGTCGAGCTGCACGCTGCTCGCCGAGCCGGTCGAGTAGCCGTAGGCGGCGGCCGTCAGGTCGTAGGAGCCCGGCGGGATGTCGAGCTTGTAGGTGCCGTCCGCGCCGGAAGTGGCGCTGTGGTCACCGGCCTTGACGGTGGCGCCGGAGATCGGGTCGCCGGTGGCGTGGTCGGTGACCTTGCCGGTGATCACGCCGTGCGGGCCGCTGCGGAAGGCATCCAGGCCGTTGGGCGTGCCGAGCCCGGTCGGGCCGTCGTAGCCGGCGCCGGCGGTGCACAGCGCGGCCGGGGAGCAGCTGCCGTTGTTGCCGCTGGTCACGTCGTTGAGCGCGCCGGTCTGGGCGTAGGGGTAGGCGTTGGGGTATGTGTCGGCCGCGGGGGTACCGGCCGACGCGTAGACGCCCGCGATGATCGGGGACGACGCGCTGGTGCCGCCGTACACCGACCAGCCGCCGCCGCCGTAGGTCTGGTAGACCGAGACGCCGGTCTCCGGGTCGGCGACCGCGGAGACGTCGGCGACCGTGCGGTTGGCGCACGCGGTGTCGGTCTGGAAGGCGGGCTTGGGCTCGTAGACCGAGCAGCCCGAGCCCGGGCCGCCGTAGGCGTTGTGCCACACCGACTCGGACCAGCCGCGGGTGGTGCCGGTGTCCTTGGCCAGCGCGGTGCCGCCGACGGAGGTGACGTACTGCGAGGCGGCGGGGTAGCTCACCCCGTAGTCGCCGTCGCCGGAGGAGGCCACGACCGCCACGCCCGGGTGGTTGTAGTACGGGTCCATCGACGTCAGCTCGGACGGGTCCTCACCGCTGCCCGGTGAGGAGTCGTAGCCGGTGCCGTAGGAGTTGGAGACGTACTTCGCGCCGAGGGCGACCGCCTCGTCCACCGCGGCGCCCAGGTCCTCGAAGTTCGCCGAGTCCGCCTCGACGAGCAGGATGTGGGCGTTCGGCGCGACAGCGGAGACCATGTCGATGTCGAGGGAGATCTCGCCGGCCCAGCCCGAGTCGGGGGAGGGCAGGTCGTCGGTGTTGCCGCGCTGGCTGACCTTGGTGAAGCAGCCGCTGTCCACGGTGCACGCCGGCAGCCCGAACTGGTCGCGGTAGACGGCCAAGTCGGCCGCGGCGTTCGGGTCGTCGTACGCGTCGACGATCGCGACGGTCTGGCCCGCGCCGCCGTCGGCGGGCAGGGCGTAGGCGCTTTGCAGGTCGCCCGGGCCGAAGCCGGCCGGGGTGGTGGCGAAGGGCTGGACGCCCTTCTTGGCGGAGACGTCGGTGCGCCGCAGCGCGAAGCAGGAGAACGCGCCGGGCTTCGCGGTGCCGCACGAGTGGACCACGTCGGTGTGGGACTTGGTGGCCGTCGGCGCGGCCGATGCCGTTGCCGCCAGGGGCACTTGGAGCCCCAGCGCGGCGAGCGCGGCAGTGGTGAGCGCGGCGAGGGCGCCGCGTCTGAGGGACGGTATGCGCAAGGTGGATCTCCTTGGGCGTGACCTGGTGCCGGGACCTGCCCGGCTGCGGCCCGATCGGACCGCTGGCGTATACCTGTGCCTCACCGACCCCTTATGAATCCTTTACGCGTTGACGGATACCTGACATCGTTGCCATGCGTCGGAGCGTCGCATTCACGCCATCCGGCGCACCGGGCCCACACGGCACCCTCACCCCAACCATGGTGGATCATCACGTTACTCACACCGACCGGCCTCTTGACGCGGGGAGTTCACGGAGGTCGGGCGGGCGGGGCGGCGCGGTGAGCTGGGTGGTTCCGCTTCGCGCCCGGCGGGGGCGGTGTGCCGGGCCGGGGGCGGGGCGCACGGGGGCGCGTGGCGGCGGCGGGATGCGCGGGCGAGTTCCGGCCGGATCGGGGCGCGGGGGCGGCGCGAGCGCGGGAGCGCGGGTTCCGCTTACGGTGCCGGCGGGTGCCGCGGCTCAGTCCAGCCAGCCGTTGCGGGCCGCGTGCCAGACCAGTTGGATGCGGTTGTCGACGCCCGCGGCGCGCTGCATCGCCGCGATCCGCCGCTGCACCGTGCGGATCGCCACGCCCAGCGAGCGGGCCATCGCCGCGTCGGTGCTGCCCATGACGAGCATCGCGAGGATGCGCTGCTGGAGACCGCCGCCCTCGGAGCCGGGCCGAGCGAGCGGCACCGCACCGGACCAGACGCCCTCGAAGAGCGCCACCAGCGCGTCGAGCAGCCCGCTCGCGCCGACCACCAGCATCACCGGCTCGGCGGGCGCGGCGCCCGCCCCGAGCGGCACCAGCGCCACCGAGCGGTCGGCGAGGCACATCGGGACCGGCAGCCGGTCGGCGGCGCGGACCTCCGCGTCCGGCGGCAGCCCGTCGAGCGCGTCCGGCGCGCCGTCCGGCTGCCGCGCCACGACCGCGCGCTCCACGACGACCTGGCGCCGCACGGCGGGGACGCCGGAGCCGACCGCGCGGAAGAAGCCCGCCCCGCCGGCCCAGTGCGCCCGGCCCGCCGCCGGGCCCGCCGCTGGGCCCGGCCGCCCGTGCGGCTCCACCTCGGGCGGCTGCGCGCCGCCGGGTGCGAAGACCAGCAACTCCGCCCGGGCGCCGCGCAGTACGGCGTCCAGCCGGGTGCGGACCGCCTCGGCGCCCTGCACGGCCTGGACCGCCTCCTCCACCCGGTGGTGGCCCTCGTGCACCTGCTGGTACTCCACCGTGAGTCGGTCGAACAGCTCCCGGCCGCGCAGCAGTTGCTCCTGCGCGCGGGTCAGCAGCGGCAGCAGCCCCTCGTGCGGCGGCCGCGGGTACCAGCGGCCGTCCGGGTCCAGCCGGGCCAGCCCGCGGACCGCCAGCTCCCCGCACGCGGCCCGCGCGGCCTCCGCCGACAGCCCGGCCTGCCGGGCCAGTTCGGCGACCGCCATCCCCCTGGTCGCCACCAGCAGCGGATAGACCCGGTCCGCGGGCGCGCTCAATCCGATTGCTTCAAACGGACGTTCGGCCATGATCATCAACTGTAGCCCCGTTCACCGGCGGAACGCCCGGTTCCGCCGATCGGAACGGGCCGCCGCGCCCGAGCCTGCGGCGGGGCCCACCAGGCCGCGTACGCAAGGCCGTTCACCGGTGACGGACGGTGTCCGCGGCGGCGGACGGTGTCCGCAGGGCCGGACCGGCGCCGGGCCGCGGCGGGCGTGCGGGCCCACCGCGGCCGCCGACTCAGCTCCGTTCCGCCGCCAGCGCCGCCAACTCCCGGGCCACGGCCCGCTCGTGCGCCTCGGCGTCCTCGCGGGCCCGCTTCGGGCGCCACCGCCCGGTCATCACGAACACGAACGGCAGGAACAGCACCTGCCCGCCGACGCAGATCCACCACCAGTCGCGCCACTGACCGGGGCCGTCGGCGGACGCCTTCTTCACCCGGGCGCCGTAGGCGTCGAGCACCGCGAGCTGCGGTTTCGCCCGCGCCACCACGGCCAGATCCGCCGGTCCGACCTCCTGGACGGCTTGGGCGGTCAGCGCCGCGGGCGCCTTGCCCGCGGGGTACCTGCCGAGTTCGGCGAAGAGCCGCGGGTGCCGCTGCACGATCGCCAGCGCGGGCGCGGCGGACCGGGAGGCCGCGCTGACCTGCGGGCCGTGCTCGACCAGCGGCGTCACCGACGTGACCAGCACCGGGATGAAGGCCGTGGAGACCGCCACCACGACCCGGACCGTCCAGCCCCACACCGCGAGGCCGGCCGCGGTCGCCGCCGGGTCGCGCTTCTCGACGGTCTCGGTGAAGCCCGCCATCCACGGCCCGTACGCGATGCCGCTGAACACGCCGATGCCCACGAACAGCCAGGCGAAGGTGGAGTATCCGGTGTCCGGGTGGGTGGCGCGGGTGGCGAAGAGCGCGGTGCACACGATCGACCCGAGCGCGCCGGCCACCATGAACGGCTTGCGGACCCGCAGCCGGTCCGACAGCAGCCCGACGGCGACCAGCGCGATCGCGTTCGCCGCCCAGTACCAGTTCGCCAGCGCGTTGGCGCGCTGCTCGCCGTAGCCGAAGGTGGTCGCGAAGTAGACCACGAAGTTGCCGACGGCCGCGTAGTACAGCAGCAGGAACAGCGCGATGGCCAGCGCCGAGCCCGCGACGTCCGGCCGCAGCACGCGCCGCCACTCGCCGCGCCGGGCCGCCGGTGCGACGCCCTTCGCGCGCGCCTCCACCAGCGCGCGGTCCCGCAGGCTGACCATCACCTGGTCCCGGACGGCGGGGGCCAGTTCGCGCAGGGCCACCAGCGCGACCGCGAACACCGCGAAGCCCGCGATCGCCGAGTAGCGCAGCTCGTCCTGCCAACTCGAGCTGTCCAGCGTGTGGCTGGTGACCATGGTGACCACGAGGCTGCCGACCACCGGGCCCATCGTCCAGGACCCCATCGCCGTCGCCCGCCCCAACTGCGGGGAGAAGTCCCTGATCAGCGCGGGCGTGGCCACCAGGACGACGCCCTCGACCAGGCTGACCAGCGCGAAGAGCAGCAGGTAGGCGGTCTTGCCGCCCGCGTGCGGCAGCCCGAAGAACACCAGCGCCGAGGCGGCCAGCAGCCCGTAGACCACCATGTTCGCCCGGCCCCAGCGGTCGGCGAGCCCGGCGAGCAGCGACGCGAACGCGCCGACGGCGTTGCCGACCACCGAGACCCACACGAAGTAGCGGTAGGTCATCCCGAAGTGCGTGATGATCGAGGTGGCCACGGCGTACTGCACGTAGAGCATGTAGTAGAGCACGACCGTGGTGAGCACCACGATCGCCAGGCAGCCGAGCCGGCGGGCCGTGGGCGGGTAGCCGGGCAGGTCGCGCCGGTAGAGCCGGGCGAGCGCGCCGGGCGCGCCCGGCGCGCCGGGTCTGCCGGCGTCGAACGAGGTCGGGGTGGCGGACATACGTCTCCTCCTGGGGTGCTGGAACCGGGGCACGCGCGGGCGGGGCGGGCGGTGCGGGCGGTGCGTCAGGGCGGGGCGGGGCATGTCGGGGCGTGGCGCAGGGCGCACGGGGCGTCGCGCGTCGCGGACGGCACGGCATGGACCGCGGGTCGCGGGTCGCGGGTCGCGGCCGAGGTTGCGGTGAGGGTAGTACCGACCGGTCGGTATGCCTAGGGGGTGCGCGGTGGCAGGCGAAGGTTGCCGGTGGCGGCGGGGACGGTGCGGGGTTTGTGCGGGTGTCGTCACAAGCCCGGTGGGCGGCGGTGCGCTGATGGCGGGGGCCGGGCGGACTCGGATACCGTGCGCGCATGGGTGCGCAAGGGGGGACGGGTGAGCCGCGCGGCGTGGATCTCGGCGGGAGCGGTGCGGCTCCGCTGACGTCGGAGGACCCGCGGCGGATCGGGCCGTACCCGCTGGTGGGCCTGCTCGGTGTGGGCGGGATGGGCCGGGTGTACCTGGGGGTGGCGGAGGGGCGGTACGCCGCGGTGAAGCGGGTGCTGCCGGTGCTGGCCCAGGACGCGGACTTCCTGCGGCACTTCCGGCACGAACTGGACAACCTGGCGCGGCTGCCCGAGGGCGTGAGCGTGCCGCTGCTGGAGACCGGGCGCACCGAGAACCCGCCGTGGTTCGCCACCGCCTACATCCCCGGCCTGACGCTGACGGAGGCGGTACGGCTGCACGAAGGGCCGCTGCCCCGGGAGGCGTTGTGGTACCTGCTGCGTGAACTGGCCGCCCGGCTCAAGACGTTGCACGCGCTGGACATGCTGCACCGGGACGTGAAGCCGTCGAACGTGATGGTCACGGCCGACGGGCTGTTCCTGATCGACTTCGGTATCGCGCGCGCGGCCGACCAGAGCCGGCTGACGCGGACCGGGATGGTGATCGGCACCCCCGAGTACATGTCCCCTGAACAGGCGGCGGGCAAGGGCGGGTTGACCGGCGCGGCGGACGTGTTCGCGCTGGGCAGCCTGCTGTACTTCGCGGGCACCGGCGAGACGCCGTTCGGCAGGGGCTCCGGCCTCGAGGTGCTCTACCGCATCGTGCACAACGAACCGGACTTCGACGCGCTGCGCGAGGTCGATCCGGACCTGGCCGGCATCGTCGCCGACTGCCTCGACAAGTCCCCGGCCACCCGGCCGTCCGCGGCGGACCTGCTGGAGCGCTGCGCTCGGGGCCCGGAGGACGCCGGTCCGGCCTGGCCGGCGGCCATCGCCGAACTGCTGGAGCGGCGGGCCGCGTTCGCCGCGGACGTGCCCGCGCCCGACGAACTGACCGCCGCCACGGTGGACCTGAAGTCCGCGGGTGCGGAGAGCGCGGAGCGTGCGGAGAACGCGGGGGCCGCGGCGGGTGCGGCCGGTGCGGTGGCCGCCGCCGGAGCGGGCGGCGCGGCCGGGGAACCGCCTGCCGCCGAAGTCGCGCCGGTCGGCAGCCGTTCCCCGGAGGCGGCAGCCAAGTCCGCGCCGGAAAAGCGGCGTTCGCGCACGCTGCTGCTGGCGGTGCCCATCGTCCTTGCGGCGGGCGGCATGACGGCCGTCAGCCTGCTGCCGCACGTCTTCTCCAGCACCGACGGGAAGTCGTCCGACCCGCCCTCGGTCGTCCTGACCTCCGGCTCCACGTCCGCCTCCGCCTCGCCGTCGTCCACGACGCCCCGCCGCTCGCCGTCCGGGTCGCCCTCGACGCACTCCTCCGGCAAGGGCAAGGCGTCGGGCTCGGGCGGCACGAAGGGGGGATCGGGGTCGGGGTCCGGCTCGTCGGGCGGGAGCGGCGGTTCGTCCTCCGGGGGTTCCAACGGCGGTTCGTCCTCCGGCGGTTCGTCCTCGTCGGGCGGCTCGTCGTCCGGAGGCTCGTCCGGCGGTTCGTCCTCCGGAGG
The DNA here is from genome assembly GCF_057708105.1 of Actinacidiphila sp. bgisy144. Classification (NCBI taxonomy): domain Bacteria; kingdom Bacillati; phylum Actinomycetota; class Actinomycetes; order Kitasatosporales; family Streptomycetaceae; genus Actinacidiphila; species Actinacidiphila sp. bgisy144. The sequence goes on along the minus strand of NZ_JBYIRM010000009.1, from coordinate 125,811 downwards.
CTCGTCCGGTGGCTCCAGCGGGGGGAGCGGGGGCACCAAGATCGGCTCGGCGGGCACGTACCGCGTCAAGGAGGCGTCCGACGGCACCTGCCTCGTCCAGGACACCAGCAGCGGCGCCCCCAGCACCTACGCGAAGAGCGGCGCCTGCTCCTCGTCGAACGCCTACGCCGAGTGGACCTTCAAGCCCGTCTCGGGCAGCACCTTCGAGGTGGTCAACAAGGGCAGCGGCGCCTGCCTCACCGCCTTCATGCAGAGCGGCTGGACCAACATGGACACGTGCGGCTCGAAGTCCGGCCAGGTGTGGCGGATCGGCAGCACCGTGTCCGGCGGCAGCACGCTGGAGAGCACCACCTACTCCCAGTGCGTGGAGCTGGACACCGCCAGCTCGGCGAAGGTGGCGGGGTGCAACGCCGGGAACTCCGCGCAGCTGTGGAAGTACGCAGGATAGGCGCCCCGGCGCAACTCCGGCCTCCCACCGGCCCGTTCCCTCTCCCGCTCGCTGCGGCCGCCTGCCGCGGGCGTTGACGCGCGCCGACCGCAGTTGCGAAAATTATCGCAACTTCACTCTCCGGGGAGGCATGACCCGATGAACACCGGGATCGGCGGCGGCGCGCGGGCTCGCGCGGACCTTCAGGCGTACGTCGGGGAGATGGCCGCGGCGCTCGTGCCGTACGCGAGCCCGCACGGGGCGCGGATCAGGCCGGGGCTCAACCTCACGCACCACGACGACGCGGCCGCGGACCTGGAGGGGTACGCCCGGCCGCTGTGGGGGCTGGCCCCGCTGGCCGCGGGCGGCGGCGACTTCGCGCACTGGGAGCTGTGGGCCAGCGGGCTGGCCGCCGGCACGGACCCCGAACACCCCGAGTACTGGGGCGACATCGGCCACTTCGACCAGCGCCAGGTGGAGACCGCCGCGATCGGCTTCGCCCTCGCGCTGGCCCCCGAGCGCTTCTGGGACCCGCTCGACGGCAAGGCACGCGACCGGGTCGGCCGCTGGCTGGCCGCCTCCCTGCACCGCTCCACCCCGCCGAACAACTGGAACTTCTTCCCGGTCATGGTCGGCCTCGGCCTGGACCGGGTCGGCTTCGCCCACGACCGCGACGCGCGCCGCACCCGGCTGGACACCCTGGAGTCGTACGACCTCGGCGACGGCTGGTACGCCGACGGCGACACCCCCCAGCGCGACTACTACGTCCCCTGGGCCATGCACTTCTACGGCCTGGTCTACGCGGCGCTCGCCGGGGCGGAGGACCCGGCCAGGGCCGAGCGCTTCCGGGAGCGCGCGGCCCTCTTCGCCGCGGACTTCCGGCACTGGTTCGCCGACGACGGCGCCGCGCTGCCCTTCGGCCGCAGCCTCACCTACCGCTTCGCGCAGGGCGCGTTCTGGGGCGCGCTGCCCTACGCCGGGGTGGACGCGCTGCCCTACGGCGAGGTACGGGGCCTGCTGCTGCGGCACCTGCGGTGGTGGCGGGCCCGGCACGAGCAGATCGCGCCCGACGGGGTGCTGTCGATCGGGTACGGCTACCCGCAGCCGCTGATGGCCGAGCAGTACAACGGGCCCGGGTCGCCGTACTGGGCGATGAAGGCGTTCCTGCCGCTGGCACTGCCGGCCGGGCACGCGTTCTGGGCCGCGGAGGAGGAGCCGCACCCGGCCGCACGGCCCGCCACGGAAACGCCCGACCCCGAAGCACCCGACCCCGAAGCACCCGTCGCCGAACTGCCCTCCGCCGTACCGGAGCCGGCCGGCCGCACCGTGTCCGTGCAGCCGCACGCCGGGGTCGTCCTGATGCGCTCCGGCGGCGACGTGACCGCGCTCAGCGGGCTCCAGCACGGCAGGTGGGCACGGGCCGGCGTCGCGAAGTACGCCAAGTTCGCCTACTCCACCCGCTTCGGCTTCAGCGTCCCCGCCGGGGAGAGCGGCCTGCTGCACGGCGCGTACGACTCGGTGCTCGCGGTCAGCGACGACGGCCCGCAGGAGGAGCCCGTGCACTTCCGGGTCCGCGAGGTGAGCGAGGACCCGCACACCACGCCCGACGGCACCGTGCGCAGCACCTGGCACCCCTGGCCCGACGTCGAGATCACCACCTGGCTGACCGCGGCGGCGCCCTGGCACCTGCGGACCCACCGCATCCGCACCGCCCGGCCGCTGCTGACCGCAGAGGGCGGCTTCGCCGTCGACCGCGACGGCGGCCCGGCCCGGTCCGAGGGCGCGCCGGGCAGCGCGCTCGCGGTCTCCGCGGCCGGCGACCTCAGCGGACTGCGCGACATCGGCAACGGCGCCGCCCGTACGGGTGAGGTCCTGAATGTGCTCCCCGGCACCAACCTGCTGGCCCGGCGTACCGCGCTGCCCACCCTCACCGTCCGGCTGGCACCGGGCGAGCACTGGCTGCGCTGCGCGGTGCTCGGCGCGTCCCCCGCCGACGCCGCTTCCTGGGACACCCCGCCGGACCCGGCCCACTGAACCGACCCACCGACCGGCCCCGGTTCCCTGGACACCGCCGAACGCGGGCGGCGCCGGAAGGCCCGCCCGCGGGGGGTGTCACCGCCGGGCGGGGGCGCCGGTCGCTGCGCGGCGGCCGAGCAGCGCCACCGCGGCGAGCATGAGCAGCAGGACCGCGGTGAACCAGGTCATCGCCGTGGTGGTGCTGACGTCGAGGGTCGCGACACCGACGCCGAGGGCGGGCACGCTGAGCCCGACGTAGGAGATGAGGAACAGCCCGGCCAGGGCCTCGCTGCGCTCGGCGGGTGCGGCCGCGGCGGCGACGGCCCCGACCGCGGCCTTGAAGAGCACACCGGCGCCGATGCCGGACAGGATGCCGCCGGCCAGGAAGCCCGGCAGGCTCGCGGTGCGCATCCCGGTCAGCAGCACCACTAGGCCGACGGCCTCGGCGGCCAGGCCGAGGCGGCGCTTGGCGGCGGTGCTCAGCGGACCGGCGAGGGTCTGCGCGACGGCCGCGGCACCGAACACGGCGAACACGATCGCCCCGGCCAGCAGCCGGGAGGGGTGGTGCAGCGTGCCCGCGACGAAGCTGGCCGCGATGGAGGTGAACAGGCCGAAGACCGCGAAGGAGGCGAACCCGGCGGCGGCCGCGGCGATGTAGGAGGGCCGGTCGCCGTGGTCGGCGCTGATCCGCTGCGGCCGGTAGGCGGGACGGACCGGCTGTGCCTCGACGGTCTCCGGGGTGAGGGCGACGCCGACCGCGCTGAGCGCGAGGAGGACGGCGAAGACCAGGAAGGGCACCCGCAGCGGCGCGCCCACGTACTGCGCCAGGATGCCGCCCACCAGCGGGCCGACCCCGAGACCGCCGATGTTGGCGGCCGTCGAGACCAGTTCGAAGCGCTGGCCCGACGCGCCCGGGCGGTGCGCGGTGTGCAGGTCGTGCAGGTGCGCGGTGGCCGTGGCGGTGAGCATGCCGACACCGAGCCCGGTGACCAGCCGCCCGGCCAGCAGCAGCGGCAGCGACGAGCCGGACAGGAACAGCAGCGCGGCCGCGGTCTCCAGGCCCAGCGCGGGCAGCAGGATCTTCTTGCGGCCGACCCGGTCCGAGAGGTGCCCGGCCAGCACCAGGCTGATCACGACGCCCACGGCGAACGTGCCGTAGACGACCGTCACTGTGAAGGTCGAGAACCCGTCGCGGGCCGCGTACAGGGGGTAGAGCGGGGTGGGCAGGGCGGAGAACGCCATCCCGGTGAGGAACGCGAACGCGATCAGCCAGAACCCGGCGCCGTGGCGGCGGCGGTGGGTGGCCGCAGGGAGGACGGGGTCGGCGGGCGCGAGGGCGGTGCGCGGGGTGCGTCCGAGGAGCGGCGAGGTCATGGCGGCGCGTCCGTTCTGGATGGGGAAGGAAGCACCCCCAGATTCCGTCCGCACCGATCATCACGTCAAACGAAAGTTATTGACACCGACGATCAAATGAAGAGATGGTTGCGCCCATGGATCTGCGGCAGCTGGAGTACTTCGTGGCGGTCGTCGAGGAGGGCAACTACACGCGGGCGGCGGCGCGCCTGCACGTGGTGCAGTCCGCGGTCTCGGCGTCGATCAAGACGCTGGAGCGCGAGCTGGGCGCGCAGCTTTTGGACCGCAACTCCAAGCGGGTGCTGCTCACCGACGCCGGGGCGGCCCTGCTGCCCCGGGCCCGGGTGGTGCTGGACTCCGCCCGCGACGCCGCCGACGCGGTGGCCGAGGTGCACGGCGGGCTGCGCGGCACCCTGCGGCTGGGCACCATGACCTCGGTGGAGCTCATCGACCTCCCGACGCTGCTGGGTGAGTACCACCGCCGGCACCCCGGGGTGCTGTTGCAGATCAGCGCCGCCACCTCCGGGTCGAGGGGGCTGGTCGACGCCCTGCGGGAGCGGCGTCTCGACCTGGCCTTCGTGGCGCTGCCGGGCGCGCGCCCGGCCGACGTGGAACTGACCGGGCTGGCCTCCTCGGTGCTGGACCTGGTGGTGCCGGCCGACCACCCGCTGGCCGGCCGCGGCAGCGTGGCCGTCACCGAACTGGCCGGCCTGGACTTCATCGACTCGCCGCTCGGCTTCGGCACCCGCAGCGTCACCGACGCCGCCTTCACCGCCGCCGCGGTGCCGCGCACGGTCGCCATCGAGATCCCCGACATCGCGACCGGCGCGGCGTACGTCCGCCAGGGCCTGGGCATCGCCTTCCTGCCGCGGTTCGTGCTCGGCCGCGCTGAGGGCCTGGCGCGGCTCACCGTCACCGGGGTGGACCTGCGCTGGCCGCTGTCGCTGGCCGTCCCCACCGACCGGGCGCCCAGCGGCGCCGCCCGGGCGATGATCGCGCTGACCCGCGACTTCGTCCGACCGCAAGGCGCGCCGTGACGGGCGCGCCGCGGCAGGAGGTCAGGCGGGGCGGACGGTGATCTCGCGGGTGCCGGCGGGCAGTCCGGTGAGGACGACCCGGCCGTCCTCCGCCCGGGCGGCGTGGGCGTGCGCCCGGCCGTCGGCCCACGCGGTGGCGCCGTCGACCCTGACGGTGTACCCGCCGGTGGCCGGTACGGGGACGGCGACCTCCGCGACCGCGCGGCGCGGGGCGGAGACGGTGAGGTCGAAGACGCCGTGGCCGCGGTCGTGCCAGGACACCGCGATCACCCCGGCAGGGGTGGTCAACTGCCCTTCCGCGCGGCCGAGTCCGCCCGGGTGCGGGGCGATCCGGTAGCCGGCGGCCGAACCGTCCGCGGCGGGCGCGATGCCCAGCAGCCAGAACGTCAGCGCCGAGGTCGGGCCGGTCGACCAGCCGTGCGCGGCGCTCATGTAGGAGCCGGAGTAGTCCGAGCTGCCGTCGGTGCGGTAGCCCTCCCAGAACGTACTGGCCGTGCCCTGGGGCGCGTCGAGCATGTAGCCCCACTCGCGGCGGATCAGGTCCAGCGCGGTGGCGGCGCGGCCCGCCGCGAAGTGCGCGTGCACCTCCATGCCGCCGGGGAACGGGTGGACCGCCTCGGCGCTCTTCTCCGGGCTGAGCGCCCCGACCGGCGTCCAGCGCGCGCCGAGCGCGGTGCTCACCGCGGCCGCCCGGTCCGCGTCCGGCACCAGGCCGAACCACACCGCCAGCGCGTTCCCGTCCTGCGGGTGGAGGGCGGAGCCCGGCTTGTCGCGGTAGAGCCCGGCGCCGCCGTCCCAGTAACCGGCCGCCTCCACCGCGGACTTGAGCGCGGCGGCGCGGGCGGCGCTGTCCTCGGCGGTCGCGGTGTCGCCCGCGGCGCGGGCGAGCGGACCGGCGGTGGCCAGCGCCCGGTACATGATGGCGTTGGCCTCGATGTTCTTGCCGTCGGAGTCGGTGCGCGCCCAGTCGGCGGCGGCCGTGACGTCCAGCAGCCCGTCGCTGTCGATCTTGCCGGTGATGTAGTCCAGCGCGGCCTTGTACCGGGGGTAGATCCCGGTGGTCCACGCGGTGTCACCGGTGTACTGGAGGTAGGCGGCGGTGCCGATCAGCGTCCACAGGTGGTAGGCGTCGGAGTTGCCGATGAAGTCGACGGCCGGGCCCGCGTAGGGGAGGGCGCCGCTGTCGGCCTGGTGGTTGTAGAGCGTCTGGAGGGAGTCGCGGACCGTGCGCATGTCGCCGAGGGAGACGTAGTCGGTGAGCACCGAGATGCCGAGGTCGCCGGGCCACACGGTGCGGTCGCGCTTGGCGCCGTCCACGAGCACGGTCTGCCCGGCCTCGCCGATCCGCGCGCCGTTGTTCCAGCCGACGGCGGGCGGTCCCCAGACCCGGCCCTGGTCGTTGGCCACGATGTTGGTCTGCACCGTGTAGGCGCCCGCGTACCACACGCGGGTCAGCAGGTCGTCGTCGCAGGAGAAGTAGTTGGGGTAGGCGCGCAGGTCCGCCGCATTGGGCGCGAAGGTGATCTCCACCTGGACGCCGGTGAGTTCGACGGTGCCGCCGGACTGGTTGACGACCGTCAGGTAGCGGAAGCCGCCGCGCAGCTGGCTCGCCGGGTCGGTCGCGTCGGTGCCGGCGACGGGCATGTCGGTCGCGGTGCTGATCCGGCCGGACGGCGCGGCCGGATAGACCACCGGGGGCTCGTCGTTGCTGCCGCCGTTGGAGCCGTCGCTCGACGCGGTACTGACGTACGTCGACAACTCGCTGTAGGTCAGGCCGAGTTGCTGGCCCGCGTCGGTGCCGGCGCCCACGGCGAGGGTGACGTAGCCGCCGACCTCCTTGCCGAAGTCGAGGGTGACCGACGCGCCCGCGCCGCGCAGCCGGGCGGCGGCACCGCGCTTGCGCAGCAGACCGCCGGCGCCGCTGACGCTGCCCGTGGTGGCGTACACGGCGACGGGGATGAGGGTGCGGCCGGCGGGGGAGAGGTTGAAGGCGTCCCACCGCCCGCTCGGGGCGGGGCGCGCGCCGGATGCCGCCGCGAGGGGCGCGGTGCCCTCGGGAGCCGGCGCGGCGGCCGGGGCGGGCGCCGCGGCCGGGGCCGGTATCCCGCGCAGCGCCGCCGCGGCGACCACCGAGGCGGCCCCCGCCCGAAGGACGTTCCGCCGCTTCGGCCCTGGACCCGGTTCCGTGCTGTGCGACATGGCTCGCTCCTTGTCGAAGCGCCGGCGTGGCGCCGGCGGTCTCGGACACGCTCGGCAACCGCCTTCGGCGCAGCGGGGATTGAAATGTTTCAGCTCTGACCGGTGGACACGCTATCCACGGCTCACCGGTGCGGCAACCGTCGTGCGGGGACCGGTTTTCGGCCGGGGCGCGGCGAAGGTACCGGTCGTATGCGGGCGGAACGGCTGTTCACGGTCGGCTTCCGGTCGGCTTCGGCGTGGGCCGGTACGGCCGGTGCGCGTCCGCGCCCTCGTGCCCGGGCCGGGCCTGATGGGAGGACGGGGAGGCGGGCCTGAAACGTTATGGGTTCCGCCCCCGGCGGCCGGCCGGTTCCCGAACCGCTCGGTCCGTCGCCGCGAGCGGGTTCGCCCCGCCCCGCGGGGACCGGCTAGCTTGAGGGGCATGACTGACATCCGCCCTGGTGCCGCGGCCGCCGGCCTCGCCACCGTCGCCGACGACGGCACCGTCCTTGACACCTGGTACCCCGCTCCGGAACTGGCCGGGCAGCCCGGGCCCTCGGGCACCGAGCACCTGAGCGAGGAGCGCGCCGCCGAGCTGCTGGGCACGGCCGCGCCGAAGGCCCTGGGCCCCGACCCGCGCCGGGGCGTGCGGGTCGTCGCGGTCCGTACGGTGATCGGCTCGCTCGACGACAAGCCGCTGGACACCCATGACGTCTACCTCCGGCTGCACCTGCTCAGCCACTGCCTGGTCCGGCCGAACGAGCTGAACCTCGAGGGCGTCTTCGGGCTGCTCGCCAACGTCGCCTGGACCTCGCTCGGGCCGGTGCCGGTGGCGCATCTGGAGCAGACCCGGCTCGCGGCGCGCGCGGAGGGCACGCACCTGTCGGTGTTCGGCGTGGACAAGTTCCCGCGGATGACCGACTACGTGGCGCCCGCGGGCGTGCGCATCGCGGACGCCGGGCGGGTCCGGCTCGGCGCGCACCTCGCTTCGGGCACCACCGTCATGCACGAGGGCTTCTGCAACTTCAACGCCGGGACGCTGGGCACCTCCATGGTCGAGGGCCGCATCTCGCAGGGCGTCGTGATCGGCGACGGCTCCGACATCGGCGGCGGCGCGTCGATCATGGGCACCCTGTCCGGCGGCGGCACCCAGCGCGTCTCGGTCGGCGAGCGCTGCCTGCTCGGCGCGGAGTCCGGGCTCGGCATCGCGCTGGGCGACGACTGCGTGGTGGAGGCGGGCCTCTACGTCACCGCCGGCACCCGGGTCACCCTCCCCGACGGCGAGATCGTCAAGGCGGTCGAGCTGTCCGGCGCCGACAACCTCCTCTTCCGCCGCAACTCCACCACCGGCAAGGTCGAGGTCCTCCAGCGCACCGGCTCCTGGGGCGGCTTGAACGCGGCCCTGCACGCCCACAACTGACCCGCCGCCCGACCTACGCCCGCCTGGTCCGCGGGCCCTCTCAGCGGGGGCCGCCGCGCAGGGAGGACAGGACCAGGCGGCCGTAGCGGGTGGTGAGGGCGGCGGCGGTGGCCGCCAGGGAGGCGGCCAGGGCGATCGTGAGGTCGGTGGCGCTGGTGTCGCCGAGCACCTGGAGGACGGACAGGGCCGTGGAGAGGGGCAGGCCGAGGATGGTCAGCACCCCCAGGGCGCCGGCGATCTGCTGGCTCTCCTGGTTCTGCGCCAGCCGCGCGTAGTCGGCCGCCTCGGTGAGGATCTGCTCGAAGCGGGCGGGCAGCTGGTGCCGGGCGTGGAAGTCCAGCAGCAGGTTGTTGGCCGGGCCGTGGGCGCTGAGGTGCTGGCGCCAGTAGGTGCTGCGGAAGACCGCGATCCGGCGTTCGAGGTCGGCGGAGCGGCGGGCCAGACCGGTGGCGCCGAAGACCGAGGACAGGTCGTCGGTCAGCTCGTCGATGTGGTCGCGCTGCGCGGTGCCCAGCAGCAGCGCGTCGAGGTAGGTGCCGCGCGCGTTGGCGAGGGCGCGGTCGTAGAAGTCACCGGGGCCGGTGTCGCGGCGGTGCCCGAGGAACGCGGCGCCCTGGCGGAGCACCAGCGCGCTCCAGTCCGCCGAGATCCGGCTCACCTGCGACCGTATCCGGGCCAGCGCCTCCGGGGCCGGCGGCAGGTCCGACGGGCTGCCCCGCGACGCCAGCGCGCGCAGCAGCAGGTCGGCGTCGAGCGGCACATCGGCGGTGTCGCCGGCGCGCATCACCCGGGTCAGGTGGTCCGGGGGCGTGAGGAACGCGACGGTGTACGGGCGGGAGAGGGCGAACGGCCCCGCCGGCGTCGCGGTGTCGGCGGCGCCCGCGAGCAGCGCCGCGGGCGCGAACGGGCCCGACAGCGGGTCCGGGTCGATGGGCTGCCGGCGCCGGCTGACGGCCCGCAGCAGTGGCAGCAGCGGCGCCCCGGCGACCGTGAAGTGCAGGACGGCCAGGCCCTGTCGGGGTGAGCGGCTGGTCGGGGTGCGCAGCAGCTCCATCCCGTCCAACCGCATCGGCCCCTGCTGCGGGGCGGGGTCCGGCCGGGTGTGCCAGCGCCGGTCGTACAGGGCGCGTCCGGCGGAGGCGGTGAACAGGCCGCGGCGCGCGGCCTCTTCGGCTGCCGCGTCGGGGTGGGCCACCGGCAGCGGGCCCTTCGGCCAGGGCGGGTCCGCCGCGATCCGTACCGGCACCAGCACCGCCAGGATCTGGCGGGTGCCCTCCGCGGCCATGAAGGCGCGCGTCAACTCCTCGTTCCGGCCCCCCGGTTCAGTCACCCCCACACCCTCTCGCCCGCGCTCGAAGGCGCGCAACCGGATGCCCTTATGGATGCCAGGTGGGGACGTTGAGCGTCAGGAGCGACGCCGTCGTGGCGGACAGCCGCAGTTCGGTGGTGGCGCAGTTGCGCAGTGCGGGGAAGACCCGGCGGTAGTGCTGCGCGGGGATGCCGAGCAACTGGCACAGGACCAGCCGGAACAGGGTGTTGTGGGCGACGACGAGCACGCGCCGGCCCCCGTGGGCGGCCGCGACCCGGCGCAGCGCCGCCGCGCCGCGGGCCGCGGCGGCGAGCGGGTCCTCGCTGCCGGGGAACGGGTGCGCGGCCGGGTCGGCGGTGAAGGCGGCGGCCGCCTCGGGGTGCGCGGCGCGCAGTTCGGCCATGGTGCGGCCCTCGGCGATCCCGAAGTCGGCCTCGGCCAGGCCGGGTTCGACGGCGGGGACGAGCCCGGTGGCGCGCGCCGCGGGTTCGGCCGTGCGCCGGGCCCGGGACAGCGGGGAGGTGACGATGGCGTCGAGCCCGGCGCCGCCGGCCCAGGCGCCGAGCGCTTCGGCCTGGTCCAGCCCGCGCGCGGTCAGCGCGATGTCGCTGATGCCGGTGTAGCGGTTCTCCTCGTGCCAGACGGTCTCGCCGTGCCGGACCAGGAAGAGCGTGGCCGCGGGGGCCGCGGGGTCCGCGGGCGGAGGGGTGGCGGTCATCCGTGCTCCCGTGCGTAGGCGGCCGTCTGCGCGGGGAGCCAGCCGCGGTGCTCCCATGCGTCCAGCAGCGCCCGGAACGGCTCGTCGAACCGCCGGCTCGCCTCGGGCCGCGGATCGAGGACCGTCCGCACCTTCACCATCGGCCGCAGCCGCGACCAGCCGTCCGGCCCCGACGCGCCCGCCGACCCCGACGCGCCGTCCGGCCCGGCGCCGTGGGCGGCCAGCACCGCCATCCCCAGCGCGGAGTCGGCGTGTTCGGGCACCGCGGCCTGGCGGCCCAGCACGTCGGCCCGCAACTGGTTCCAGTAGGCGCTGCCGGTGGCGCCCCCGGTGAAGGCGACCGGCCCCTCGATCCGCGCGCCGAGCTGCCGCACGTACGCCAGGCACAGCCGCTCCACGTACGCCACGCCCTGGAGCAGCGAGGCGTGCAGGTCGGCGTCGCCGGACGGGGTGCCCAGGGTGAAGGGCTCGGCGTCGGGTGCGAGGAAGGGGAAGCGCTCGCCGCGCGAGACGAGCGGGTAGGACAGCACGCTCGCCGGTTCGTGGGCGGCGGCCGCCCGGTCCAGCCGGGCCAGGTCGGCGCCGGGGAACGCCCGGGCCAGCGCGCCCGCGCCGACGCTGGAGGCCCCGCCGGGCAGCCAGTTGCCGTCCGCGGCACGGTGGTTGTAGAGCACGCCGGCCGGGTCGGTGAGTGGCTGCGCGGTGACGCCCTTGAGCACCAGCGTGGTGCCGAGCACGCTGTTCCACTGCCCGACGTCCCAGGCGCCGGAGCCGAGTTGGGCCGCGCAGCCGTCCGTCATGCCCGCCACGACCGGGGTGCCCTCGGTCAGGCCCGTGGCGGCCGCGGCCTGCGCGCACACGGTGCCGAGCACACTGCCGGGCGCCACCACCGGCGGGAACTCCAGCTCGGCCAGGCCCAGTTGTTCGTGCAGGGCGTGCGGCCACTCCCGGCGGCGCAGGTCGTAGCCGGTCTTCAGGGCGTGGCTGGAATCGGCCGCCACCGGGTGCCCGACCAGCCGGCTGGTGACGAAGTCCGCCTGGTGGCAGACCCGGGCCCCGCGCAAGGCGGCCGCGCCGCCGCGGTCTTGGTGCCCGGCCAGCCACAGCAGCTTCGCCAGCCCCCAACTCGGCTGGATGCGGTAGCCGAGCGCGTCCCACACCTCGGCGCCGGTCTCCTGCGCGAAACGCGCCTCGGCCGACGCCCGCCCGTCGTCGTACATCAGCGCCGGGGTCAGCGGCTCGCCGTGCGGGTCGGTGAGCAGGACCGTCCCGGAGGTGGCGCAGACCGCCAGGCCGCGCACCCGCGCGGGCGCCACCGTACGCAGCGCCCCGGCCACCGCGGAGGTGACGCCCTGCCACCAGTCGGAGGGGCGCTGCTCGTGCCGGTGGCCGTCGCGGTGGCCGGTCAGCGGCGCGGAGCCGCGGCCGAGCACCTGGCCGCCGCCCGTGACCACCAGGGCGCGTACGCCCTGCGTCCCGAGGTCGATCCCCACCCACAGGTCCTGGCCGGGCGTGTCCGTCACGGGCTCGGGTCCTCTCGTTCGTCGTCCGCTCGCCGTCCGTTCGCCGCCCGGTGGCGCGGGGAGGCTTTTCACACCGCGACCACAGCCGGGCCGGTGCCGGTCCAAACGGGCCCGCGAGCGCCGATATCCGGCCTCCCACCTGCCCAGAGGCGGAGGCGCGGGCCGCCCGACGCCTTGACCGGGCCGCCGCGTGTGGTGAACACTGCCGAACGCTACCTCAGGATTGAATGTTATATCCACAGTGCAGACTGTTATGGGCAGGCCGCCGCGCGCACCGACCGCGGCGGACCGCCGTCGTCGGTCGCCGGATCGGAACGGGAACCGCAGGGATGCCACAGGACAAGAACCGCCGGGGGCCGTCGCAGCGCCGCCGCGAGCTGTCGGACCACGTGCTGGCCGAGGGCTCGGTCTCCGCGTCCGACCTGGCCGAGCGGTTCGGGGTCAGCCTGATGACGATCTACCGCGACATCGACGAGCTGGAACGCGAGGGCATCCTGCGCAAGTTCCGCGGCGGCGTCACCGTCCAGCCCTCCGGCGTGTTCGAGAGCAACGTGGCGTTCCGCAAGAAGACCATGCGCGCCGAGAAGGAGGCCGTCGCCGCGAAGGCGGCCACCCTGATCGAACCCGGCATGTCCGTGATGATCGACGACTCCACCACCGCCCTGGAACTGGCCCGGCTGCTGCCCGGCATGGAACCGCTCACCGTGGTCACCAACTTCCTCGAAGCGCTCAACCTGCTCTCCGACGAGCGCGGGCTGCACCTGATGGCGCTGGGCGGCGACTACGACAGGCTGCACGACTCCTTCCTCGGCGTGCCCTGCGTCGAGGCCGTCGAGGCGCTCCGCGTCGACCTGTGCTTCGTGTCCACCTCGTCGGTCTACGGCTCCTACGCCTACCACCAGGAACAGCGCATCGTGGCGGTCAAGCGGGCGATGCTCGGCGCCGCCGACCGCAGCGTCCTGATGATCGACCACTCCAAGCTGGGGCGCACCGCGCTGCACCGGCTGGCCCCGCTGAGCACCTTCGACCTCGTCGTCGTCGACGACCGCACCCCGCCCGACGTCCTGCGCTCCCTCGACGAGAGCGGCGTCCCCTACGAGACCGCTCCGACCGGGACGTGAGAGCGCCCCGGCCCGAGCACGCGACCGACCGATGAAGGAGACCTCGGCCATGAGAATCCTCGCAGCGGGCGACCACTTCGTCGCACCCGACCTGTTCGCCCGGGAACTGGCGTCCGAGATCGGCGCCGGCCACAGCGTCGAGCACCTGCGGCTGCCGTGGCCGCTCACCCCGTTCGGCCCGGTCGCCGAGGTCGACGAGGCGTCCGGCGACGAGGACACCATGCTCGCCGCACTGGGCGGGGCGGAGGTGTGCGTCACCCAGATGGGCCCGGTGACCCGCAGGGTCCTGGACGGCGCCCCCGACCTGCGGCTGGTGGTCGTCGGCCGCGGCGGCCCGGTCAACGTCAACCTGGAGGCCGCCAGGGAGCACGGCGTCCAGGTCTGCAACACCCCCGGCCGCAACGCCGCCGCCACCGCCGAGTACACCGTCGGCATGATGCTCGCCGCGATGCGCCGCGTCCCCGAGACGTCCGCGGCGCTGGCCGCCGGCCGCTGGGCCGGCGAGTTCTACACCTACGACAACTGCGGCCCGGGCCTGGACGGCGCCCGGGTCGGGCTGATCGGCTGCGGCGCGGTCGGCAGCAGGGTGGCCCGCGCCCTGACCGCGTTCGGCGCCAGGGTGCGGGTGTACGACCCGTACGCCGACGAGCAGGTGCTGCGCGCGGCCGGCGAACCCGTCGCCGACCTCGACGCGTTGCTGCGCGAGTCCGACGTGGTGTCCCTGCACGCGCGGCTGACACCGCGGACCCGCGGGATGCTCGGGGCCCGCGAGCTGGCGCTGCTGCCGGACGGCGCGGTCGTCGTCAACTGCGCCCGCGGCGCGCTGCTGGACGAGGACGCCCTGTGCGACGGCCTGGAGACCGGGCACCTCGCCGCCGCCGCGCTCGACGTCTTCGCGGTCGAGCCCCCGCCGCCGCACTCCCGGCTGCGCACCGCCCCGCGCCTGGTCATGACCCCGCACCTGGCCGGCGCGAACACCTCCGTCGCCCACAACGCCGCCCGGATCGCCGCGGCGGAGGTCGGCCGCTTCCTGCGCGGCGAGCCGCTGGCCCACCGCGTGGCGTAGGCGCGCCGCCTGCTCCCGCCGTACCTCCCGCCTCACCCGCAAGCGGCGTTCGCGCCCTGTGCACGTGGTTCAGCCGAAGGTCTTCCAGCCGAGGGAAGGAACGCACGGTGTTCGTCGGAGTGGACATGGGGACATCCGTCGCGAAGGCGGCGGCCTTCGCCGAGGACGGCACGACCCTGCGCGTGGAGTCGGTGCCGATCGCGCCCGGCGGGCACGGCGAGGCCGTCGAGCAGGACGTCGAGGAGGTCGCGCGCGCCGCGACCGCCGTGATCGGCGCGGTCACGGGCGGGCAGCGGCCCGCGCTGGTCGCCGTCACCGGCCAGGGCGACGGCCTGTGGCTGGTGGACGACCGGGGCCGGGCGGTGCGCCCGGCGATGTCGTGGATGGACGGGCGGGCCGGCGGCCTCGTCGCCGAGTGGATGGCCGACGGCACCGCCGACCGGCTCTACCACCGCACGGGCAACGTGCTCTTCCCCGGCTCGCCCGGGCCGCTGCTCGCCTGGCTGGACCGCCACGAACCGCACGCCCTGGACGCGGCGGCCACCGCCGCCTGCTGCAAGGACGTCATCCACCTGCGGCTGACCGGCGAACGCGGCACCGACCTGTCCGACGCGTCGGTGCCCTTCCTCGACCCGCGCACCCGCACCTACGCCCCCGACGCGCTCGCCGCGCTCGGCGTCGCCCACCGCGCCGGGCTGCTGCCGCCGATCGCCGCCACCCTGCCGTACGGGCAGGCCCGGGCGGGCACCGCGGGCCTGCCGGACGGCACCCCCGTCACCGGCGGCCCCTACGACCTGCCGGCCTGCGCGACGGGCGCCGGGGTCACCGAACCCGGTGACGGGCTGCTCATCGTGGGCACCACGCTCGCCTGCCAGGTGGTCGTGGCGGACGTCGACCTCGACGGCGACCCGGTGGGCTTCCACCTCGCCACGGCCCGCCCCGACCGCCACCTGCGGGCGCTGCCGGCGATGACCGGGACCGCGGCGCTGGAGTGGGTGCTCGGGCTGACCGGCACGACCCACGACCAGCTCTCCGACCTGCTCGACGCCTCCCCGCCCGGGGCCCGCGGCGTGGCCGCGCTGCCCTACCTGTCGCCGTCGGGCGAGCGCGCGCCCTTCGTCGACCCGGCCGCGCGCGCGGAGTTCACCGGGCTCGACCTGCGGTCCACCTCCGCGGACGTGGTCCGCGCGATGTGCGAGGCGATCGCGTTCGCCGCCCGGCACTGCCTCGAAGCGGCGGGGCTCACCGGGCAGTTGGCGGTCTGCGGCGGCGGCGCCCGCAACTCCGGGTGGCTGCGGCTCTTCGCCGATGTGCTGGGCCGCCCGCTGCGGGTCGCGCGCGGCCCCGAGCCCGGCGCGCGCGGCGCGGTGCTGGCCGGCCTGGCCGCCCACGGCGCCGCGATCGGACGGGCGGTGGACACGGCCGCCTGGACCGCGCCCGAGGCCGTGGTCGACCCCGACCCCGCCGCCGTCGCCCACTACGAACAGGGCTACGCCGACTACCTGTTCAGGGTCGGCTGCGCCCGGGACCGCTGGCGGGGCCCGCAGTCCAGCCGCCCCTGAGCCGCACGCCACGGCCCTGGCGTGCGGTCGGCGAGGTGTCGCCCCGTGCGGTGGGCGCGGCACGCGCCGGGGCGGGTCAGGCGCCGCGGCAGCCGCCACCGGCGGAGGGCGGCGGGGCGTCGGTGAGCAGCCGGACCGGGCCGAGCAGGCCCGAGACGCGCTGGCCGGGGAAGACGAAGTGCGTGGGGCTGGTGGCGTCCAGCCACGGCGCGAGGGTGCCGAACACCGTGACGTCCACCGTGTTCGGGCCCGGCGCCACCAGCCCGGTCAGGTCGAAGACGTACGGGCCGCAGATCCGCACCCCCGCCGGGACACCGCCGACCGCCACCTCCGCGGTGCCGCGGACCCGGCCGAGGTCCAGACGCACCCGCCCGGCCGCGGCCGGCACGTGGAAGACCCGCCGGTAGCGGACCCCGCCGCTGTACCCGGCCAGGCCGCGGTCCTCCCAGTCGCCGACCGCGATCCGGCCCGGGCCGACCTCGCAGCGCAGCGGCCCGGCCAGGGCGGCGCCGCCCTCGCACCCCGGCTCCGGGACCAGCCGCAGCGCGGCCCGGCGCACACCCGGCAGGTCCGCTCCGGCGGCCAGGCACGCGGACAACGTCTGCCGTCCGCGGGCGCCGGGCGTACGGCCGCGCTCCTCGCCGTCGACGAACAGCGTGCCGCCGCCGTACACGTCGACCGCCACCCGTACGGCGCCGGGCGGCAGTTCGCACCACAGCCACTCCACCCGGGGCCGGGCCCGCCCCGGCACCGCGAACCCCGCGGGCAGCACGGTGCCGTCGTCGGCGTCCGGGTCCAGCCAGGCCGCGCCCGGCAGCGGGTGCGGCCGCCGCCACAGGTGGAGGGCCGCCGGGTCGCCCTCGGGCGCGCGCCGCACCACCGGCGGCACCCGTACGCCGCCGCGCTCCGCCCACCAGCGGCCGTCGCTGTGGAAGGCCGCGGCCACGGCTCCGGCGGCGTCGTGGCAGCGCGCGTCCACCAGCACCGCCAGGCCGTCGCCGCCCGCGCCCTCCACCACGATCTCGTTGCGGCCCGCCCGCAGCGCCGCGGCCACCTCGTGCCGCCGCACCCGCGGCACCGCGTGCTCCACGTACGGGTCGAACCCGCCCTGGCGGCCGACCACTTCGCCGTTGACCCGCAGCACGCACCGGCCGAGGGCGGCGACCTGCACCACGGCGCGCGCGGGCCGCCGCGCCAACGTCACGGAGGTTCCCACACGTACGGCTCCTTCAACAGCCTCATCAGGCGGGGGAGTCGCGGTGATCCACTCCGGGCGGCGGTAGCGTGCCGCGTCCCGGACCAGCGCCATGTGCACCCGCAGGTCCGTGTCCTGATCCGGCGTCAGGTCCAGCTCCAGCGGGATACGGCCGGGTGCCAACCGCACCCGGCCGAGGGCGAGATGGCCGCCGTCCGCCAACTCGACCGGCCGCCCGGCCAGCCGCACCGCCTTCGCCGCGGCGGCGCCGACCGCGAGGTGCCCCTCGAACGGCGCCGGAAGCAGCAGGTCCGCGGCCACCCGCCGGGTCGTGCCCGCGGGCGTCGGACCGACGTGCACGAACTCCTCCGGCACGTGGCCCTTCGGGCCGAGCACCGCCCGGTGCACCGGGTCCTTCCGGATGCCGCGCGTTTGCGACCACTCCAGCACCCGCACCGCCTCCCCGGCCGCGCCCCGCAGCACCGCGTGCGGCCCGAACGTGGCGTGCACGCCCACCGCGTCCGGCACCGCGCCGCTGCCTGCCTCGGCCCATCCGTCCCGCACGCCGTCCTCCCCGGCCGCCTCCACCCGGTGCCGGAACGTGTGCACCTCGGTGCGGACCAGCCCGGGCTGTTCGGGCCGATTGCCTGCCGGACGGTCGAAGTCGCCCCAGGAGTTGTCGGCGGTCGGCACCAGCACCGACTCCCACGCGGTGCCGGGAGGCAGCGTGGTCACGTGGACGGGGGCGGCGGGGATGCTGTACCGCGCGGGGCCGCCCACCGGGTCCGCACCGGCGGCCGGCGGGAGGAGGAGCAGGAGCGCGGCGGGGCCGGCGTCGAAGGGGACCTCGATGTCGTGGTGTCCGGGGGAGTCCGGGGCGGGGGTGGGGGTCAGGGTGCGGGGGGCGGCGCCGAACGGGTCGAGGAGGAGGGCGGGGCCGGGCGCGGGCCCGGTGCGTACGCGCACGCGGGCGGTGGGGGCGTAGCGGGCCGGGTCGAAGTCGTAGCGGGCGTCGAGCCAGCCGAGGGCGGCGCCGCGCGCGTCGGGGGCGGCGACGCGGGCGCGGGTCGCGCGGGGGGAGGCCGCCGTCAGGAACACGACCGTGGTGTCGGCGACCTGCCGGACGAGCGCGGGCACCGTCGCCTCGACGCGCGGCCGCGGTCCGGCGGTGGCGTCCGTCAGCCGGCCGGCCGAGGCGACGAAGGCGGCCCGCCCGTCGGAGAAGCACGCCCGCAGCGCGCCGAGGGCCTCGGCGCCGTCCGCGCCGACCGCCTCCTCGGGCAGCGCGCCCACCGCGACGACCCGGCCGCCGGCGGTCGCGAACTGCGCCAGCCGGCGGGCGGTGTCCGCGGTGAGGACGGTGCACGCGGGCAGCAGGACCGTCGCGTAGCGCTCCTCGGCGACGCACAGCCGCGGCCCGTCCCCCGATCCGTCCCCCGATCCGCCGCCCGAACCGGCCGACGATCCGTCCGCGGGCGCGCCGCCGTGTACCTCCGCCCGCGCCAGGGAGTCGTCGTCGATCACGTCGGCGTCGCGGCCGAGCCGGTCGAGCACGCCGGGCCGGGTGCGGAACCAGGCCATGTCGCCGACGAGTTCGAGATACGTCTCCTGGGCGCGGGCCGCTGCCGCCGAGACGCCGTCCAGCGCGGTGCCGGCCTGCGCGGTGGTGGTGGGCGCGAGCACCGCGGTGTCGCACAGGTGGCGGCCCAGGCCGAGCACCGCGCACAGCCGGGTGACGGCGGCGGCGAAGACCCGGTAGTGGCGCCAGTACGGCTGGCGCCAGTCGGTGCCCGGCGGCGCCCACTCCCACCAGCCGCCCTTGGTGGTGCTGTACACCGCGTGCGGGTTGTACAGCGTCGCGCCGGCGCGCAGCCACGGCAGCAGCCAGTCGTAGGTCTCCTCCAGGGTGCCGCCCCACCCGGTGGAGTGGAACGCCTCGATCCAGGTGCGGCGGCGGCCGTAGAGGTGGGCGAGCGAGGAGTGCACGCGGGCGTCGCCGTGGTGGTCGCTGCCCGGCGCGGAGAACCAGCGGTGGGTGCGGGCGTAGTCGGCGTAGAGCTGGACGCCGCCGACGGGGTGGCCGGCGCGGGCCGGGTCCTGCTGGTCGCAGCCGACGAGCAGCCCGTGCCGTTCGTGCCAGGCGGCGAGCGGGCGGAAGAACGCGGCCTCGGCCAGCTCCGCCCGGGTGAGCTGGTAGTCGTGCCGCACCTGGGCGACGCCCGGGCCGGTGCCGGCGGGATCTGCGGCAGTGGGGCCGGCGCTCGTACGAGGGGTGCCGCCGTCGTCGTACAGGGCGGGCAGATGCGGCCGCAGGTCGTACCCGCGCCGGCGCGCGAACTCCTCGGCGAAGTCCGCCGACCAGGTGGGCAGGGACGGCAGTTCGTCCTGGAAGGAGCCGACGACCACGCTGCCGAGCCGGTCGCCGAGGTGCCGCTCGAACGCGCCGTGCACCCGGTCCAGGAGCGCCGCGCACGCCTGCGCGCCGAGGTAGTCGAAGCCGCGCGCCACATGGTGGTGGAGCGTCAGCCGCCAGCGCCCCGGGCCCGGCGGCCGCACCGCCCGGCCGTCGACGGGGAGGTACACCGCGGGACCGGCCGGGCGGCCGGCGGCGGACAGCGGTACGGCGTGGCCGGCGACGGGCTGCCCGTGCGCGGGGCAGCGCAGCACACCGGTGCCGTCCACGTCGGCGCGGACGCGTTCCAGCGCGCGTCCGCCGTAGTCCGGCCGCTCGTCGACCAGCCGGGCCTGGAGGTCGGCGCCGGAGAAGCCCAACTGGTCGTAGAACCACAGGAAGACGCCCAGGGCGGCGGCGTCCTCGCACACCCCGTCGAGCAGTTCCCACCAGGCGGCCGACATGAAGGGCGGGTCGTCGGCGTCGGACCCGAACAGCGGCCCGGACGGTGCCAGGTTGAGGATGACGAGGTGGAACACCCCGCCCTCGGCGAAGCGTTCGAGCTGCGCCCGCAGCCGGGCCCGCTCCAGCCGCTCCCCGCTCCACCACCACAGCGCGGCCGGCGAGAAGGCGCGCGGCGGGTCGGCCATGACCGCGGCGATCTCCGCGGGGACCGCGGGCCCGGCGGGCGGGCCGTCAGCCCTTGAGGCCACCGGCGAACCCCTTGATCACGTAGCGCTGGAGCAGCAGGAAGACCACGAGCACCGGCAGCGCGGCGAGGACCAGTCCGGCGAAGACCAGGCCGTAGTCGGAGACGTACTGCCCGACGAAGGAGAAGACCGCCACCGGCACGGTCTGCTTGCCCGAACCGCCCAGGTACAGCAGCGGGGTGAAGAAGTCGTTCCAGACGAAGACCGCGTTGAGGATGATCACGGTGCCGGTGACCGGCCGCAGCAGCGGGAAGACGACCCGGGTGAACGCCTGCCGGTGGTCGCAGCCGTCGATCAGCGCGGCCTGCGCGTAGTCCCGGGGCAGCGCCCGGATGAAGCCGGTGTAGAGGAAGACGGTGAACGGCATCTGGATGCCGGTGTAGAAGAGGATCATGCCCTGGTAGGTGCCGAGCCAGCCGAGGTCGTCGACCAGCTTGTACAGCGGGATCATGCCGAGCTGGAAGGGCAGCACGATCCCGAGCAGGAACAGCACGTACAGCCCGTAGCCGAGGCCGCTCGCGCACCGCGCGAGGTAGTAGGCGCCGGTGGAGCCGACGACGACCAGCAGCACCAGGCTCGCCGCGGTGATGACCGCGCTGTTGACCAGCGCCGAGCCGAGCGACGCCGACGACCAGGCGTCGCCGAAGTTGCCGAATGTCGGCGACGTCGGCGGCGACAGCGGCGAGTCGGCGATCTGCTGCGGGTTCTTCAGCGCCAGCGTCACCAGGGCGTACACCGGGAAGAGGAACGCGACGGCGGCCGCGACCATCGCCAGCTCCAGCAGGTAGCGCCCGTAGCCCGGCCGTCGGCGCCGGCGGCCGGGCGCGGCCACCGGGCGCCCGGCGCCGCCGGCGTCCGCGCCGACCGGTCCGGCCGTCGCGGCGGTCACGCGGCGACCTCCCGGGCCCGCAGGTAGTGCAGCTGGACCAGGGAGACCGCGGCCACGAACAGCGCGAGCACCAGCGCCACTGCCGTGCTGTAGCCGAACTTCCCGTACACGAACGCCTCCTTGTACAGCACCGTGGACAGCGTCTCGCTCGACGTGCCGGGACCGCCGTCGGTCGCGGCGTACACCTGGTCGAAGAGCTTGAGGCCGCCGATGGTCGACAGCATCAGGTTCACCGTCAGCGCGGGCGCCAGCAGCGGCCAGGTGACGTAGCGGAACCGCTGCCAGGTCCCGGCGCCGTCGATCCGCGCCGCCTCCTGGAGCTCGGGCGGCACGTCCTGGAGCCCGGCCAGGAAGATCACCATCGAGTAGCCGGCGTACTGCCAGACCACCATCGCCGCCACCGACCACAGCGTCAGCGACGGGTCGCCCAGCCAGTCCTGCCGCAGCCCGCCGAGCCCGACCGCGCCGAGCACGCCGTTGAGCCCGGCGCCGCTGTCGGGGTTGTAGACGTACTTCCACAGGAACGCCACCATCACCGGGCTGACCACGGCGGGCGCGAAGAAGACCACCCGCAGCAGCGTCCTGGAGCGGATGTTGGCGTTGACACCGAGCGCCAGCAGCAGCCCGACGAGGTTCTGCACCACCACGATCGCCACGGTGAGCAGCAGCGTGTTGCCGATCGACTGCACGGCCCGGTCGTTGTGCAGCAGGGTGTGGAAGTTGGCCAGGCCGACGAAGGAGAACGACCCGATGCCCGACCAGTCGGTGAACGCGTAGACCACGCCCGCCACGCTCGGGTACAGCACCACGAGCGCGTACACCGCCAGCGCGGGCAGCACGAAGACCCACGGCGGCACCGTGGGGTCGCGCCGGCGCAGCCGGACGGCGGGCTTCACGGCGGCCGCCCGCTTCACGACGCCTTCCTGTACGCCTTGTCCATCTGCGCCAGCGCGCCCTTGACGTCGGTGCGGCCGGCGAGCAGGTCCTGCACGGCGGCGAAGTGGGCGGGCTGCACCTCGGCGTTGGGCCAGCGCTGGTCCATGAACGGCACGGCGCGCCCCGCGTCGATGATCGGCAGGAACGGCGACAGCACCGGGTCGAGCTTGGTGGTCGCGTCCCGCGAGAAGGGGATGGCGGACACCGCCGACGCCCAGGCGTTGAGGTTCTTCTGCTCGCCGAGGAACGCGACGAACTGCTTGGCCTTGGCGGCGTTCCTCGCCCGCGCGGAGACCCCGAGCCCGACGACGATGCCCGCCGGTATCCACAGCTTCGACGCGTCGTCGCCGCCGGGGAAGGGGAACATGCCGAGGTCGTCGGGGGACTTCGCGGCCTGCCGGAAGTTGGCGAGCACCGAGGTGACCTGAACGGCCATGGCCGCCTTGCCGGTTGCCACCATCGAGGTCTGCTGCTCGTACGTGGTGCCGTCGGGGTGGTCGTTGAAGAAGCCGCGCTTCTGCAGCTCCAGGTAGCGGCCCATCGCGTCGGCCCAGCCCGAGCCGGCGAACGTCGCCTTCCCCGCGGCCATCTCGTCGTCGAAGTGCGGGTCCTTCGCGTACACGGCGTTGGGCACCAGCGCGTAGGTGATGAGCTGGGTGACCCAGGGCGTCTGCGCGCCGAGGGCGATCGGGATCGTGCCCTTGGCCTTCAACTTGCCGCACACGTCCAGCAGTTCGGACCAGGTGCCGGGCGGCTCCACCCCGGCGTCGGCGAACGCCTGCTTGTTGTAGATGGCGCCGATGACGCTGCTGCCCGCCGAGTACAGGTACGTGTGGCCGTCCCTGCGGTAGGCGGCGTCGAAGTTCTTCGGGATGGTCTTGGTCCACGCCTGGTCGTCCAGGTCCGCCAGCAGCCCCGCCTTGGCCAGCTCCACCATGGACATCGCGCTGCCGCTGCCGGGGTAGAGCACATGCACGTCGGGGGCGTTGCCGCCGGCGAGCTGGGTGCGGACCACCGTCTGCACCTGGTCGGTGGGCGCGAAGGAGGTGCTGAAGGAGACACCCGGGCGGCTCTTGCGGTAGGCGGCGATCAGCTCGGTGACCGGCTGCTGCTCGTCGGCCACCCCGACGACCCGCACCTTGCCGCCCGAGCCGCCCGACCCGGAGCAGGCCGCAAGGACCGGGGACAGCGCGGCCGCGGCCGCGACACCGCCACCGGTCCGCAGCAGTCCTCGGCGGCTGACTGCGCCCTGGCCGGGCAGGCTGCGGGAACCCGTGCTCATGCTGTGTCCTCCTCAGGGTGGCCGGCGGGCGGGAGTGCCGCCGCCGGGCGGTACACGGCGGTGAAGTGGTAGGTGCCGGAGGCGACGTGGCGGTGGACGTGACCGGGGACGGGGGAGGGGTCGGGTGCGGGGCTGGGCCCGGGTGCGGGTGGCGGGGCCGGCGCGGACCCGGGCCCGGCTGCGGGTACGGGTACGGGTTCCGGGCGGCGGCCCGGCGTGCGGGACGGCTCGGCGCTCTCGCGGACCGAGTCCGGATCGGTGGTGGGCACGTACACGTCGGCGGTGGCGCCCGGCGGCACCTGCACGCGCAGGCTGATCCGGCCGCCCTCGCGCCGCCACCGCACGTCGACGGTGCCGCGCGCGGACTCGTACCGGGCGCCGGCGTGGTCGAAGGCGCCCGGGCGGGGCCGGACCAGCAGCCGCCGGTACGCCACGGAGTCCGGGTGCTGGTCCAGGCCCGCGACACCGCGGTAGAGCCACTCCCCGACGGAGCCGAGCGCGTAGTGGTTGAAGGAGTTCATCGCCGGTGCCCGGAAGCCCGCCTCGGGGGTCCAGCCGTCCCAGCGCTCCCAGATCGTGGTGGCGCCGTGCCGCAGCGGATAGCGCCAGGACGGGACGTCGGTGCGGCGCAGCAGCGCGTGGGCGAGGTCGGCGCGGCCGTACGCGTCGAGGACGGGCGCGGCGAGCGCCACCCCGAGGAAGCCGGTGTGCAGGGCGGGCCCGGCCGCCTCGACGAGTTCGGCGAGCCGGCGGGCGGCGGGGGCCGCGAGGCGCGCGGGCAGCAGGCCGAAGGCGAGTGCCAGCAGGTAGCCGGTCTGGGTGTCGCCCGCGATCCGCACCTGCCGCGGGCCGCCGCCGTCGCTGTCGTGGGCGATGCCGCCGTCAGCGCCGCCGTGCGGTTCCGTGGTGACGAAGCGGGCGGTGAACGCGGCTCGTACGGCGGCGGCCAGCCCGTGGTGCTCGGCGGCGACGTCGTGCCGGCCCAGCTCCTGCGCGGCCAGCGCGGTGAGGTGGGCGCTGTGCGCGAAGTACGCGGTGGCGACGACCTCGCGCGGGGTCGGCGTGCCGGGCGCGAGCCAGTCCGCGAAGTGCGGGCCCACCCGGTTGCGCCACACCAGGTCGGGGTTGTGCCGGTGGACGAGGGCGACCCAGGCCCGCATCGCGTCCAGCGCCCGGCTCAGGAACCGCCGGTCGCCGTACGTCCGGTACAGGTGCCAGGGCACGATGACGCCCGCGTCGGCCCAGCCGGGCGCGCCCTCGTCGGCGACGCCGGCCAGCCGCGGCGCCACGTTGGGGAACCCGCCGTCGGGGGTGCGGGCGTCGGCGACGTCGTCCAGCCACTTGGTGAAGAAGGCCGCGACATCCGCGTTGAGCGCCGCCGTGGGCAGGAAGACCTGCGCGTCGGCGGTCCAGCCCAGCCGCTCGTCGCGCTGCGGGCAGTCGGTGGGCACGCTCACGAAGTTGGAGCGCTGGCCCCACTCGACGCAGGAGTGCAGCCGGCGCACCTCCGGGTCGGAGCAGTCGAAGGAGCCCGACCAGGCGGTGTCGCTGTGCAGGGCGACGGCCACCACGTCGGTCGCCGACAGCTCCGGCAGGCCGCTGATCTCGGCGTAGCGGAAGCCGTGGTAGGTGAAGCGCGGCTCGAACTCGACCCGGTCGCGGCCGTCGCCGACCAGGACGTCGGTGGCCGCGGCCGTGCGCAGGTTGGCGGTGTACAGGCGCTGCCCATCGAGGACTTCGGCGTGCCGGACGACCAACCGGGCGCCTTCGGCGAGGCGGTTGACGGTCAGCCGGACCCGCCCGGCGAGGTTCTGCCCGAAGTCCACGATGTGGGTGTCCGGTCCGACCCGGGTGATGGCGGCCGGCGGCAGCTCCGCCATGGCCCGCACGGGTTCGTCGACGGCGGCGACCAGGGTGCGGTGGTCGGCGTCCACCACCAGGGCCGGCGCCCAGCGGCCCGCGTCGTAGCCCGGCAGCTCCCAGCCGTCCGCGGCCCGCCGCAGGTCGTGGCACTCGCCCTTGAGCAGGTCGGCGTACCGGATCGCGCCGGTGCGGGTGCGCCATGTGCGGTCGGTGACCACGGTGCGCACGGTGCCGTCGGCGGCGGTGAGGTGCAGTTCGGCGAGGAACTGCGGGCGGGTGCCGTAGTGCGCGCCGGCCCGGCGCGGCTCGAAGCCGACGAAGCCGCTCCACCAGCCGTCGGCGAGGGTGGCGGCCAGGACGTTCTCGCCGGGGACGACCAGCTCCGTGACGTCGTAGGTCCGGTACTGGACGCGGCGGGTGTAGTCGGTCCAACCGGGGTCCAGTTGGGCGTCGCCGACCCGGGTGCCGTTGAGGTGCACCTCGTACAGGCCGCGGGCGGTGACGTACAGGCGGGCGCGGGCGAGCGGGGAGGCGCCCGGGGTGCCGGCCGGGCCGGGGAAGGCGCGGCGCAGCAGCGGACAGGGCGACAACCCGTAGTCGTCCAGCGCGAGTTCGCCCTCGGTGGGCGCGTCCATGACGTCGACCGGGTTCGGGTCGTGGGTGATCCAGGAGGCGCGCCACTGCGGCGGGCCCGACCCGGGCGCGCCGCCGGGCGGGCGCATCGCCATGCCCGTCTCGAACCAGGAGGACGCGGCCGCCGGCGGCCCGCCCGCCGCCGCCCACACCTGCACGCGCCAGTGGTAGCGGGTCCGTGCGCGCAGCGGCCCGCCCGCGTACACCGCGGCGATCGCGCCCGCGTCCTCGACCCGGCCGCTGTCCCATTGCGGGGCGCCCGCCGGGTCCGGCTGCTCGCCGTTCCGCTCGTCGTCCAGGGGCTGTTCGGCGACCACCACCCGGTAGGCGGCCGGGGCGTCGCCGCGCAGGTCCGACGCGAGGCGCCAGGACAGCAGCGGGGCGCCGTCGTCGATGCCGAGGGGAGTGGTGCGGTGGTCGCACCGCAGGGCGTACGGCCGCAGTGCGGTCACCGGCACGTCCTCCTTCCACACCATCTGACGCGTGAAGACGATCATCGTGGATGTGAAAACTAACGGCCATTCTGTGGCGTGGAGACTATGATCCCCCTGTGACGGGTGTCAATAGCCGCGTACGGCCGCCTCCACGGGGGCCTCGAACACCCGAACCACCCGCCTGACGCCCTCTTGTCGCCGGCGCCCCCCTGGTGATATCCGCACGTGATAACCACATCCGCGGACGTGAAATCGCGCTGCGGGGACGGGCGGCCGGACGAACACGACCCCGAACAGGCGCCACCCTTCCGCGCGTCACGGGCCCGGGGGCATGCTGGGGGAGGAACTGCTCGGGGGAGCGAAGGGCGGTGAGCCTGGGATGCGGACCATCGACGCACTGCGCGCCGCGGCGGACGGATACCGCTACCTGGACGAGGGCGGCCACGTCTACCTCGACTTCACCGGCGCGGGACTGCCCGCGAGGGCCCAACTGCGGGCGCACGCCGCGCGCGTGACCGCCGGCTGCTACGGCAACCCGCACTCCGTCAGCCCCGCCTCCGCGGCCTCGGGCGAGCTGGTGGAGCGCGCCCGCCGCCGGGTGCTCGCCCACTTCGACGCCGACCCGGCGCAGTACGCGGTGGTGTTCACCGCCAACGCCACCGGCGCCTGCCGGCTCGTCGGCGAGGCGTACCCCTTCGCGCCGGGCACCCGGCTGGTCCTCACCCTGGACAACCACAACTCCGTCAACGGCCTGCGGGAGTACGCCAGGAGCCGCGGCGCCGACACCGTGTACGTACCGCTGCGCGCGCCCCTGCTCGGCGTGGACGAGGACGCGATGGACGCGGTGCTGGCCGACCCGCCGCCGGGCGGCGGCCTGCTGGCCTACCCGGCGCAGAGCAACTTCAGCGGCGTACGCCACTCGCTCGCGTGGATCACCCGGGCGAAGGCGGCCGGGTGGGACGTGCTGCTGGACGCGGCCGCCTACGTGCCGGCCAACCGGCTCGAACTGTCCGAGCTGCGACCGGACTTCGTGGCGGTGAGCTGGTACAAGGTGTTCGGCTACCCGACCGGCGTCGGCTGCCTGCTCGCCCGCCGGGACGCACTGGCCCGGCTGCGCCGCCCCTGGTTCTCCGGCGGCACCATCCACGTCGCCAGCGCCCAGGGCCAGTGGCACCACATGGCCGACGGGGAAGCCGCGTTCGAGGACGGCACCGTCAACTACCTGAGCATCCCCGACGTCGAAGTCGGCCTGGACTGGGTCGAGTCGGTCGGCATCGACGCGATACACCGCCATGTCACCGCGCTCACCGACCAGTTGCTCACCGGACTGGCCGGGCTGCGGCACTCCTCGGGCGCGCCGCTGGCCCGCGTCTACGGCCCGCCCGGCACCGACGGCCGCGGCGGCACCGTGGCACTCAACCTGCTCGACCCGTCCGGCGCCGTCATCGACGAGCGGATCGTCGCGCGCGACAGCGCCGCCCGCACCATCTCGCTGCGCACCGGCTGCTTCTGCAACCCGGGCACCGGAGAGGCCGCCTTCGCGATCGACCGGCGCACCCTGGACGGCGCGGTGCGCACCGCCACCGGCACCATCGACGACTACCTGGGCCGCCTCGGCCTGCCCTCCGGCGGCGCGGTCCGGGTCTCCCTCGGCCTGCCCTCCAACCGCGCCGACGTCACCGCCTTCCTGGACTTCGCGGCCGCCACCTACCGCGACCGCACCCCGGACCCGGCCGGGCTCAGCCCGCGGCTGGTGTGCTGACCGCTGCCGCCCGGGCGCCCTTCCCGGCCCCGGCCCCGGTGCTCCGCGCGGGCCGGCCGACCGTACGGCACCGCCCGGCCAGCACCGCCCACGCCGCCGCGAGGAACAGCGCGGCGAACCCCGCCAGCAGCAGCCAGTCCACCCACACCGCCCGCCCGAACGAGTCGCCGTAGGACGCCAGCAGCGGCGGCCCCAGCGGCGAGGCGCCGTGCGCCCACAGCCGGGGCAGCCCGATCCCGCCGCCCAGCGCCTCGAACGCCCACCGGTTGGTCATCGCCGCGCTCAGCACCCGCCCCGCCCACGCCATCTGCGGCACCGGCACGAACGCACCGGAGAAGAGCACCTGCGGGAAGCACAGCAGCGGCAGCATCAGCGTCGCCTGCTGCGGCTCGGCCACCGACGAGGACGCCAGCAGCCCCAGGGCCAGCGCCGCCGCCGACGCCAGCAGCACCGTGGTGAACAGCGACCCGTACGTGCCCCACCCGGCGGCCGGCAGCCGGTCCAGGCCGCGCAGCACCGCGAGCAGCAGCGCGTCCGCCCCGGCCAGCACCGGCAGCAGCAGCGCCGCCTTCGACAGCAGGTAAGGGCCCAGCCGCAGCGCGGTCAGCCGCTCCCGGCGCACCACCGGCAGTTCGGCGCTGACCTGGAGCAGGCCGTAGGTCAGCCCGAAGAAGAAGCCGCCGAACGCGATCCAGAACAGGATCATCGCCGCCGAACCCGGGCTGGGCGCGGCCGGGTCGAAGGCGCCCGGGCGGAAGAGCAGCGCGAACATCGCGGCGATCACCACCGGCGAGCCGACCACGACGGCCGCGGTCAGCCGGCTGCGCAGCATCAACTCGGTGCTGCGGCGGGTGAGCAGCCACCACTGGCCGACCGCGCCCAACGGCCGCTGCGGGGAGATGCTTTGACGCTCCGGACCGTCCGGTGCCACGTCCGGTGCCACTTCCGGCGCCGGGGCCGGCGTCGGGTCGGGCTCGGGCAGTTCCGGAAGGTCGCGGGCGCCCCGGCAGGCCACCGCCGCGTACACTTCCTCGACGCTCGGCACCGCGAACGCCGTGGTCAGGTCCTTCGGGCGGCCGAGGTAGCCGGGGCGGCCGTCCGGGGTGAGGAAGAGCACCCGGTCGCAGCGGGCGAGGTCGGCGGGCGCGTGCGTCGTGAGCACCACCGTCACCCCCTCGCCGGCCAGGTCCCGCAGGGTCCGCATGAGCCCGGCGCCGGTGGCCGGGTCGAGCCCGGTGGTCGGCTCGTCGAGGAACAGCACCCGCGGCCGGGTCAGCAGCTCCACCGCGATGCACGCCCGGCGCCGCTCGCCCTCGCTGAGGGTGCGCACCCGCTGGGTGGCCCGCGCGGACAGCCCGACCGCGGCCATCGCGCCGTCCACCGCGGCGGCCCGCCGCTCCCTGCCGGTGCCCGCGGGCATCCGCAGCCGCGCCGCGTAGGACAGCGCCCGCACCAGCGGGAGGTCCTCGTGCATCAGGTTGCCGTGCGGCAGGTAGCCCAGCGCGGACCGCAGCCCGGCCGGGTCGGCGCCGTCATGCAGCACCCGGCCGCGCGAGGGCGGCCGGACCCCGGCGAGGATCTCCAGCAGGGTGGTCTTGCCCGAGCCGCTGCCGCCGGCCAGCGCCAGCAACTCGCCCGGAGCGACGGCCAGATGGATGCCGCTGAGGATGTCCCGGCCGCCCCGCACCCGCCGACCCACGCCGTGGGCCGCGACCGCCAGCCCGGTGCCGGCCGCCATTACCGACGCGTCCGGCCCGTTCGGCCCGTCCAGCCCGGTCGATCCGTCCAGCACGTCCAGTCCGTCCGGTCCGGTCGACCCGTGCACGCCGTCGCCGTCCATGCCGCCGTCCTCGCTCATGTCACCCGCCCCGTCCGCCGCCGGCCGCCCTCTCCCGGGCCCGCCCGTGCGGACTTCCTACCCCGGGGCGGCACGTAGCGTACGCGCCGGGGCGCGCGGCGCGGAGTGAACGGCGTCCTGCGGATGGATGAATACTGCGGGCCGCACCCGATCCGCCGGGTGGTGGCTCCGGGGATGTGCCGCGACGGCAATAGGCTGGTCCGCAGCGGCCGTTGTGCGCCGCCGTCGCTGCCACCGGGCGCCGGTGGCCGCCGCCGCGGGCGGCTGCGGCGGTCCGTGGAGCCGCCGCCTTGACCGTATCCTCGCCTCCTGAAGCCGAATGGGAGCCCGCACCATGTCCGCAAGTCCCCTTGCCCTGCCGCCGGTACGGCTGCTGTCCGTGGACGTGCTCGCCGGGCGGGCGCTGGCCGCGCCGCTGCTCGACCGCGCGCTGCGGCTGACCCGATGGGCCGGACAGGAACGGCGCGTCGACGGCATGGGCGAGCTGCTGGACGACGAACTCGTGGCCGCGGCCGAGGAGTTGGGCCTGACCGGTGGCGAGGGGCAGGCCGACGCCGCGCAGGCGTGGGGCATCGCGGTGGACACCGGGCTGCTCGTGCTGGAGATCGAGGAGGAGGCCGAGGAGTCCACGCCGCCCGGCGAGGCGGCCGGGCGGGCGGTCCCCGGCGAGCTGTACGCGCGGATCGGCGCCGGCGTCGCCGCCGCGGAGGGCGCGGGAGGGGCCGAGGGCGCCGCGGGGGCCGATCCGCACGACGTGCTCGACCTGTGGCTGGGCATGCTGGAGTGCGCGCTCGCCGAGTCCACCGCGCCGGACTTCGACAACCTGCCGGGCGACCTGGACGGCGACTTGGCTGGTGACCTGGGCGGCGACGGCCTTCCGGTGAGCGTCGAGGAGGCGGACCGGGAGGCCGAGGCGGAGGCCGAGCTCCTCGACGCGGCGCTGGTCAACCTGTACGCGCTGTCCGCGATGGAGGACGGCGAGGCGGCGGCCGGCGCAGCGGAGCAGGAAGCGGACGGCGGCGGCCCGGCGGTCCCGCTGCCGGTGCTCGCCGCCTCCCTGGTGCTGCCCGAGGAGGAGGCGGAGCAGCCGAGCGAGGAGGTCCTCGAGGAGGTCACCGCCGTGATGCTCCGGCTGGACGGGCACTTCCGGCTGCTGGAAGGCACCGGCCTGGTCGCGTACACGCCGATGGACGACGCGCTGATCGAGGAGACCGACGACGAGGTGGCCGCGCTCGGCGGCGGCCCCGACGAGCCGGACGACGACGAGATCGCCCGCTACGGCGCGGTCCGGCTCACCGCGCTGGGTACGTACGGCGTCCGCGAGCGGCTGACGGACGCCGGGGCGTACGCGCCGGTGCTCGGCGACCTCGCCGGGGTGAGCGCGGACGACCTGCTCGGCGCGCTCGGCGGCTACCCCGACCACGGGCTGCGGGCCGAGGCGGAGTTGTGGCTCGACCGGCGCGAACCGGCCAAGGCAGCTGCGGAGTTGCTCGCCGCCGCGCAGGACGACGGCGCCGACGGGCCGACCCGGCGGCTGGTCTGCCAGCAGGTGCTGGCGCTGATCGGCGCCCAGGCGGAGACCGCGGTGCGCGACGTCCTCGACGACCCCCGGCTCGGCGGGCTCGCCCGTGTCTGGCTCACCGAGCGCGGCGCGTCCGACGTGCCCGCGCCCACCACCGACATGGTGTACTGGCTGACCATCGACACCATCGCGGCCCAGCTCGCCGCCGACGGCGACAGCGACGAACTCGCCTCCCTCGTCACCGAACTCGTCGCGCGCCACGAGGAGTTCTTCGCCGACGCCTGGCGCGTCGACCACCCGGCCACCGCCGCGGTCCTCGAAGCCATCGGCCGCCTCCACCCCGACCGCCCCACCGCCAAGGCCTCCCGCAAAGCCGCCTTCAAGGCCCGCTCCCGCCCCTGACCGTGCGACGCGGCGCGGGTGGGCGGCGAAGGGGGCCGCCCACCCGGGGCCGGGGCGCCGCTTTCCGGCGAGGGATCGTTTCCGCTAGCAGCCGCTCAGCACCGAGCTGAGCGCGGACTTCTCGGCGCTGTCCACGGTCAGACCGTAGTAGTGCTTGACCTGCACGTAGGCACGCGCGTAGGTGCACTGGTAGGACGCCTGGGGCAGCCACTCCGCCGGGTCGTCGTCACCCTTGGAGCGGTTGGAGTGCGCGGAGACCGCGAGGAGCTGGGGCCGGGTGGTGTCGTTGGCGAACGCCTGGCGCTGCGCGGTGGTCCACGCCCACGCGCCGGAGTCCCACGCCTCGGAGAGCGGCACCAGGTGGTCGATGTCGAAGGTCGACGGGTCGGTGGTGGTGACGCCGTCGTACGGGCTGGTCCAGCTCCCCGAAGTCGCCTTGCAGGAGCTGTCGGTGACGACGTTCGAGCCGTCCCGCTTGATGACGTACTCGCGGGTGTCGCAGGTCCCGGAGATCGTGATCCAGGTCGGGAACAGGTCCCGGTCGTAGGTGGACGCGTGCGTCTCGGGCGTCGCGGTCATCCCCGAGAGGTACGTCCGCGCGGTGGAGGCGGCGATGGGTGTGGGCAGCGCGGCCTGGGCCGTACCGCTGCTGGTGAGCAGGAGGGTGGCCGTGAGCAGGGCTGCCCCGGCTGACGCGCAGAGGCCGCGCAGGAGACGGGTTTTGGGCATGGCTGAGCGCTCCCGTGACTAGAGGGTCGGAAGGTGTCGGGGGGTTGCCCGTCCAGCGTCCCGTCCTCAGGTCTATGCGGGTAGACAGTCAACGGTAAATTTTAGGTGACCATGACATTTTGTTCGGTGTCGGCATGCCAACGGCCCGGTCCCGTACGGGAACCGGGCCGCTTGTTCGAACGGGCGGCGGGTGGCGGGCGGGTCAGAGGGCGGC
This sequence comes from Actinacidiphila sp. bgisy144, assembly GCF_057708105.1. NCBI lineage: Bacteria > Bacillati > Actinomycetota > Actinomycetes > Kitasatosporales > Streptomycetaceae > Actinacidiphila > Actinacidiphila sp. bgisy144. The sequence goes on along the minus strand of NZ_JBYIRM010000009.1, from coordinate 93,260 downwards.
GGCGCCCGGGTTGACCATGTCGCGCGCGGTGCGGCCGTCGGCGAAGGTACCCAGGGCGGTCATGTCCCACTCGCCGGAGTTCTGGCGGATCAGTTTCGCCATCAGGACACCGCGCTTGGCCTCGCCGTTGGTGAGGTCGAAGCGGACCATCTCCTCGTTGGTGCTCGCGTCGAAGAGCCGGCAGTACGCCTTGGCGACCTTGTTCAGCTTCTGGCCGCTGTAGGAGTTGACGGTGAAGACCAGGCCGGTGGCGTTCGGCGGGAGGGCGCCGAGGTCGATGGTGATGACCTCGTCGTCGCCCGAGCCGGCCCCGGTCAGGTTGTCGCCGGAGTGCTGGATCGCTCCGTTGAGCACGGTGAGCCGGCCGAAGTAGCAGCTGGTGATGTGCTCGCGCTGCGGCCCGTAGACCAGAACCGAGGCGTCCAGGTCGATCGAGCGGCCGCCCCAGGCGGGCTCCCAGCCCAGGCCCATCTTCACCCGGGTCAGCACCGGGCGGCCGCCCTTGACGAGCGAGACCGTCTGGTTCTTCTGGAGGTTCACCCGGCCCTTGTCGAGGCTGATCTTGCCGGTGCCGGTGCCGGTGCCGGTGCCGGTGCCGGTGCCGGTGCCGGGCGCGGCCGCGGCCGGGGGCGGCGGGAACTGCGCGGCGGGTGCGCCCTGCGGGGGCGGCGGCAGGTGCGTGGCCGGCGGCCCGGACGGGGGCGCCGAGAACGGCGCCGCCGGGGGAGCGGCGGGCGGGGCCGGAGGCGGCGGAGGCGTGGCCGCGGGCGGCGCCACCGGCGGCGCGGCCGGGGCCGCGGGCTCCTCGACGCTCACCCCGAAGTCGGTGGCGATCCCGGCCAGCCCGTTGGCGTACCCCTGCCCGACCGCGCGGACCTTCCACGCGCCGCCCCGCCGGTAGATCTCCACGACCACCAGCGCCGTCTCCGGCCCGAGCCCGGCGGGCGCGAAGGTGGCGACCACCGAGCCGTCGGTGCCGCGGAGGGTCGCGGTCGGGGTGGTGCCGGCGAAGACGCCGCCGCCGTCGATGCTGGCGGTCACCACGATCTTGTCGATCTCGGCGGGCACCGCCGCGGTGTCCACCTCGATCGAGTCCGGCGCCGACCGGCCGCCGGAGTGGTGGCTCACCCCGGGGCCCTGCGGCTGGTTGTAGAAGACGAAGTCGTCGTCGGAGCGCACCTTGCCGTCGGCGGTGAGGAGCAGGCCCGACACGTCGAGCCGCACCGGGGCGGTGACGTCGACCACCACTCGGGGTACGGAGAGCGGCACATTCGAGCCAGGCGTCATTGCGGTCATGCTGTAGGTAACGACAGATCGGGCGTCACGGTTCCACCCCGCGGGGCACGGACCGGGCCGCCGGTCCACCCGCACCAGCGGCCGCAGGGGTATCGGCGGCGGTACCCCCGGCCGGGCCGGCACCCGAGCCGGAGGCCGAGTCGGCGTCGGAGCCCGAGCCTGCCTTCGGGTCCGGCGTGGCGTCCGGGCCTGCTTCCGGGTTCGGCGTGGCATCCGGCCCTGCCTTCGGGTCCGGCGTGGCGTCCGCGCCCGCTTCCGGGGCCGGCGCCGGGACCGCGGCGATCCGCCACCCCCGCGCCCGCTCGTACTGCGCCCACAGCTCCGCGTAGCGTCCCCCGCGCGCCAGCAGCTCCGGGTGCGTACCGCTCTCCACCACCCGGCCGCCGTCCAGCACCGCGATCAGATCGGCGCCCGCGACCGTGGTCAGGCGGTGCGCGACCATCAACAGGGTGCGCCCGGCGCCGAGTTCGGCCAGCGCCTCGTGGACCGCCGCCTCGTTCTCCGCGTCGAGCGCCGAGGTCGCCTCGTCCAGCAGCACGATCGGCGCGTCCTTCAGCAGCGCCCGCGCGATCGCCACCCGCTGCCGCTCACCGCCCGACAGCAGGCGCCCGCCCTCGCCGACCCGGCTCGCCCAGCCGTCCGGCAGCCGCTCCGCGATCGGCTCCACCCGGCCCCGCCGAGCAGCGGCCCGCACCTCCTCGCCGGTCGCGTCGGGCCGCCCGAGCCGGATGTTCTCCTCGATCGTGCCGTCGGTGAGGTACACGTCCTGGAAGACCAGCGACACCGCCCTGGTCAGCTCCGCCGACGCCACGTCCCGCACGTCGAGGCCGCCGACCTCCACCCGGCCGCCGTCCACGTCGAAGAAGCGCGCGACCAGCTTGGTGACGGTGGTCTTGCCCGCGCCCGACGGCCCCACCAGCGCCACGGTGCGGCCGGCCGGCACCTCCAGGTCCACGCCGTCGAGCACCGGCCGGTACCCCGGCGCGGAGGCGTCGCCGTAGCCGAAGCGGACACCGGACAGCCGGACCGAGGGCGGGCCCGGGCGGTCCGCCGCCCGCAGCGGCGCGGGCTGCGCCGGCTCCGGCAGCGGCGCCGTGTCCAGGACGGCGGCCACCCGCGCGACCGCCGCCCGGCAGGCGCGCAGCCCGCTCGCGGCGCCCGCCACCACCGAGAACGGCTGGAGGAAGTGCACACCCAGCACCAGCAGCGCCACCAGCCGCGCCGCCCCCACGTCCCCGCCGGTCGCCAGCCGCATCCCCACCACCAGCACGGCGGTGAAGGCGAGTTGGATCGCCAGCCGGCCGAGGTTCTGGCCGGGCAGGGCGCCCAGCACCTCGCGCCGCGCCGCCCGGTGCTGCGCCTCCAGCGCCCCGCCCAGCAGCCCGCGGCCGGCCGCGCCGCGCCCGTACGCCCGCAGGACCGGCTGCGCGCCCGCGAACTCCACCAGCCGCGTGCCCGCCTCGGCCGCCGCCGCGTCGTGCTCGGCCTCCGTACGGTCCGTCACCCGCCGGGCGACCGCGAACACCGCGAGCACCACCGGGACGGTGACCAGCACCGACAGCGCGATCCGCCAGTCGTAGCAGAGCAGGAAAAGGAAGATCACGGCCGGCGTCAGCAGTGCGCCGACCAGCACCTGCGCGAGCCGCACGCCGAGCGTCACCGTCTCCACGCCGGGGCCGATCAGCCGGGGGAGCTCGCCCGTCCTGCGCTCGTCGAACCAGCCCAGCGGCAGCCGCACCACGTGCGCGCCGAGCTTCGCGTACAGGCCGCGCTGCCAGGCCGCCGACAGCCGCAGCGCGCGCATCTCCATCGCGTAGTGCGCGAACCAGCCGACCACCACCGCCGCGGCCTCGGCCGGCAGCCACAGCGCGGCCCGGCCCGCGTCCCCGGACAGCAGCGCGGTCAGCAGCGGTACGAGCAGGCCGAACGCGGCGCCCTCGCTCACCGCGTACACCGCGGTGGCCGCCAGGTGCCCCGCGACCAGCCGCCGCCGCCCGTCGCCCAGCACCCGCCCCAACATCCCCAGAAGCCCCTGCGGGGCGGCTTTTCCGGCCGGACGGCCAGAGGCTGCCGTGCCGGCGGCAGCGGTGTGCCGGGGCGGTGCGATGGCGGAGGCGGTGTCGTTGGCCGGGGTGGCGGTCGCGGGTTTCGCCTCGGGAGCCGAACTGCTCGCCGGTGTGGGGGCGTTGGTGTGGTCAGGGCGGTCGGTGTGTGGCGTGTCGGTGGTGGTGCTATCGGTCGGTGCGATGGGCGCCGCGGTGCCGGTCGCGGTCGCGGTCCTCGCCTCAGGGGCCGAACCGCTCGCCGGTGCAAGGGCGTTGGAAGCGTCAGGGCGGTCGGAGGGGGCCGGGTCGGCGGCTGGCTCGTCGCCGTTCGGGGGGATCGGGGCGGTCACGCCCCTCGTCCCGGCGGCCGAACCTGCCGCCACCGCCCCGGAGTTGGCGGAGGACTTCGCCGGTGAGGCCGCGGCGGCCTCGGCCTTCGGGGCGGGCGGGTGCTGGGCGCGCCACATGCGGGCGTAGGGTCCGTCGGCGGCCAACAGCGCTTCGTGGGTGCCGCGTTCGACGATCTCGCCGGCGTCGAGGACGAGGATCTGGTCGGCGTCCACGACGGTGCGCAGCCGGTGCGCGATGACCAGGAGGGTGCGGCCGGCGGCCAGGCGGGCCACGGCGTCCTGGACGGCGGCCTCGGACTCGGGGTCGGCGAAGGCGCTCGCCTCGTCCAGGACCACGATCGAGGTGTCGGCGAGCAGCGCGCGGGCGATGGAGACCCGCTGCGCCTCGCCGCCGGACAGCCGCGCGTCCTCGCCCACCACCGAGTCGTAGCCGCGCGGCAGCCGGCAGACGCGGTCGTGGATCGCTGCGGCGCGGGCGGCGGCCTCGACCCGCTCCCGGCTCGCCCCGGGGTCGCCGAGCGCGATGTTGTCGCGGACGGACTGCCGCAGCAGCACCACGTCCTGGAAGACGAACCCGACGTGGCGGTGGAGTTCGGCCCGGTCCAACTCGCGGATGTCGACGCCGTCCAGCCGTACCGCGCCGCCGGTCACGTCATGGAAGCGGGCGGGCAGCATCCCCAGCGTGGACTTGCCCGCGCCCGACGGTCCGACCACGGCCGTGACGGTGCCGGGCCGCAGCACCGCGTCCACACCGTGCAGCACCTCGCGGTCCTCGGTGTAGCCGAAGCGCACCGCGTCGAAGGTGAGCGTGGGCGCCGTACCGGGGGCGGGCGCGAGCACCGCGGGGTGCTCGGGCACCGCCTCGGCCGGTTCGCGCAGCAGCCCCGCGACGCGGTGCGCGGCCGCACGGGCCCGGCGGGCCTGGTCGCGGGCGGCGTAGATCGGGGTGAGCTGCTCGAACAGGCCCAGGCCCAGCAGGACGAACGCGATCACCCGCACCGGGTCGGTCCAGCCCGCGCCGACCAGCGCGATGCCGCACCCGGTGACGAGCAGCAGCACCGTGGTCGGGGCGACCGTCGCCCGGGTCAGGCCGCGCTGCTTGGCGAACCCGGCCTGCGCCGCCTCGCCCGCGTCGGCGTACTCCGCCGCGGCCGCGGTGAAGCGGCGCGGCGCGCCCTGCCCGCCGAACGCTTTCGCGACCGCGATGCCGCGCACCAACTCGATGGTGGCGGCGGACAGTTCGAGCCGGGCGGCGCCGATCCGCCGCAGCGGCTCCGCGGTCTTCGCGGCCAGCCGCATCCGGATCGTCTGCGCGCCGCCGACCAGCGCCACGGTGAGCAGCGCCAGCCGCCAGTCCGCCCACAGCAGGTAGCCGACGATGACGGCCGGGCCCGCGACGGCGGCCGCGAGGTCGCCCCTGGCGTGGGCCACGGCGTGGTGCAGCGCGGCCACGTCGTCCTGCACCACGGTCTTGACCTGTGCCGAGACCCCGCCGGCGAACCAGCGCAGCGGCAGCACCGCGAGGTGGTCTTCGAGCGCGCGGCGCAGCGCGATCGCCAGGTCCGCGTCGGCGAGGTGGCTGACCAGCGCGGCCAGCAGCGACAGCACCAGCCGCGCGGCGAGCAGCCCGGCCGCCCACCAGGTGACCGTCCACAGCCCGCCGGCGTCGCCGCTCCACCGGCCGTGCGCGTCCACCCCGGCGAGCAGCCGCCGGGCCAGCTCGACGACGGCCACCATCGGCGCCACCGCGAGTGCGGCCGCCAGCGCCTCCATGACGGCGGCGGCCGTCACCCGCCCCCGTACCGGCCGCTGGATGTCCGCGAGGTCGGCCCGCGCCTCGGCCTCCCGCGTCTCCTGCGCCGCCTTCGCCGCGTCCTGCGTCCCGCCCTGCCGCTGTGTCCGGCGCATCAGGCGGCCGCCACGGCCTTGACGAGCTGCGGCACCGTGCTGTCCAGCCCGTAGGGGATGCTCAGCACGGACGGGAAGGCGACGGCGATCGCGGTCTTGAAGTCCAGGGCGATGTACGAGCCGCGCTTGACCGCCTTGAGGTTGCGGAAGAGCGCGCCCTTCTCGAAGGCGGCCTGGTCCTTGGGGGTGGGGTAGGTGAGGATCAGTACGTCGGCCTCCAGCAGGTCCAGCCGCTCGGCGGAGATCTGGGAGCGGCCCGGGGTGCTGCTCGCGGGCAACTTGGTGACCTGCGGGGCGAGTTCCATGCCGATCTGGCTGAAGAAGACCGCCGAGGCGTCGGTGGGGCTGCTGATCGTGTAGACCTGGCCGGCCGTGACCGGGCCGAACGTGAAGGTCTTGCCGGCGAGTTCGGGGTGGTCGGTGCGGACCCCGGCGATCTTCGCCTTGACCTGGGCGACCAGGTGGTCCGCCTTCGCCTTCTGCCCCAGCGCCTGCCCGGCGCGTTGCGCCATCACGTCCCAGGTGTCCTTGCCGATGCCCGACTTGACGCCGAGCGTGGGGGCGATCGCCTTGAGCTTCGCGAAGTCGTCCTGGAGGGCGTAGTCGTCGGCGGCCAGGATCAGGTCGGGGCGGGCGGCGGCGATCTTCTCCAGCGGCAGCCCGGCGGTGCTGTCGACGAGGGTGACGTCGCTGCCGGGGCGGGCCCAGGGTGAACGCCCGTCGGCGAAGCTGCCGTTGCGGTTGGCGAGGACCAGGCTCGCGCCGAGTGCGAGCGCGAGGTCGGTGTCGCGGCCGTTGCCGTACGCCACCACGCGCTTCGGCGCCGACTTCACGGTGAGCGGGCCGGGTTGGCCCGGCACCGTCACCGGGAAGCCGCCGGCCGTGCCCGTGCTGCTCTTGGCGCTGTCCTTCGGGGCGTTCTTCGTGTCGGAGCCGCAGCCCGTCAGCGTCAGGGCGGCGCCCGAGGCCAGCGCGGCCCCCGCGAACAGGACGCCGCGCCGCGAGGCGGGGACAGGGGCCTTGGCGGTGGTGCGGGGGCGGGCGTTCACGGGCGGGGCTCCTTCGACGTCGGCAAGTTAGGTGAGCCTAACCAAACGCGCCGTCCCTTCGCCCGGGCCTGTCCGGCTGGCGACACAGCCTGTCCGCGGCCTGTCCGCGCCCTTTCCGCCGCCTTCGCCCCGGCCCGCCCGCCGCCCTTCCCGCCGTGCGCCCGCCCCCGCCGTACGACTGCCGTCCGGCTGTCGACACGTGCTGTCCGTCAGTACGGCCAGATCGGCGGGTCGGTGCAGAACGCGCCGCCGAGGTTCGCGTGGGCGGGGTTGTCCGGGTCCAACTCGCCCTGCTCGGCGATCAGTTGTGCGGCGAACACCTCGGAGTCGTCCTGCGGTTCGTAGCCCAGCGCCCGCGCCGAGGTGAGGTCCCACCACAGCCGGGTGTTCGCGGAGGAGCCGTAGACGACGGTGTGCCCGGTGGTGCCCGCGCTCAGCGCGGCGTGGAAGAGCTGGGCGCCGTCGGCGGGGCTCATCCAGACCGACAGCATCCGCACGTTCGACGGCTCGGGGAAGCAGGAGCCGATCCGGACCGAGACGGTGTCGACCCCGTGCTTGTCGGCGTAGAACTGCGCCAGGTCCTCCCCGAAGCCCTTGGACAGCCCGTAGAAGGTGTCGGGGCGGTGCGGGGTGCCGATCGGGATCAGCGGGTCGTCGCCCTGCGGGCGCGGGGTGAAGCCGACCGCGTGGTTGCTGGAGGCGAAGACCACCCGCGGGGGCGCGCCCCCGGTGCGGACGCCCTCCTCGCGGACCGCCTCGTAAAGGTGGTAGGTGCCCTGGATGTTGGCCGCGAGGATCTTGTCGAAGGTGGACTCCACGGAGATGCCCGCCAGGTGCAGCACCGCGTCCACTCCGCGGACCGCCTCGCGCAGCGCGTCCCGGTCGGCGAGGTCGGCGGTGATCGCCTCGGGTGCGCCGGCCGGGTCGCGGTCCGCCTCGCCCGGCAGCGGCTCGACCGGCCGTACGTCCAGCAGCCGCAGGTCGTATCCGTACGACGGCAGCAGCCCGCGCATCAAGGTGCCCAGCCCGCCGGCGGCGCCGGTGAGCAGGACGGTGCGAGGAGCGGTCATGGAGATGCCTCCTGGTTCGACGGGTTCGACTGGTTCGACGGCCGAGTGGGCCCGTGCAGCGTATGCAGACCCGCAGCGTATTCAGATACATGGACAATGGGGAGGGGGCGCCGGGGGCGCCGGGGAAAGTCCGTCCGCTTGACCCGTGCCCGGGGCCTCGCCTAGCGTGGCAGCGTTCATAAGTATGGACGTGAATCACAAGGGCGCACGACGCGCCGCACAGCTCCGAGGGGGACACCCGATGACCTCGCCCGCGCTCGCCGAGCGACTTGACGGTCTGCTGTTCTTTCCCGTGACGGCGTTCGACTCCGACGGCGCGCTCGACCTCGACGCCTTCCGCACGCACGTCCGGCGGGGCATCGAGGCCGGCGCCGCGGCCGCGTTCGTCTGCTGCGGCACCGGCGAGTTCCACGCGCTGACCCCCGAGGAGTTCGGCGCGTGCGTGGCCGCGGCCGTCGAGGAGGCGGCCGGCCGGGTCCCGGTGGTGGCAGGCGCCGGATACGGCACCGCGCTCGCCCTCCAGTACGCCGCCGTGGCCGAACGGGCGGGCGCCGACGGCCTGCTCGCCATGCCCCCCTACCTCGTGGTCGCCGACCAGCAGGGCCTGCTGCGCCACTACACCGCGCTCGCCGCGGGCACCGGCCTGGACGTCATCGTCTACCAGCGCGACAACGCCGTCTTCACCCCCGAGACGGTCGTCGCCCTGGCGAAGGTGCCGAACATCATCGGCCTCAAGGACGGCGTCGGCGACCTCGACCTCATGCAGCGGATCATCAGCACCGTCCGCGCCGAACTGCCCGGCCACCCCTTCCTGTACTTCAACGGCCTGCCCACCGCCGAACTCACCGGCCTCGCCTACCGCGGCATCGGCGTCACCCTCTACTCCTCGGCGGTGTACGCCTTCTCGCCCGAGATCGCGCTCGCCTTCCACCGCGCGCTCACCGCCGGCGACGACGACACCGTGCGCGCACTGCTCGACGGCTTCTACCTCCCGCTGGTCAACCTCCGCAACCAGGGCCGCGGTTACGCCGTCTCGCTGGTCAAGGCCGGGGTGCGGCTGCGCGGGCTGGACGTCGGCGAGGTGCGGCCGCCGCTGTCGGAGCCCACCGCGGCCCACGTCAAGGAGCTCGGCGAACTCATCGAGCGCGGCCTCGCGCTGGCCGGCGGGCGCTGACATGGCCACCGGCCGGCCTTCCGGCGCAGACGTCTCCGGCGCACCCGCCCCCCTGCGGACCTCCGCCTTCCTCTACCCCTGGGACGTCCTCGGCGACCCCGCGGCCGCCGACCGCGTCGCCGCCCTCGGCGTGCAGCAGGTCACCCTCGCCGCCGCCTACCACTCCACCCGCGCGCTGACCCCGCGCCACCCCGCCCGCCGCGTGGTCACCGCCGAGTACGCCGCCGTCCTCTACCCGCCCGACCCCGCCCGCTGGCAGCCGCATGCCCTGCGCCCCTACCCCGCGGGCGCCTGGACCGGCGGCGACCCCGACGCCTACGGTACGGCCGCGGCAGCGCTCGCCGCCGCGGGCCTGGACGTGCACAGCTGGGTGGTGCTCGCCCACAACTCCCGGATGGGCGCCGAGCATCCGGACACCAGCGTGGTCAACGCCTACGGCGACCGCTACCCGTGGGCGCCGTGCATCGCCCAACCCGCCGTCCGCGCCCACCTGGTGGAGCTGGCCGCCGAAGCCGCCCCCCGACCCGGCGCCCTCGGCACCGAGTTGGAGTCCCTCGGCTGGTACGGCCTGGCCCACCTGCACGCCCACGACAAGATCGGCGGGGTGCCGCTCGGCGACGCCGCCACCTACCTGATGTCGCTCTGCTTCTGCCCGCACTGCCGCGCGGGCTACGCCGGGCTCGGCGCCGACCCCGACCGCCTCGCCGCCGACGTGCGCGCCGCCCTCGGACCCGTCTGGGCCGGCGCCGCGGGCGGCGGGGAGCGGGCGGCGGGCCGCGACGGCATCGAGCGGCTGCTCGGCGCGGAAGCGACCGCCCTGACCTTCGACTGGCGCACCCGCACCGCCGGTTCGCTCCAGGCCGAGGCGATCGCCGCGGTCCGGGCCGCGGCCGCCCCCGGGTTCCAGGTGCTCATGCACGCCGACCCGCTGCCCTACCGCTGCGGCGCGAACGCCGGGGTGGACCCCGCGCACATCCTCGGCCACGCCGACGGCCTGGTGCTGCCCTGCACCGGCGGATCGGCCGTCCGCGAGGCGGTCCTCGCGCCGCTCGCCGCGCACCGCCGCGACGGCACCGTGCTCGCCGCGAACTTCACGGTCGTGTCCGGCATGGGCGGCAGCCCCGGCACCCTCGCCGCCGACGCGGCCCACGCCGCCGCCCTCGGCGCCACCGAACTGCGCCTCTACCACGCGGGCCTGGCGAGCGACGCCGACCTCGCCGCCCTCCGCACCGCCCTGCGCCCATAGCCGCCTCCGCAAAGCCCCTCCCCCCGCCATGCGGCCCGGAGGACGTCCCCGCCGACGGCGCGGGCCCGCTCTTCGGCGTGGGGGCGGGCCTCCGCCGGGGGCTGGCCATGGTGCCTGCGGCCGAAACGAGACCGACGCGGGTCCGGCGGCCCCTCGCCGATCCCGCTCCGCCAACGGATCGTTCGCGGCAACCGTCGTTCGCGGCGGGGACGAGAGGGGGCCGGACGACCCGCCGGTGCGGCCCGAACATGTTCGTTACGATCGGGTGATGACCGCGAGAAGAGAGCCGATCAGCCGCCGGGAGCGTCCGGCGAAGCCCGCCCTGTCCCGGCGCTGGATCGTGGACACCGCCGTGCGGATCATGCGGGAAGAGGGCCTGGGAAAGGTCACGATGCGCCGCCTGGCGCAGGAGTTGGATACCGGCCCGGCGTCGCTGTACGTCTACATCGCCAACACCGCCGAACTGCACGCGGCCGTGCTGGACTCCCTGCTCGGCGAGGTCGACCTGACCGGGCGGGACGGCGGTGAGGACTGGCGCGAGCAGCTTCGTGCCGTCATGGCGTCCTACACCCGGGTGCTGTTCGCGTACCCGCAGTTGGCGCGGGCCGCGCTCGTCGCCCGTCCGAGCGGCGAGCACTACCTGCGGCTGTTGGAGCGCGTCCTCGATCTCCTCTCGCACAGCGGCGCCGGTCGCGAGCAGGTCGCCTGGGGGGTGGACAAGCTGCTCCAGGACGCGACGGCCACCGCTGCCGAGCACGCGACGCGTGAGCACGACCCTTCCTCCGCGGACGAGTGGAACGCCACGGCGCGTGCGCTGCACGCCGTGGACGGCGCGACGCATCCGGCGATCGCCGCGCACATGCCCGCGCTGATCGGCGGCTCGGTGCCGGCCAGGATGCGCTGGAGCTTCGACGTCCTCGTCAACGGCATCACGCGCACACCGCTGCCGGAAGCAGGGGACTGATCCCGGGCGGGGTGACCGGCTCCGGCGACGAGGTCGCCGGGACGCGGCAGCCTCCCCGCCGTCTCTTGCCGCGGCGAGTCGAACTTGTTCGCAACGAACATGTTCGTTACCGTGGACGGAGTGAACGCGGCATCCCTCCTCCTCGCCGCGCAACCGCCCGTGCGAGCAGCCGTGCGCTGACGACCCGCGCACCGAGGTGTTCCCTTACTGCTTTCGGAGGCCCCATGAGCACCAGCCACGTCCCGATCGCGATCATCGGCGCGGGCCTCGGCGGCCTGACCGCCGCCCGTGTCCTGCACGTCAACGGCATCGGTTCGGCGATCTTCGAACGGGAGGCGTCGGCGGCGGCCCGTACGCAGGGCGGGATGCTCGACATCCACGAGGACGACGGGCAGAAGGCCCTGCGCGCCGCCGGCCTCCACGACGGCTTCCTCAAGATCGTCCACGAGGGCGGTCAGGCCATGCGCCTGCTCGGCCCCGACGGCACGGTGCGCGTGGCCGAGGAGGACGACGGCACCGGCGGCCGGCCGGAGGTGGACCGCGGTGACCTGCGGGACCTGCTGCTGGGCTCCCTGCCCGACGGCACCATCCACTGGGGACGGAAGGCCACCGGGGCCCGGGCGCTGGACGACGGGCGCCACGAGGTGACGTTCGCCGACGGCTCGGCCATCACCACCGATCTCCTGATCGGCGCGGACGGCGCCTGGTCCCGCATCCGGCCGCTGGTCTCCAGCGCCCGTCCCGCCTACACCGGCATCTCGTTCGTCGAGACCGACCTGTTCGACGCCGCCACCCGCCACCCATGCAGCGCCGAGGTCGTCGGCGGCGGGTTCTTCATCGCGCTGGGAGGCGAGCGAGGTGTCCTCGCGCACCGGGAGAGCGACGGCAGCCTCCACGTCTACACGGCGCTCAAGGCCGGCGAAGACTGGCTGGACACGGTCGACTTCACCGACCACGCCGCCGCCAAGGCCGCGGTCCTCGCCCGCTTCGAGGGCTGGGACGAGGGCCTGCGCGCCCTGGTCGCCGACGCGGACACGATCACCCCGCGCCGTATCCACGCCCTGCCCGTCGGGCACCGCTGGGACCGCACCCCGGGTGTGACGCTGCTCGGTGACGCCGCCCACCTGATGTCCCCCTTCGCCGGGGAGGGCGCCAACCTGGCCATGTTCGACGGCGCCGAACTCGCCCTGGCCGTCGCCGCGCATCCCGGCGACACCGAGGCCGCTCTGGCCGCGTACGAGGAGGCGCTGTTCCCGCGCAGCGAGGCGTCCGCCGCCGAGTCCGCCGCCAGCCTGGACAGCATGTTCGGCGAGCGGGGCCTGGAGCACATGGTCGCGTTCTTCACCTCCGGCCCGGCAGCCCGGTGACGCCGGCCCCTTCGGCCACCCCGCCCCCAGCCACCCGGTTCCCCGCCCGCCGGCCGACCCCGGCGTGGTCCTCGGCAAGCGGCGGCGGGCGCAGCGAGCGAAAGCTTCCCCCAGGCGCCGCAGGCCCTCTCCTGCCGGAGCACCCCGGGGCGCGGCGATCATGGGGGTACCGCCGCGCCCCGGCTCCTCCGCCCCCGCCGGGGCGGGAGGGTCGGTGCGTACCCATGTCGCCACCGGGGCGCGAGGGGTTGCCGTGGCGGCGCAAATATTTCCCGAAGCCGCCGGAAGAGGGTGCCGATGGCCCTGCGGCGCCGGCGCCCGGCACGCCGGCCGGCCTACGCGCTTCCCCTGACGCGGGCCGGCCGGCGCGGCATGATGGACACACGCGAAAGGAGCGCCGCAGCCCCGGACCTCGAGGAGGATGCATGCTGGAAGCAGCCGCGGACCTGGCCCTGTCGGGCGCGACGACCGTGGTGGCGGCGATGGCGACCGACGCGTGGGCGGGCGCCCGTGACCGGCTGGCCCGGCTGTTCGGACGCTCCGGCGGCGCCCAGCAGGCATCCCTCGACGCCCAGTTGGAGGGAAACGCGGCCCTTGTGGCGCAGGCCGAGGACGCCGAGCGCGTGCGGGCGGCCCTGGTCCCGGTGTGGCAGCTGCACTTGGAGGGCTTCCTGCGCGAACACCCCGAGGCCGCGGACGAGTTGCGCGTCCTGCTGAGCGAGATCCGCTCCGCGCTGCCCGAGGACCGGCGGGCCCAGGTCCAGATGAACGTCGCCCGCGACAACGGCCGGGTGTTCGCCGCCCAGGGCGGCGACGTCATCGTGCACCAGGCGCCGGAGAACCCGCCGGGCGCACCCGGGCCCGGCGCCGGCCCCGCAGCGGATCGGCGGTGACCGGCGGTGGCACCGCCGGCGACCCCGCCCCCTGACACCGGGGGCGACCGCCAGGTCGTCCAGGTCGAAAGCGGCTTCGGCTACGGCGTGGTCGGTGCCGACCTGCACGTCTTACCGGACCGGGGCCCGGTCTACCTGCTCGGTGAGCACCGCGCCACCGCGCAGCCGGACCCGCACTGGCTGCTGGCCCAGCCCAGCCGGCTGCTCAACGCCCGCTTCCGGCTGGTGGAGTTCACCGGACGGGCGCGGGAGCAGGCCGAGTTGGCGGCCTGGCGCGACGCGGACGGGCCGCGGCTGGCGGCCCGGTGGCTGCACGGGCCCGGCGGCCAGGGCAAGACGCGGCTGGCCGCCGAGTTCGCCGAGCAGAGCGCGGCCGCCGGGTGGAAGGTCGTCAGTGTGACGCACGGCCCCGGCACGGCCGCGCCACCCCCGGGCAGCCACGCCCTGGAACCTGGCGCCGCCCCCGGCATCCTGCTGGTCGTCGACTACGCCGACCGCTGGCCGCTGACTCACCTGACCTGGCTGTTCAGCAACAAACTGCTGCACCGCGACCTCCCGACCCGGTTGCTGCTCCTCGCCCGCTCGCTCCACCCGTGGCCGCCGATCCGCGCCGCGTTGACCGAGCTCCAGGCCCGCACCGACGCCTGCCTGCTCCGGCCCATCGGCGACAGTGGCGACGGCGGCCGTGGCAACAGCGACAGTGGCTACGACGGCGGCCCCGGCGGCAGCGACAGTGGCTACGACGGCGGCCCCGGCGGCAGCGGCACCGGCGCCGCCGCGGACGCCGCCCGGCGCCGGATGTTCACGGTGGCGCGCGACTGCTTCGCCCACCGCTACGGCGTCCGCGACCCGACGGCCGTCGAACCGCCCGGCCCGCTGCGGCACGCCGACTTCGGCCTCGTCCTCACGCTGCACATGGCCGCGCTGGCCGCCGTCGACTCCCACGTCCGGGGCGGCCGGCCCCCGACCGACCCCGCGGGCCTGTCCGCCTACCTCCTGGACCGCGAACTGCGCCGCTGGACCCAGCTCTTCGAGAACCAGGTCGAGGGCCTGGACTTCCGCACCCCGCCCGAGGACATGGCGCGGGTGGTGTTCGCCGCGGCGCTCACCGGTCCCACTGCCCGGCCGCGGGCCAAGGACATCGTGCGCGGCCTCGACCTGGAACTCCCCCCGGGCCGGGTGCTCGACGACCACGCCGCCTGCTACCCGCCCGCCGAGCCCGGCGCGGCCCTGGAGCCGCTGTACCCGGACCGGCTCGCCGAGGACTTCATCGCCCTCTCCCTGCCCGGCCACACCACGACCAGCCACCCCGCCCGGTCCTGGGCGTTCCCCGTCGCCCAGGCCCTCGGCCGGGCCGCCCCCGACGGCTCGCCGCCCGGCCACATCGGCCGCACCATCACCTTCCTGACGGCGGCAGCCGGGCGCTGGCCCCATGTGACGGCCCACCTGTCCCAGATCCTGGCAGCGGACCCCGGACTGGCGCTGGAGGCGGGCGGCCCGGCGCTGACCGCCCTCGCCGGCCTCGACCTGGACACCGGACTGCTCGAAGCGCTGGCCGCGCGCTTCCCCGACCGCCATGTCGACCTCGACACCGGCATCGCCTCCGTCGCGGCGGCCCTGGCCCGGCGCTACCCGGCGACGACCCACCCGCACGCCCGCGCGGACGCCCACTTCACCCTGGTCTACCGGCTCAACGACGCCGGTCTGCACCAGGAGGCGCTGGCGGCGTCGCAGGAGGCGGTGCGCCTCTACGAGCGCCTGGCCGGCACGGACCCGGCCGGCTACGAGATCGCTCTCGCCCGGGCCCTGCACAACCACGGCCACGTCCTCGGGCGGATGGGACAGCTCCGGGAGGGCCTGGCCGCGACGGAGCAGGCGGTGGCGGTCTACCGGCGCCGCACCGCCCGCGGTGCGCTGGCCCGGCTGCTGCGCTCGCGGCGCCCGGGCCCCTACGACGCCGACCTCGCCACCTGCCTGCTCAGCCTGGGCAGCCGGCTGGCCGAGGTGGGCCGTGAGGAGGAGGCCCTGACGGTCACCGAGGAAGCGGTGGCGGTGCGCCGCCGGCTGGCCGCGTTCGACCCCGCGGCCGCCGACGAGGACCTGGCCGACTCCCTCGCCAACCTCGGCATCTACCTGTCCGGGGTGGGCCGGGGCGAAGAGGCGCTGGGGCCGGCCCAGGAGGCGGTGGACGTCTACCGGCGGCTGGCCGCGCGCGACCCGCAGGCGTACGAACCCAACTTCGCGTCCTTCCTCAGCAACTTCGCCCTGCACCTCATCTATGCCGACCGGGCACGGGAGGCGCTGGGCCCGTCCGAGGAGGCCGTCGCGCTGTACCGGCGGCTGGCCGCGAGCAACCCGCACGCCTTCGAGGACGGCCTCGCGCGGGCCCTGCACAACCACGGCCTCGCGCTGGCGGACACCGACCAGGAGGCGCAGGCCCTGGCGGTGACCAGGGAGGCGGTGGAGTGGTACCGGGCGGCCGGTGCCAGGAGCCCGGCCGCCGTCGAGCCCGAACTCGGCGCGGCCCTCACCCTCTTCGCCCAGGTAAGGGCGGGCGCGGGCCGGGAGCAGGACGACGCGCTGCGGGCCGCCGAGGAGGCGGTCGCCCGCTACCGGCGGCTGACCGAGGAGACCCCGGGCGCGTTCGACGACCGGCTGCGCAACGCCGTCCGCGCCGCCGCGCGGGTGCTGGACGGGCTCGGCCGCACACGGGAAGCCGCGGAGCTGCGGCGCGCCCACGGCATCGACGAGGGCACCGGCGAGGGCAGCGGCGGCGGTTCGGCGCCCGGCGGCTGAGGGCACCCCGGTCGGCTGCCCCGGTCGGCTGTCCTGCCCGGTTGTCCCGCCCGGTTGCCCCGCCCGCGGTCAGAACCCGCCGGTGCAGGTGGCCGGTCCGGCCGGCCCGTCGGCGGTGACGGTGTAGCGGTCGGCGGAGGTGGCGCGGTCGCGGGCGGCGTGGTCGAACTGGCCGGCGAAGGTGTACGTGCCCGGCGGCAGCGTCTGGCCCGGGTTGAGCGTCCAGCGGTAGAGCAGGTCGCCGCCGCTGGTCGAGACCGAGGTGGTGACCCCGCTCGCCGAGGTGTAGCTGCTGTTGCTGTCGACCTCGCCCGACCGCCCGGACACGCGCAGTTCCACGGTGAGCGAGGCCAGCGCCACCGTACTGGTCACCTTGACGTCGTCCTCGGTCCAGTAGGCGTTGCTGTTCGGGTCGACGCTGCCGCCGGAGGTGACCCCGCCGTTCGCGTGGCCGGTCCCGGTCCCGGTGGCGGGCGTGGACGGCCCGGTGCCGTCGGGTGCCGCGGCCACCCCGCCCGCGGACGGTGTGCGGGTCGGCGCCTTCCCCTGGCCGCGGGTGGTGGGGTGCGCGCTCGGCGTCGTACGGCCCGGGTGCGGGGCGCTGTGCTGCTCGACCGGGCCGGACCGGGCCGCGCCCCCGGAGGCGTCCGACGGCGCGGGCCGCGGCGCTGTGGCGCTGGCGGCGCCGGACGTCACCGCGCCGTGCCCGGGGGCGCCGCCGTCGCCGCTGACCTCGCCGACCGCGAGGCCGCCGATGGCGATCGCGGCGGCCACGGCCGCGGCTGCCGCGCTGACCCGCATCCAGGGGGCGGGGGAGTGCTCCCGGGGCGCCGCGTCCGGGGCGGCAGCGTGCGCCGGCCCGCACTCCGGGGCGGCGATCGCACGTTCCACCCGGGCGAGCATCCGCTCCCGGTCCGGGCGGTGCGCGTCGGCCGCCTCACGCAGTTGTCGTGGCAGATGCGGCAGTTCGGTCATCGCAGTTCCCGTCCGGTGTGCGTACGCGGGCGTGCCGTGGGACGCTCCGATCCCGGTAACGGTGCCGCCGCGCCTGGTTCTGCGCCGGTCCCCGCCGCGGGAGCGCTCCCGCGGACCGGCGTACTGTCCCCCGTCCGTGCCTGCCGCCCTGTCTCGGCGCCCTCGCCGTCGCCTTCCGGCTCGGGCTCCCCGCCCCGGTCGCCGGTGCAGGGAGCCGCCAACTCGGCGGTCTGCGTGGGGCGTTGCGCCGCAAGGAGGGTAGCGCGTGCAACGGTGTCCACGGCGTTCGCGCCCTCCTGGGGACGCGCCGGGGCGGGCGCGGGAGCCTTGGCCAGGGCGGGCGCCGCCCGTACGGCGGTCGCGGTCGCAACCGGTGCCTGTGCCGGCGCCGGCGCCGGGCGGGGCGTCCGGGGCGGCTCGGCCGGCTGGGCGAGCAGCCGCTCCAACTCCGCCACCCCGCGCGAGGTCTGGCTCTTCACGGTGCCCACGGAGATGCCCAACGCCTCCGCGGTGTCCTTCTCCGACAGGTCGAACGCGTGCCGCAGCACCACGCACGCCCGCTTGCGGAACGGCAGCCGCTGCAACGCCTCCCGCAGGTCCAGCACCGCGGGCACGTCCGGCTGCTCCGTGACCCGTTCGGCCCGCTGCGACCAGAACAGGGCGACCCTGCGCCGCTCCCGGACCGCGCTGCGGATGCGCGAGCGGGCCAGGTTGGCCACCACCCCCCGCGCGTACGCCACCGGGTGCTCGGCCGCCCGCACCCGGTCCCAGTGCCGCCACAGCGCCACCAGCGCGTCCGCCGCGAGGTCGTCCGCGGTGTCCGCCTCACCCGTCAACAGGTGGGCGAGGCGGGCGAGTTCGGCGTAGTGCTGTTCGAAGAACGCGTGGAAGGCGGCCGCGTCGTCGGCCTCGGCGCCGTGCTCGACGGACATGCCCACGGTCACCTCTTCCTGCCCGGACCTCCGCGCTACGGCGCGGCGCGAGCGTAGCAGCGGGGTCCGGGCCGGCGGCAGAGGCCGGGAGCGCCGACTTACCGCCGTACCGAGCGCTGCACGACGGTGATCAGGGCCAGTTCGAACTCGCCCTCCGCGGTCTCCGGGCGCGCGGCCAGATACGAGCGCACCCGCTCGACCAGCGCCTCCCGCTCGGCCGGTTCGCGGGTCAGCGCGTGCGAGTGGGTGCCGATCGTCGCGGCCAGCGAGTCGGCGGTACGCCGCTGGGTGTGCGGGAAGTACGCCTCCTCGACCGGGAACAGCTCGGGGTGGGACCCGATCGAGCGGTCCCGGGACCAGGTGCGAAAGCCCAGCCGGCTCGCCAGGACCGTGCCCAGGCCCGCGACCCAGTCGACCCGTTCGTCGTCGGTGTTCCACAGCGCGCCCAGCACGCCGCCGGGCCGCAGCACCCGGGCGATCTCCGGCAGCGCCCTGGTCTGGTCGAACCAGTGCAGGGCCTGCCCGGCGAGCACCGCGTCCACCGAGGCGTCCGGCAGCGGGATCTCCTCCGCGCCGCCCTGGAGCGCCCTCACCCCGGGTGCGTAGCCGCGCAGTTCGGCGAGCATCTGCCCGTCGGGCTCCACCGCGGTCACCCGGTGGCCGAGTCCGGCGAGCACCGCGCTCAGCTTGCCGGTGCCCGCGCCGAGGTCGAGGACGTCCAGGGTGCGGTCGGCCGCCCCGAGCCCGGCGTCCAGCGCGGGCTGGAGCGCCCAGCGCACGCCGTTGGCCGGGTAGTCGGGCCGGTGCCGGGAGTACGCGGCCGCCGCCGCGCCGAAGGACGAGGCGAATCTGCCGATCGTCTCCGGGGAGAACTTGTCGATGCCGCCGGTGTCTTCCGTGCGGGTCCCGCCCGCGTTCACGTCAGCCATCCCCCGAATCTACGGCGCCCCGCCCGGAGTCCGGCTCCCCCGGGCGGGCGACTGACCGCTCCCGTCCTAGACGGCGGGTGCCTTCGGGTTGACGTTCTTCGCGAGGAGCTCGTTCATCTCCGCATGGGCCACGGACGCCTTGCTGTTGCTCTCGTCGTGGAAACGCAGCAGGTAGTGGTACATCACGGCGACGCACTTGTCGCGGCTGCGGTACTCCGCGTTGTCGGTGAGTTCCAGGCGCTCGGAGATCTCCCTGATCTTCCCGTCGGGCGTGGTGTAGAGCGGGTGCCACATCAGGGTGACCGCCGGGTTGAGCCGCTGGATCATCCGCAGTTGGGGGATCTCCTGCGCGATCAGGACGCTGTCGGGGTTGTAGGCCCGCAGGAAGACGTGCACCGGGCCCGTGGCGCGCTCGACGAACGCGGTGGACAGCACGTTCCACAAGGGCGCCTGGAGCTTCCAGTTGGCGTGCAGCTCCAGTTGGTCGACGACCTTGCCGAGCCGGGTGAACTCCAGCGAGGTGTGGCCCTTGCCGTGGGCGTAGACGCTCACGTCGAAGCCGCCCGACCACAGCGCCAGCGTCGGGGTGGTGATCCGCAGGTGGTCGCCGACGAGGTTGACCAGCTCGCGGAACCAGGTGTTCGAGGCCCGGATCTTGCGGCGCTCCGCGGAGTCGATCGACGGGTCGGCGGACTTGCGGTTCAGCACCTCCTGCTCGGCGATGCCGCCCAGCAGCAGCTGCCAGGCGCTCTCGATCACGTCCGCGGGGAAGCCGCCGGCCTTCATCATCTTCTGGAACACCGCCCATTCGGGGTGTTCCTGGGCCCGGTCCGCGAAGTGCTCCGTGGGCGCGGCGGCGGAGGGCTTGCGGCGTTGCAGGGCGGGCGCGGCCCCGTCGCCGGCCGTCGCGTCCTGGGCGGCCGGTTCGGCGGCGGGGGCGCTGCCGGACATGACGCGCCGGGCGTTCTCCTCGGCGGCGACCTCGAAGCGGTCGGACGGGTCGGAGATCCTCATCCCGTTGCCGTGGTCCGTCCCCGCGACGGGGCCCTGCCGCTGCTGGAGGACGTGCGTGAGTTCGTGGGCGAGCGTGTGGCGGTCCCCGCCGCCCTCGCCGATGACGATGTGGCTGCCGGAGGTGTAGGCGAGGGCGCCGATCTCCTGCGCCGACCGCTTGGCCACCGCGTCGTCGTGGATGCGTACGTCGCTGAAGTCCGCGCCGCCGAACCGTGCCTGCATGTCGTGCAGTTCAGGCTCCGGCAGCGGCTGCCCGGCACGGCCCAGCACGTCGTGCGCGGCCGTCCGCCGCTGTACCGGGCCGCCTTCGGGTTCCGGCGCCGCCTGCTGGTGCGCGCAGGACGGGCCGTGCGTGTGGCGCTGGGTCTCCAGCAGGTGGGCGACGCGGGCGTTGCCGACCGAGCGCTGCAAGGCGATGACGGACGCCGGTGAGTGCCCGCCCGGCAGCTGCCCGGCGGCAGCGGCGGCGGCCCTCCCCAGTCCCTCGGCGGACGGCAGGGCAGTGGGCTTGCGCGGTACGGCTCCCTGGTGTCGCTCGGCGCTCGCAGCCTGCTTTCGCTCCTGCACGTACTCACTCCTTCGGTGCGTCACACGGACGGCCGCCGGCGCGCGGTACGGCAAGAAACGCGGGAGCGCGCCGGACGTTCGTGCGGGTAGCGTACGTGCCCCGCCGGGCAATCGCGCGTGCACCGGGGCAAGTTCTGTGGCGATGCGCCCTCGCTGCGGGGACTGCGGGCCGCAACGGGGCCCTCAGAGGCGGCGGGTGGCCAGCAGGAGGCGGTCGCGGGCGTCGAAGAGGGTGTCCTTGATCATCTGCTCGTGCCCGGGGGTGAGCCGGGCCACCGGCACCGAGCAGCTGACCGCGTCCCGCGCGGGGGTGCGGTAGGGGATGGCGATGCCGAAGCAGCGCAGCCCGAGGGTGTTCTCCTCGCGGTCCACCGCGTACCCCTGCTCGCGGATGGCCGCCAGCTCCTCGATCAGCTTCTCGCGGTCGGTGTGGGTGTGTTCGGTGAGCGGCTCCAGCGTCTCCGGGAGCAGCCCCCGCACCTGCTCGTCGGTGTAGGTGGCCAGCAGCGCCTTGCCCAGCGAGGTGGAGTGCGCGGGCAGGCGGCGGCCGACGCGGGTGAAGGGCCGCAGGTAGTGCTGGGACTGGCGGGTGGCGAGGTAGACCACGTTGGTGCCGTCGAGCCGGGCCATGTGGATGGTCTCGCTGGTCTCGTCGGAGAGCCGGTCCAGGGTGGGCCGGGCGGCGGCCACCACCTCGTCGCCGTCGATGTACGACGTGCCGACCAGCAGCGCGCGCACCCCGATGCCGTACCGCGTGCCGGTCGCGTCGGTCTCGATCCACCCCAGCTCGACCAGGGTGCGCAGCAGCATGTACAGGCTCGACTTGGGGTAGCCGACGGACTCCTGGACGGCGGCCAGGCTGTGCATGCCGGGGCGGCCCGCGAAGAACTCCAGCAGTTCGACCGTGCGGACCGCGGACTTGACCTGGGAACCGGCCCCCTCGGCAGCAGCCATCGCGTCTGACCCCTCTTGTTCGGCCGGGCCGCGTGGACGTAGGCTCCGGGCGTAGATTCACATGTGAAGACGTTGTTCAGTATAGAGAACGAGCGGGTCGGGACAACGGGCGCCGGGGAACAACCCGGGCGCACCGGCGGGCGATCGGCTCGCCCGGCAGCCGGCCGGCCCGCACACACGGAGGTGGAGATCCGGTGGCAGCAGTACCAGTCTGGAGCGTGGACCCCCGAACCGGGAAGCAGCGCGAGCAGGTCGCCGTCGAGGCCACGGCCGACGACGTCGACGCCGCCGTACGCGCCGCCGCCACCGCGCTCCCCGGCCTCGCCGACCGTAGCGCACGGGCCCGGCTGCTGCGGACGGCCGCCGGCCTGCTGGAGCGCGACGCCGAGCGGGTGATCGCCGCCGCCGACGCCGAGACCGCCCTCGGCACACCCCGCCTCACCGGCGAACTGGCCCGCACCGCCTTCCAGTTGCGCACCTTCGCCGACGTCGTGGACGAAGGCGCGTTCCTCGACGTGATCATCGACCACCCGGACCCGGACGCCAAGCCCATCCCGCGGCCGGACCTGCGCCGCTACAAGATCCCGCTCGGCGTGGTGGCGGTCTACGCGGCCAGCAACTTCCCGCTCGCCTTCTCCGTCCCCGGCGGCGACACCGCGAGCGCGCTCGCCGCGGGCTGCCCGGTCGTGGTCAAGGCCCACCCGGACCACCCGGCCACCTCCGAGCTGACCGCGGGGCTGCTGCGCGAGGCCGCGGTCGCGGCCGGGCTGCCCGCCGACACCGTCGTGCTGCTGCACGGCTTCACCGCCGGCGTCGAACTGGTCCAGCACCCGCTGGTGGCCGCGGCCGGCTTCACCGGGTCGGTCGGCGGCGGCCGGGCGCTGTTCGACGCGGCCGCCGCCCGCCCCCGCCCGATCCCCTTCCACGGCGAACTGGGCAGCCTCAACCCGGTGGTGGTCACCCCCGCCGCTGCGGCCGAGCGGGCCGAGCAGATCGGCACGGGCCTGGCCGGCTCCTTCACCCTCGGCAGCGGGCAGTTCTGCACCAAGCCCGGCCTGGTGCTCACCCCCGCCGGCGCCGACGGGGACCGGCTGGTCGCCGCGCTCACCGCCGCCGCGGACAGCGCCCCCGCCGGGGTCCTGCTCGACGGGCGGATGCGGGAGAACTTCCTCAAGGGCACCGCCGCCCGCGCCGCGCTGCCCGCCGTCACCGCACCGGTCGCCGCGGGCGGCGCCGCCGACCCGCTCGCCGTCCGCCCCGGCTACGTCGTGGCCGACGCCGCGGAACTCGCCGCCCCCGGCGCGTACGACCTGCTGCTGGAGGAGTGCTTCGGCCCGCTCACCGTGGTCGTCCGCTACGACGGCGCCGGCCAGCTCGACGCGGTGCTCGACCGCCTGCCGGGCAACCTCACCGCCACCGCGCACCTCGGCGCCGACGAGGCGGCCGACCCCGACGGCCCGGCTGCCGCACTGCTCACCCGGCTGACCGCACTGGCCGGCCGGGTCCTGGTCAACGGCTGGCCCACCGGCGTCGCAGTCACCGGCGCCCAGCACCACGGCGGCCCCTACCCGGCCACCACCTCCACGTCCACCTCCGTCGGCGCCACCGCCATCGAGCGCTGGCTGCGCCCGGTCGCCTACCAGGACACCCCGCCCGCGCTGCTCCCGCCCGAACTGCGTGACGACAACCCCCACCGCGTCCCGCAGCGCGTCACCGGCCGCCCCTGACCGCCGCGGCAGCCGCGCCCCCGTACGATCCCGCTCCCTGCCGCTACGACGCGTCGCCGTCGCGCAGGGAGTCCAGGAGGACGGGGACGTGGCTGTGGTCGGGGTGCTTGACCGCCGTCAGCAGGGTCACCGGCCGGGAGGCGGCCAGGTCGCGCAGGTGGGCGAGGTCGTCCGCCAGGTCCGGGGCGCTCAGTTCCGCGCGGTAGCGGTCGGTGAACTCGCCGTACCGGTCCTCGTGGGCGTGGAACCACTTGCGCAGGTCGGCGGAGGGGGTCACCGATTTCGGCCACTCGTCGATGCCGGCCGCGTCCTTGGACACCCCGCGCGGCCACAGCCGGTCGACCAGGACCCGTACCCCGTCGTCCTTCTCGGGCGGGTCGTAGACCCGGCGCACCTTGAACCCCTTGCCGGACGCCATGGCGGACCTCCTCGGCCTCGGTGGAAACCCCCGGCCGAAAGCCTGCTGCCCGGCCGGCCTCATTCCCTCCCCCCTCCCAGCTTGCGTCCTCCCGCCGCGGACGTCTCGCCCCGCGCGCCGCGCAGCCCGTACGCGGTGGCCAGGGCGGCGGCCGCCAGCAGCACCGCCGCGATCAGCAGCCCCCGGCGCATCCCGGCCACGAAGTGCGTGCCGTCGCCGACCAGCGCGCCGAAGACCGCCACGCTGAACGCGCCCGCCACCTGGCGCCCGGCGTTGAGCACGCCCGCCGCCATCCCGGCCCGCTCACCCGGCACCGCCCCCATCGCCGCGGCCGTCAACGCCGGCACCGCCAGCGCGGCGCCGAGGCTGAGCGGCACCATCGCGACCGCGGTCAGCACCGCGGGCGTGCCCGCGCCCACCGGCAGCAGCACCAGCAGCCCGACCACCGCCCCGCCCTGCCCGACCAGCATCGGCGCCCCGGGCCCGTGGCGGTCGGTGATCCGGCCCGAGAGCACATTCATCACCGAGATCACCAGCGTCATCGGCAGGAACATCAGCCCCGCGGTCAGCGCCGACTCGCCGCGCACCTGCTGGAAGAACAAGCTGAGCACGAAGACCCCGCCGAAGAACCCGAACGTCACCGCCGCGCCCGAGGCGATCGCCGTCGCCGCGGCGCCGTTCCGGAACAGCCCGAGCGGCACCACCGGGTGCGGGTGCCGGGCCTCGACCCGCAGGAACGCGGCCAGCGCCAGCACCCCGACGGCGCCCGCCACCGCGCCCGCCGCGCCGCCCTCGATCACCGCGTAGGTCAGCGCGGCCAGCGCCACCACCGCCGTGGCCTGCCCCGGCAGGTCCAGCGGCGCCGGGCGCCGCGGGGAGCGGGCCACCCGCGTGGACAGCGCCAGCGCGGCCGCGCCCACCGGCAGGTTGACGAAGAAGACCGCCCGCCAGCTCCACGCCGTGGTCAGCGCGCCGCCGGCCACCGGGCCGAGCGCCACCGCGATCGACCCGCCCGCCGCCCACACCGCGATCGCCCGCGCCCGCCGGCGCGCGTCGGGGAACGCCTGGCGCACCAGCGCCAGCGACGAGGGCAGCACCACGGCCGCCGCGCTGCCCTGAACCACCCGCGCGGCCACCAGCAGCGCCAGGTCCGGCGCCAGGCCGCACGCCACGGACGCGGCGGTGAACACCGCGGCCCCGACCGCGAACGCGCGGCTCGCGCCGACCCGGTCCGACAGGGCACCGGTGGACAGCATCAGCGACGCGAACGCGAGCGTGTAGCCGTCCACGACCCATTGCAGGGCGGACAGGCCGCCGTGCAGTTCGCGGCCCATGGCCGGCAGGGCGACATTGACCACGGACGTGTCGAGGGTGACCAGGAAGAACCCGATCACCGCCGCGACCAGGGTCAGACGGGGGGAGGAGCCGGCCGGCGACGGGTCCGCGCCGGCGGGTGCCGCCGCGGGGGACGGGAGCGGTTGCTCCCGGCAGGACGGGAGGTGCGGCTCGGGGGTGACGCGTTCCTGTGGCATGCGTTCAGCGTGCCGAGCGCGGCCCGCCTACAGTAGTGGCCTGAATGCCATACTCCCGGAGGTTCTGGCCATGACGATCGCGGGGCCGGAGACGGCCGACCACCCGAAGACCGCGGACCACCCCGAGACGGCGGACCGCCCCGAGGCCGCCGAGCACCCCGAGACCGCCGACCCGGAGGCGCCCGGCCCCGCGGGCGCGGCGCGCCGGCCCGCCGCCGGACCCTTCACCTCCCACCGCCCGCACCGCGTCGCCGTCATCGCCTCCGAGCCCGTCTCGCTGTTCAACCTCGCCGTGCCCGAACTGCTCCTGCTGAAGGTCCAGTTGGACGGCCGGCCCGGCTACGAGGTCGAGATGTGCACGCCCGACCCCGGCACCGTCACCACCAGCGGCGGCGCCGACCTGGTGATCCGCAGCGGCCTGGACGCGGTCGACCGCGCCGACACCGTGATCGTGGCCGGCACCGGCGCGGCCGAGCACCCCGACCCGCGTGTGCTGAGCGCCCTGCGGGCGGCCGGGCGGGACGGCAAGCGGATCGCCTCCATCTGCACCGGCGCCTTCCTGCTCGCCGAGGCCGGGCTGCTCGACGGCCGCAACGCCACCACGTACTGGGCCTACACCCGGCAGTTCGCCGAGAAGTACCCCGACGTGGTCATCCAGCCCGACGTGCTCTACGTGCAGGACGAGCACATCCTCACCTCCTCCGGCTACGCGGCCGGCATCGACCTGTGCCTGCACCTGGTGCGCACCGACTACGGCGCCGCGGTCGCCAACACCGTCTCCCGCCTCGCGCTGGTCGCCCCCGTACGGCCGGGCGGCCAGGCGCAGTTCACCGACACCCCGCTGCCCGCCGAGACCGGTACCTCGCTGGCGGGGACCCGCGCCTGGGCGATGACCCGGCTCGACCGCCCGCTGACCCTCACCGACCTCGCGCGGCACGCCGCCGTGAGCGTGCGCACCCTCAGCCGCCGCTTCCACGCCGAGACCGGCCTCAGCCCATTGCAGTGGCTGCTGCACCAACGGCTGGAGCGCGCCCGGGAGTTGCTGGAGACCACCACCCTGCCGGTCGACCAGGTCGCCCGCGCCAGCGGACTGGGCACCGCCGACTCCCTGCGCCAGCACCTGGTCCGCAGGGTGGGGCTCACCCCCTCCGACTACCGCGCCACCTTCACGCGGCTGCCCGCGCCGGAACTGCCGGCGGAACCGGAACAGACCTCCGGCGCGTCCCCGTACGGGTGACGGAGACGGCCGCACCCCGGGTGCGGGTGTGCGGAGCTGTGAAGGGCCTGAGCACATGGGACGCTGATGTGGTCGTGACCAGTTCTCCGCATATGCTTTCGGAAGGGCTGTAGACATGCGACGGAACTCCGCCGCCCGGCACGGGGCGTCCGACCCGCCAGACCGCAGGCCGCACGCGACCACCTTGGGAGTAACCCGCATGTCCCCCGCCCGCCGCGCCCCCCGCCTCCGCACACGCGGCCGGTCGCTGCGCCGCTCGGTGCTGGCCCCCGCGGCCGGCGTGGTCGCCGCCGCCACGGTCGGCGCGCTGCTGGTCTCCAACGCGCACGGCGGCCGCCACGACGACGGCCGCGGCCAGGCCACCGCCACCGCGACCGCCACCAGCAGCCGGCAGAGCGCCGCGACCTACCCCGGCCGGGTCGGCGCCTGGGAGAGCGCCATGAGCGCCGGCGGGCCGTCCTTCCGCCGCCAGACGGTCCGGATGGTGGTGCACACCAGCGTCGGCGGCTCCGGGCTGCGGATCAAGGTCTCCGACCTGCGCAGCGGCCGCCCGCTGACGGTGGGCGCCGCCGACGTCGCCGAGCAGTACGACGGCGGCCGCGCCGTGGCGGGCAGCCACCACCGCGTCACGTTCGGCGGCTCGCGCTCCACCACGGTGGCCGCGGGCGGCGAGCGCTACAGCGACGTCATCCCGATGCGGGTGAACGCCGACCAGAACCTGCTGGTCAGCCTCTACCTGCCGGGCCCGACCGGCCCCTCCACCTTCCACCGCGAGGCGTACGAGACGACGTACGTCTCCACCGACGGCGTCGACCACGCCGCCGACGACTCCGCCGCGGGCTACGCCCGTACCCGCGGCTCCTGGTACTACCTGTCCGGCCTCGACGTGGTCTCGCCGACCGCGCACGCGACCGTGGTCGCCTTCGGCGACTCGATCACCGACGGCTACCACTCGACCGCGGGCGCCAACCGCCGCTGGCCCGACCAGCTCGCCCGGCGGCTGTCCAGCGCCCCCGGCGGGCAGCGGCTCGGCGTCACCGACGCGGGCATCGCGGGCAACCGCCTGCTGAGCGTCGCCCCGCAGATCCACCGCGGCCCCAGCGGCGTCCAGCGCTTCGACCACGACGCGCTCGGCGTGCCCGGCGTCAAGGACGTCATCGTGCTCGAGGGCGTCAACGACCTGAGCAACGACATCAACAGCACCGGCGGCCCGCTGACCGCGCGCGACCTCATCGACGGCTATCGCACCCTCATCGCGAGCGGTCACGCCGCCGGGGTCCGGATGATCGGCGCGACGATCCTGCCCTACAGCAAGCTCAGCCCCGCGATGAACGCGATCCGCGAGCAGGTCAACCGGTGGATCAGGACCAGCGGCGCGTTCGACGCGGTGGCCGACTTCGACCAGGCCCTCCGCGACCCGTCGAACCCCGGCGCCCTCGCCCCCGCGTACGACTCCGGCGACCACCTGCACCCCAATGACGCGGGGATGCTGGCGATGGCCGACGCCGTCGACCTGTCCTCCCTGGTCTCCTGACGCGGTCTCCTGACGCCCTGGCGTCTCACGTCGTGACGCCCTGACGCCGGGGCCGCCCGGGGCCGTACAGTGCCCGTATGGGAGCCGGAGCGAACGAGGTGCTGCACGTGCGGGGCCGGGTGCTGGCCGGCCCGGACGACGCGGAGGTCAGGGACGAACTCTGGGTGGTCGGCGGCCGGATCACCTACCGGCGGCCCGCCGCCGAGGTCACCGCGACCGCCACCGGCTGGGTGCTGCCCGGGCTGGTGGACGCGCACTGCCACGTCGGCCTCGACGCGCACGGCGCCGTGGACGAGGCCACCACCGAGAAGCAGGCGCTGACCGAGCGCGAGGCGGGCGCCCTGCTGCTGCGCGACGCCGGCACCCCTGCCGACACCCGCTGGATCGACGACCGCGCGGACCTGCCCCGGATCATCCGCGCCGGCCGCCACATCGCCCGCACCCGCCGCTACATCCGCAACTACGCCCACGAGATCGAGCCCGGCGACCTCACCGCCTACGTGCGCCGCGAGGCGCGCCGGGGCGACGGCTGGGTGAAGCTGGTCGGCGACTGGATCGACCGCGGCATCGGCGACCTCGCGCCGTGCTGGCCGCGGGACGCGCTGCGCGAGGCGATCGCGGCCGCCCACGAGGAGGGCGCCCGGGTCACCGCGCACTGCTTCGCCGAGGACTCCCTGACGGACCTGGTGGCCGCCGGGATCGACTGCGTCGAGCACGCCACCGGCCTGACCGCCGAGACGGTCCCGCTCTTCGCCGAGCGGGGCGTGGCCATCGTGCCCACCCTGGTCAACATCGCCACCTTCCCGCGGCTCGCGGCCGGCGGCGCCGCCAAGTTCCCCCGCTGGTCCGCCCACCTGGAACGGCTGCACGCACGCCGCTACCAGACCGTACGGGACGCGTACGACGCCGGTGTCCCCGTCTACGCGGGCACCGACGCGGGTGGCAGCCTCCCGCACGGGCTGGTCGCCGCGGAGGTGGCCGAGCTGGTGGCCGCCGGGCTGCCGGCCACGGCCGCGCTGTCCGCCGCGACCTGGGGCGCCCGGCGCTGGCTGGGCCGCGACGGCCTGACCGAGGGCGCGCCGGCCGACCTGGTCGTCTACGAGGCGGACCCGCGCGCGGACGTCCGCGTCCTGGCCGCGCCGCGCCGGGTGGTGCTGCGCGGGCGCACCGTCGCCTGAGGCCGGGAGCGCGCCGGCGCGCTCCCGGAAGGGCGCGCGCTCGCCCGCGG
This sequence comes from Actinacidiphila sp. bgisy144, assembly GCF_057708105.1. NCBI lineage: Bacteria > Bacillati > Actinomycetota > Actinomycetes > Kitasatosporales > Streptomycetaceae > Actinacidiphila > Actinacidiphila sp. bgisy144. The sequence continues at coordinate 64,055 of NZ_JBYIRM010000009.1, read as the reverse complement.
CGGTGAACCGTACGGAACGGCCGTACGCCGGAAATCGAAGACACGCGCGGAAACCACCCTTCTGAGTGAACTGGCTGCGTGTAGCCGTGTGTTGACGCTCAGTGCGTAAATATTGCCGGGTCGATGTCCCCGGCGGCTGTCCCCAATCAGCGCGCGCCGGGGGCGCCATCCCGTACGTGGGGGTTTCCCAACCGTGTACCGCACCATCAACTTCCGCCTGCCCGCACGCCGTTCGGCCGCCGCTCTCGGCGCCGCGACGGCGGTGGCGGCCGTGGCCGTGCTCGCCGTCGCACCGACCGTGCAGGCGGCGCCCGCGACCGCGCACGACCCCGGCGCCGCCACGGCCGCCGACCTGCGCGCGAGCCTGGACGTGGCCCTGCTGGGCCGCGCCGTGGACGTCCCGCTGAACGTCTCGCTCAACGACGTGCAGGCCCCGGCCGACGCCAGGAAGACCGCGCTGACCGTCACCGTCGGCCACGGCGTCGAGTCCGGCCGCGCCGTCGACCTGCTGCGCGCCACCGCCGCCACCGCGAACGCCACCACCGGCCCGGACAAGGCCGAGGGCGTGGCCCGGATCGCGGGGGCCGACCTGCACGTGCCCGGCCTGCCGCTGCTGTCCGCGGTCAAGCTGGACGCGGTGACGTCCACCGCGACCTGCCAGGTCGGGCACCGCCCGACCGCCTCCTCGCACCTGGTCGGCCTGACCGTGCTCGGCCGGCGGACCGAGCTGTCGGCGGTCGGCACCACCAAGGTCGCCGTCCCCGGCGTCGGCGAGGTGGACCTCCAACTGACCGACGCCGTCACCACCTCCAGCACCGCGGCGGCCACCGCGCTGCACCTCAGGGTCGACATCGACCCGCTGAACCTCGGCGTCGCCCACGTCACCGGGGACATCACCCTCGCCCGGGCCACCTGCCGCACTCCCAAGGGCGGCAGCACCTCCTCCACCGGGGGTTCGTCCAACGGCGGTTCGTCGACGGGCGGTTCCTCCACCGGCGCGGACAACGGCGGTACGTCCGGCGGCCACTCCTCGGGCGGCTCCGGCAACGGCGGCGCCGCGAACGGCGGTTCGAGCAGCAGCGGCGGGTCCGCCGGTTCGGCGGGCTCCTCCGGTTCGTCGGGCTCCTCCGGCTCCGCGGGTTCGTCCGGCGCGTCGGGTTCGGCGGGCTCGTCCGGCTCCGGGGTCCGCACCCAGACCGTCGCCGACACCGCGTCCACCGGCAACCTCGCCGAGACCGGCGCCAGTTCCAGCACCCCGTACCTCGCCGGCGGCGCCGCGGCGCTGGTGGCCGCGGGCGCGCTCACCTTCGTGGTCACCAACCGCCGCCGCAAGGCGGCCGGTTCGTCCACCGGCGGCGCGTGACCGGCACAAGGCGGTAACAAGCCCGGGGGGCGGCACCGGCACCGGCGCCGCCCCCGTAGGCTGTCCCCACGCCCGGGGACGGCTGACGATCGCCGCATGGGCACTGACACGGTGGGGCGACAGGGCGGGCAGGTATGAGCGACGGGCTTTTCGCGGGCAGATACGAACTCGCGGAGCTGCTCGGCTCCGGCGGCATGGCACGGGTGCACCGCGCCCGTGACACCCGGATGGGCCGGATCGTGGCGATCAAGACCCTCATGCCGGAACTGGCGCTCGACCCCGACGCCCGCCGCCGGTTCGCCCGCGAGGCGCACGCCGCGGGCGGGCTGAACCACCCCGGCATCGTCACCGTGCACGACCAGGACGAGTACCGGGACGGCGACACCGTGGTGCCGTACCTCGTCATGGAGTACGTCCGCGGCGGCACCCTGTCCCAACTCGTCCGCGAGCAGGCCCCGTTCGAGCCGGAGCGGGCGGTGCGGATCGTCTGCGACATCCTCGACGCGCTCGCCCACGCGCACAGCCACGGCACCGTGCACCGCGACGTGAAGCCCGCCAACGTCATGGTCACCGAGGAAGGCGCGGTCAAGGTCGCCGACTTCGGCATCGCCCGCGTGCTGGACACCGACACGCGGCTGACCACCGCCGGCTCCTCCGTCGGCACCCCCAGCTACATGTCGCCCGAGCAGATCAACGGCAGCGACGTGGACGCCCGCAGCGACATCTACGCGGTCGGCTGCGTGCTCACCGAACTGCTCACCGGCAAGCCGCCGTTCCACGACGGCAACCCGCTGAGCCTGATGTACTGGCACGTCCACGCCGAGCCGCCCGCGCCCTCCACCCGCAACCCGCGGGTGACACCGGAGCTCGACGAACTGGTGATGGCCGCGCTCGCGAAGGCGCCCGCGGACCGCCCGGCCGACGCCGGGATCTACCGGGCCCGGCTGTGGGCCTGGCTGACCGCCGCCCGCTCCGCGGCCGTGAACGGCCCGGCCACGATGCCGACCGCCGACTTCGGCCTGGCGAAGCCCGCCCCGAGAAGCGGCCCGGCGTCCACCCCGAACCCGGCCCCCACCCCCGCCTCCACTCCGGGCCCCGCCTCCACCCCGAACCCGGCCGCGTCCGCCCAGCCGCCGGCCGGCGCCGACCCGCGCGCCACCTTCGGCGTCGGCGGCGCCCTGCCCGTCCTTCCCGCGCCGCCCGGCCAGGGCACGCCCCCGCCGCAGATACCCGGCCCCTACCAGCCCGCCGCGGCCGGCCCGCAGCCGTCCCCGACCCCGCCGCCGGAGCACCCCGCCTACTCCCGCAGCCCGCAGGTCCCGCTGCCCCCGCCGTATCAACCGGGCACCCCGCCGCCCGCGAATAACGGCACCCCGCCGCCGTCCGCCCCCGGCCTGGCGCAGGTCCCCGGGCCGCGCTGGAACACCCGCCGCAAGGTCCTCACCGGCGTGGCCGGACTCGCCGTCGCCGGCATCACCGTCTCGGTCGTGCTGGCCACCGGGGCCCTCAGCGGCGGCGGCAAGCCGGGCCCCTCGCCCGACCCGCACCCGACGACCTCGGGACCGGTCGTCGGCACGCAGGCCGCCCTCAAACGGCACGGCGGCAAGGAGGGCAGCGGGTTCAACGGCGGCAACGACGGCGTCGTCCGCCCCTCCACCCAGACCGGCGGCACCGTGCAGCTGGCCACCTCCAACTTCCCCGACGCGCTGCTGGACCCGGCCAACACCTACGACCCCGGCGCCTGGAACATCCAGCGGCTGCTCTACCGCAGCCTGGTCAGCTACGCGCCCGCGCCCGGCGACAAGGGCCGCCGGCTCCTGCCCGACCTCGCCACCACCACCGGCGACGTCAGCGACAACGGCCGGACCTGGACCTTCCACCTGAAGAAGGGGCTGCGCTTCCAGGACGGCTCGGCGATCACCTCCAAGGACGTCAAGTACGGCGTCGAGCGCACCTTCGACCTGACGGTGCACCCCAACGGCTCCACCTACCTGTCCGACCTGCTCGACCAGGGCCAGCACTACCCGGGCCCGTACGACGACAGCGACCCGGACAAGATGGGCCTGAAGTCGGTCACCACCCCCGACGACAGCACCGTGGTCTTCTCCCTCGCCAAGCCCTACACCGACTTCCCGTACATCCTCGCGATGGCCGACGGCGCCGTGGTCCCGCCGAGCGCCGACACCGGCGGCGGCAAGGACTACGAAGCGCACCCGGTGGCCAGCGGCCCGTACAAGGTGGCCGACTACACCCCCGGCAAGTCGCTCCACCTGGTGCGCAACACCGAGTGGCAGGCGAGCACCGACCCGGTGCGCTCCCAACTGCCCGCCGGCTACCAGCTGAAGTCCTACGACACCCAGCAGGCCGTCGAGCAGGCGCTCCTCGACGGCAGCGCCGACCTGGACTTCACCGAGTCGCTGCTCGACGACGACACCGAGACGAAGGTCATCAACGACCCGTCCAACAAGGCCAACGCCGACCTCGCCTACACCGGCGCCACCCGCTACCTGAGCCTGCGCACCGACGTGGCGCCTTTCGACAACGTCGCCTGCCGCCGGGCCGTCGCCTACGCGATCGACCGCGAGCAGGTGCGGGCCGCGCTCGGCGGGCAGTACGAAGGCGGTGACGTCGCCACCACGATGCTGCCGCCCACCAACATCAGCTACGACCCGAAGGCGAACATGTACGCCTCCACCACCGGGGGAGCGGTGGACAGCTACGCCAAGACCGAACTGAGCCAGTGCGGCAAGCCCGGCGGCTTCAGCACCACCCTGGTGGGCCTGTCCGGCGCCTCCCGGGGCCAGCAGGCGATGGAGGCGATGCAGGCGGCCCTGGCGAAGGTCGGCATCAAGGTCACCGTCAAGGTCGTGGACAGCACCGACTTCTACGACACCCTCTTCTCCTCGGCGAAGCTCAAGGCGGCCAAGTGGGGCATGGTGTACACCGGTTGGGTCGCCGACTACCCGACCGGCGGCGGCTTCCTGCGCCAACTCGTCGCCCCCGGCTCGGAGACCAACTACGCGGGCCTCGACGACAGCACCCTGAACAGCATGGTCGACCAGGCCGACGCGCTCACCAGCGCCTCGGCCGCGCAGAAGGCGTGGACGAAGATCGACGCCCAGGTGCTCTCCGACGCCGCCACGGTGCCCGTCGTCTACGACCGCCACCTGGTCTACCGCGGCCCGCGGCTGACCAACGTCTACCAGCAGCAGGTACTCGGCCAGATCGACCTCAGCGCGCTGGGCGTGAAGTGAGCACCTCGGCCAGCGCGTCGGCGAAGCGGTCGGTGGTACGGCGGTCGCGTACCGCCACCCGCAGCCAGTCCGGGCCGAGGCCGGGGAACGTGTCGCCGCGGCGCACCGCGTAACCGGACGCCCGCAGCGCCGCGCGCACGTCCGCCGCCCCCGGCGTGGACAGCAGGACGAACGGCGCCGCGGGGGCCGGCCCGGCGACCTCGACCCGCGGCAACTCGGCCAGCCGCGCCAGCAGGTGGGCCCGGTCGGCCGCGACCTGCCGGGCGGCCTCGGCGGCCTCGGCGACCGCGGCCGGCGACACGCACGCCTCGGCGGCCGCCAGCGCGGGTGACGACACCGCCCACAGCGGCTGCGCGGCGGCCAGCGCGGCCACCAACTCCGGAGCGCCCAGCACGTATCCGATCCGCAGGCCGGCCAGGCCCCAGGTCTTGGTCAGGCTGCGCAGCACCACCAGGCCGGGCACCGCGCCGCCGCCGTCCGCCAGGGACTCCCGCTCGCCCGGCACCGCGTCCATGAACGCCTCGTCCACCACCAGGGTGCGCCCCGGCCGGGCCAACTCCCGCAGCAGCGCCGCCGGATGGAGCACCGAGGTGGGGTTCGTCGGGTTGCCGACCACCACCAGGTCCGCGTCGGCGGGCACCTTGCCCGGGTCGAGCCGGAAGCCGTCGGAGGCGTCCAGCAGTACTCGCTCGACCAGGTGCCCGGCCGCCCGCAGTGCCGCCTCCGGCTCCGTGAACTGCGGGTGCACCACCACCGCGCGCCGCGGCCGCAGCACCCGCGCCAGCAGGACGAACGCCTCGGCCGCGCCCGCGGTCAGCAGCACCTCCGCGTCCGCCCGCCCGTGCCGCACCGCCACCGCGTGCCGTGCCGCCCGCCCGTCCGGATAGGCCGCCAGCCCGGTCAGCGTGGCGCCGACCACCTCGACCAGCCAGTCCGGGGGCGTGCCCGCGCGGACGTTCACCGCCAGGTCGACCAGCCCCTCACCCACCTCCGCGTCGCCGTGGTGCCGCAGGTCGTGGCCGTCGGGATACACGTCGTCGGCTCCAGGGGGGACACGGGCGACCGCCACCGTGGCGTGCGCCGACTTCCGTTTGGGCAGGGCGAGTTCGGCGCCTGGACCGGCGGACAGGAGCGCCGCGGCCTCGGCCACCGACGGGGTGCCGAGCGCGCCGAGCACCACCGGCGACGGCGTCGGGACCGCCACCCGCGCCAGCTCCGCCGGGCCGAACCCGGCCACCGCCACGCCGAGTTCGGCCGCCGCACCGGCGATCGCGGGCGCGCCCTCCTTCCCGGCCACGGTGGCGATGCGCGCCAACCCTGGTGCGGCGGCGGGCCCCGCTGCCGCGACCGGCCCGGGGGACTCCGCCAGTGCGGCCGCCTCCGCCAGCGCCGCGCGGACCAGTGCCAGCACCTCGGCCGGGTCCGCGGCGCGGCTCGCGCCCACCCCGACGTGGTACGGCCGTGCGGTCACCGGGGCGGCCCGGCCGCGCAGGAGGTGACCAGCCGCCGGGCCAGGGCGGGCGCCGCGGCCCAGTGCGTGTGCAGGTAGGAGGCGTGCAGCCGGCCGTGGGCGAAGCCCTCGACGCGGCGCTCGGGGCGGACGAAGCCCCACGCCGGGGCCGGCCCGGCGCCCGGCTCGACCCGGGTGCGGTGGAACTCGTGGCCGCGCACCCGGGTGCCGGCGGCGGCCAGCACGCTGTCGCCGACGGCCACCGCCTCGCGGTAGCCGAGGGTCAGCCGCTCGCCCATCCACGCCTTCGCGTCGAGCACCCCGCACATCGGATGCCCGTCCAACTCCCGTACCAGGTACAGCAGTCCGGCGCACTCGGCGGCCACCGGGCCGGAGAAGCGCGCGACCTCGCGGCGCAGCGCGCCGTTGGCGGACAGCTCGGGCCCGTACATCTCGGGGAAGCCGCCGCCGATCACGACCCCCCGGGTGCCGGGCGGCAGCGCCTCGTCGGTCAGCGGGTCGAAGCCGACGACGTCGGCGCCCGCGGCGGCCAGCAGCTCTTCGTGCTCGGGGTAGGCGAAGGTGAAGGCGGCGCCGCGGGCCACCGCGACCACGGGCCGGGCGGCCGTACGGCCGGCGCGTACGGCGGGGGCGCCGACGGCCACTTCGGCGGCGACTTCGGCGGCCGGGTCCCACGCGGGGCCGGCCAGCGGGGGAGCGGTGCGCGCCAGCGCGAACAGCGCGTCCATGTCGCAGCCCGCGGCGACCTTTCCGGCCACCGCCCGCACCCACGCCAGCGCCTCCGCCCGCCGCTCGGCCGCCGGCACCAGCCCGAGGTGGCGGGCCGGCACCGCCAGCACGTCGGAGCGGCCCAGCGCGCCCAGCACCGGCATACCGACCTCCTCCAGGGCCGTGCGCAGGATCTCCTCGTGCCGGGCCGACCCGACCTTGTTGAGCACCACGCCGCCCAGCCGCACCCCCGGGTCGAAGGACGCGAAGCCGTGCACCAGCGCGGCGACCGACCGGGCCTGCGCGGACGCGTCCACCACCAGCACCACGGGCGCGGCCAGCACCTTGGCGACCTGCGCGGTCGAGGCCAGCTCGCCGTGCCCGGTGGCGCCGTCGAACAGGCCCATCACCCCCTCCACGACGGCCAGCCCGGCCCCGGCGGCGCCGTGCAGGAACAGCGGCACCATCCGCTCCACCCCGCACAGGTACGGGTCGAGGTTGCGGCCGGGCCGGCCGGTGGCCAGCGCGTGGTAGCCCGGGTCGATGTAGTCCGGGCCGACCTTGTGCGGGGAGACGGCCAGGCCGCGCGCGGCGAACGCGGCCATCAGCCCGGTGGCGACCGTCGTCTTGCCGCTGCGCGAGGACGGCGCGGCGACCACGAACCGCGGCACCGCGAGCCGCGGCACCGCGCCCTGCGGCACCGTCTCCCGCGGCTCGGGCACCGCGCCCGTACCGGTGGCCGGACTCACCACTCGATCCCCCGCTGCCCCTTCTGCCCGGTGTCCATCGGGTGCTTGACCTTCGCCATCTCCGTCACCAGGTCCGCGAAGTCCAGGAGTTCGGCCGGCGCGTTGCGCCCGGTGACCACCACGTGCTGGCTGCCCGGGCGGTCCCGCAGCACCTCGACGACCTCCGCCACCGGCACCCATCCCCAGTGCATCGGGTACGCGAACTCGTCCAGCACGTAGAGCCGGTAGGTCTGGGCCGCCAGGTCCCGCTTGACCTGCTCCCAGCCCTCCCGGGCGGCCTCCTCGCTGGAGGCGGGGTCGCGCTGCACCCAGGACCAGCCCTCGCCCATCTTGTGCCAGACGACCTCGCCGCCCTCGCCGGAGGCGCCCAGCACCTTCAGCGCCCGCTCCTCGCCGACCTTCCACTTCGCGGACTTCACGAACTGGAACACCCCCACCGGCCAGCCCTGGTTCCAGGCCCGCAGCGCCATCCCGAAGGCGGCCGTGGACTTCCCCTTGCCCGGCCCGGTGTGCACGATCGTCAGCGGCCGGTTGCGGCGCTGGCGCGTGGTCAGCCCGTCGTCCGGCACCACACTCGGCTGTCCCTGCGGCATTACGCGGCCCTCCGTACGTCCTTGACCAGCGCGGACACCGTGTCGGCCCGCAGCTCCTCCAATGTCACCGCGGCGGCGCCCAGATCCCGGGCGAGCGTCCCGGCCAGGCCCAGCCGGACCGGGCCCGTCTCGCAGTCCACCACCACCGACGCGACCCCGGACGCGGCCAGCAGCCGGGCCGCCCGCGCCGCCCGCGGCAGCGGCTCGGGCCCGCCGGTGGCGCGCCCGTCGGTCACCACCACCAGCAGCGGCCGCCGCGAGGCGTCCCGCAGCCGCTCCACCCGCAGCACCTCGTGCGCCCGCAGCAGCCCCGCCGCCAGCGGGGTGCGGCCCCCGGTCGGCAGCTTCTCCAGCCGCGCCGCGCCCGCGTCCACCGACGACGTCGGCGGCAGCGCCAACTCCGCGCCGGCGCCCCGGAACGTGACCAGGCCGACCTTGTCCCGCCGCTGGTAGGCGTCGAGCAGCAGCGACAGCACCGCGCCCTTCACCGCCACCATCCGCTTCCGCGCGGCCATCGAGCCCGACGCGTCGACCACGAACAGCACGAGGTTGCCCTCCCGGCCCTCCCGCACCGCCTGCCGCAGATCCGCCCGGCGCACCACCAGCCCGGCGCCCGCCCGCCCCCGCGCCCGCTGGTGCGGCGCCGCCGCGCGCAGCGTCGCCGTCAGGTGCAGCGCCGCGAGCCGGCCGTGCGGCAGCTCCGCGCCCGTCGTCCGCCCCTGCGCGGTGCGGGCCCGCGAGCGCCGCCCGGCCGCGCCCTCGCCGAGCCCGGGCACGGTCAGCGCCCGGGTCCGGTACGGCTCACCGGCGGCGGACGGCGGCTGCTCGGCACCTGCCGCCGCGCCCGCGCCCGCGCCGGGCTGCGGGGATGCGGGTTCGGCGCCGGTGTCGGGGGCCGAGTCGCCGGCCTCGGGGCCCGCGGTGTCCTCGCGCTGCGGCGGCACCCCGCCGCCCCCGCCGGGGCCGTCGCCGCCCGGGCCGCCCTCGGGGCCGCCGTCCGGGCCGGGGCCGCCGTCAGGATCGGGGTCGGGCTCCGGGTCGTCGTCCGGGCCCGGGCGCTCGTCCACGTCGTTCGCCGCCTGCTCGGCCTCCTGCCGGGCCTGCTCCAGCGCCTCGTCCAGCTTCTGCTCGTCCAGCCCGGGCGCGTCGAACGGGTTGCGGCGGCGCCGGTGCGGCAGCGCCAGCAGCGCGGCCTGCCGGACGTCGTCGGCCGTCACCTCGGTGCGGCCCGCCCACGCCGCCAGCGCGGTCGCGGTACGCGCCATCACGATGTCCGCGCGCATCCCGTCCACCTCGAAGGCCGCGCAGGTCGCCGCGATCTGCCGCAGCACCGTGTCGCCGAGCACCACCGACGGCAGCAGCGCCCGTGCGGCCGCGATCCGCTCCCGGGTCCGCCGCTCCTCCTCCGCCCACCGCGCGGCGAAGGCCGCCGGGTCCGCGTCGTAGGCCAGCCGGCGGCGCACCACCTCCACCCGCTCGTCGGTCTCGCGGGAGGCGGTGACCTCCACGGTCAGCCCGAACCGGTCGAGCAACTGCGGCCGCAGCTCGCCCTCTTCGGGGTTCATCGTGCCCACCAGCAGGAAGCGCGCCGCGTGCCGCACCGACACGCCCTCGCGCTCCACGTAGCTCGCCCCCGTCGCGGCGGCGTCCAGCAGCACATCCACCAGGTGGTCGTTGAGGAGGTTGACCTCGTCGACGTAGAGCACACCCCGGTGCGCCTCGGCCAGCAGCCCCGGCTCGAACGCCTTCACGCCCTCGGCCAGCGCCCGTTCGAAGTCCAGCGCGCCGACGAGCCGGTCCTCGGAGGCGCCCACCGGCAACTCGACGAGCTTCGTGGCGCGCCGGGCGCCGGCCGGGTCCGGGTCGTGCGGCCCGTCCGGGCAGCCCGGGTCCGGCGCGGCCGGGTCGCAGCTGAACCGGCAGCCGGGCACCACCGCCACGTCCGGCAGCAGCGCGGCGACCGCGCGCACCGTCGTCGTCTTCGCCGTCCCCTTCTCCCCGCGCACCAGCACACCCCCCACCGCGGGCGAGACCGCGTTGAGCAGCAGGGCCAGCCGCAGGTCGTCCTGTCCGACGACAGCGGTGAACGGGTAGGTGATGCTCATGGCAGGATCGCTCCTTCGAGCGGAAGTCGTGGGTACGGGGCCGTGCGCGGCGCCTGCGGCGGTGCCTGGTGGGCGCGGGGCGGCGGTCTCACGGCGCCCCCGGCGGCAGGAACGGCAGGCCCTCCGGCGGGCCCTGCTCCACCAGCCGCAGCAGCGCACCGGTGTCGGCGTGCTCCTCGACCAGGTCCGCCAGCCGCTCCAACTGCTCCTCCCGCAGCGCCTCGAAGCGGGTGCCGGGCGCGGGCTCGAAGCGCCGCCCGGCCGCCGCGGCCACCTGCCGCAGGAACGCCCGCCGGAAGCCGTCGCTCTCCAGCGACCCGTGCCAGTGGGTGCCCCACACCGCGCCGACCCGGCAGCCGTCGAGGAACGGCTCGTCACCGCCGCGCACTTCGGCCACCCCGTGGTGGATCTCGTAGCCGCGCACCTGCTCGCCGTACTGCGTGCCCTCGGGGCGGGCGAGGGTCTTCTCCCGGGCGAAGCGGACCCGTACCGGCAGCAGGCCCAGCGCCCGGACCGTACCGGCCTTCGACTCCACCTCGTCGTCGATGCGCTCGGCCAGCAGTTGGAAGCCGCCGCAGATGCCCAGCACCGGGCGGCCCTGCGCCGCGCGCTGCCGTACCGCGTCGGCCAGGCCGCGCGCGTGCAGCCACTCCAGCGCGCGGACGGTGCCGCGGGTGCCGGGCAGCACCACCAGGTCGGCGTCGGCCAGTTCGTCCGGGCGGTCCACGAACCGCACCACCACACCGGGTTCGGCGGCCAGCGCGTCGAGGTCGGTGAAGTTCGACATCAGCGGCACCGCGGCCACCGCGACCCGCAGCACCTCCTCGCCGTGGGGCGCCTCGACCGCGGACTCGCGCACCGCGCCGCGCAGCGACACCCGCAGCCCGTCCTCCTCGTCGATGCCCAGGCCGTGCGCGAAGGGCAGCACCCCGAAGGTGGGGCGGCCGGTGAGGCCGCGCAGCATGTCCAGGCCCGGCCTGAGCAGCGAGACGTCACCGCGGAACTTGTTCACCAGGTAGCCCGCGACGAGTTGCTGGTCCTCCTGCGCGAGCAGCGCCGTCGTGCCGTAGAAGGACGCGAAGACGCCGCCGCGGTCGATGTCGCCCACCACGACCACCGGCAGCCGCGCGCTCCTGGCCACCGCCATGTTGACGATGTCGGTACGGCGCAGGTTGATCTCCGCGGGGCTGCCCGCGCCCTCGCAGACCACCGCGTCGTGCGTACGGCCCAGCTCCTGGAGGCAGTCCACCACGGTGCCGAGCAACTCCGCCTGCTTGCCGCCGTGGTAGCCGCGCGCGCTCAGCTCGCCGACCGGCCTGCCCAGCACCACCACCTGGCTGCGCTGCTCGCCGCCCGGCTTGAGCAGCACCGGGTTCATCAGCGCCGACGGCTCCACCCCGGCCGCCTGCGCCTGCATCGCCTGCGCCCGGCCGATCTCGGCGCCCTCCCGGGTCACGTACGAGTTGAGCGACATGTTCTGGCCCTTGAACGGCGCCACCCGCAGGCCCTGCCGGGTCAGCCACCGGCAGATCCCCGCGGTCACCACGCTCTTGCCGGTGTCCGAACCGGTCCCGGCGACCATCAGCCCCTTCACCGCGCACCCCTCGTGCCGGTCCGGCCGCGGGCCGCCGACAGCAGCACCGACGCGCCCAGCGCGAGCGCGCCGACCCGGCGGGACAGCCGCACCGCGCGCCCGATGTCGGCCGGCCGCGGCGGCCGGAACCCCGCGCCCAGCACCGGCCGGTGCTCGACCCGCCCCCCGTACGCCAGGGTGCCGCCCAGTCGCACCCGCAGCGCCCCCGCGAACGCGGCCTCGACCGGCCCGGCGTTGGGCGAGGGGTGCCGCGGCCCGTCCCGGCGCGCGGTGGCCAGCGCGCTGCCCGGATACGGCCCGGCCAGCGCGGCGAGCAGGGCGGTCAGCCGCGCGCCGGGGTAGCCGGCCGCGTCGTCCAGCCGGGCGGCCGCCCACCCGAAGCGCAGGTGCCGCGGGGAGCGGTGGCCGACCATCGCGTCCAGCGTGTTGGCGGCACGGAAGCCGACCAGCCCGGGCACCCCCGCGAGCCCGCCCCACACCAGGGCGCCGACCACCGCGTCCGAGGTGTTCTCCGCGACCGACTCCACCACCGCCCGCGCCAGCGCGTCGGCGTCCAGCGCGGCCGGGTCCCGCCCGCACAGGTGCGGCAGCCGGTCCCGGGCGGCGGCCAGGTCGCCGGCCTGAAGCGCCGCGCCGATCGTGCGGGCCTCCCGGGCGAGCGAAGTGCCGCCCAGCACCGACCAGGTGGCCGCCGCGGCCAGCGCCGCGCCCAGCAGCGGGCGGCGCCGGGCCGCCCGCTCGGCGACGGCGGCCGCGGCCACCGCGCCGCCCACGCACAGCGCCGCGTACGCGCTGCCGGCGCCCCGGTCGTCGCGCCACATCCGCTGCTCCAGGGCGCCGGCGGCCCGCCCGAACCCGGCCACCGGGTGGCCGCGGCGCGGGTCGCCGATCAGGAGGTCGCCGAGGAAGCCGAGTGCGGCGCCGTACGCGTAGGCACGGTGGCGGCCGCTCATGCCGCGGATATCCGGGTACCGGCGGCCGCCAGGGCGGGTGCCGCCTGCGTGCAGGGCATGGCGAAGTCCTCACTCAGGGTCCGCGCCCTGGCTCGACGTGACCGGCGGTGAGAGTCTCCTGGCTCCCGGATCAACGCACTCCCGGGCCTTCCCGCCGGCGTGCGCCGGCCGTGGCCTCCAGCTTCGGGAGTGCACTCCCCGGTGACAGTGGCGGGACCGCGTCGGATTCGCACCGACTTCCTCTCCTGCCGCCGCATTGCTCCCGGCAGTTCACCACGCCCGGAGAAACCCCGTCAACCGGGCCTGCCTGCGGCTTTGCGGCCCCGCGCCGGCAGGTGGGCGCGCGGCCGGCTCAGAGGGAGGCGTGCTCGGGAAGCAGCTCCTGGATGCCGATGCGGTGGTAGAACTCCGCGCGGATGCGGTCGCTGACCGCGGACACGACCTCGCTGCCGTCGCGGCTGGGATCGATGTGGGTGCGGAACGGCCGCTCGCCCTGCGGCAGTCCGACCACCCGGACGATCTCGTCCGCGACCTCGTCCACGGTCCGCCCCGCGGGGAAGAGGTCGGTGAGCGCCTGCGCCATGGAGTCGCGCACCGCGCCGTACGCCTCGTCGTACGCGGTGTCCCGTACGGTGTCGGCCGGCCGGGCCGCGTGGGCGAAGTGGTTGGTGCCCGACGGGTAGGCGCCCGGCACCACGATGACGGTGTCGATGCCGAACCGGACCAGCTCGGCGGCGTAGCTCTCGGCCAGTGCGTCCATGCCCGCCTTCGCCGCGAAGTACGGGGCGAGGAACGGCGGGTGGCCGCCGCGGGTGGAGGACGACCCCACCCACACCAGCAGCCCCTCGCCCTGGCGGCGCAGGTGCGGCAGCGCGGCGCGGTTGACGCGCTGGGTGGACAGGACGTTGGCGTCGTAGAGCGCGGCGAGCTGTTCGGGGGTGAACGCCTCGGCCGGGCCCAGCGCCATGTGGCCGGCGTTGTGGACGACCACGTCCAGCCGGCCCTGCTCGGCGGTGACCTGCTCGATCGCCGCGTCGACTGACGCCTGGTCCTGCACGTCCATCTCGATGCCGCGCACGTCCACGCCCTCCGCCTCTGCGTACGCGGCGAGTTCGGCCACGCGGGGGGCGTTGCGGTCGGCGGTGGCGCGCATGCCCGCGTAGACGGTGTGCCCGGCCCCGGCCAGGAAGCGGGCGGCGAGGTTGCCGATGCCGCTGGAGGCGCCGGTGACGACGATGACCTTCGGACCGGTGCGGTGTGTCGTGGCTGGTGTCATGGCTGTTCCTGCCTCCTAGATGATTCCGCCGTTGGCGCGGACGGTCTGGCCGTTGACCCAGTGGCCGGCGGGGCCGGCCAGGAAGGCGGCCACCTCGGCGATGTCCTCGGGGGTGCCCAGGCGCTCCAGCGGGGGCTGGGCCGCGAGGCGGTCGACGGTCTCCTGGTCCTTGCCGGCCATGAACAGCGGTGTGGCGGTGGGCCCGGGGGCGATCGCGTTGACGGTGATGTCCCGGCCGCGCAGCTCGCAGGCGAGGATCAGGGTCAGCGCCTCGACGGCGCCCTTGCTGGCGGTGTAGGCCCCGTAGCCGGGGAACTGGAGCCCCACGACGGAGGTCGAGAGGTTCACGATGGCCCCGCCCGCGCGCAGCCGGCGGGCGGCCTGCTGGTCGACCACGAAGCTGCCGCGGATGTTGGTGCGGTGCACCGCGTCCAGCTCCGCGAGGTCCAGGTCGACGATCGGCTTCAGCCGCATCACGCCGGCGGTGTGCACGACGGCGTCCAGACCGCCGAAGGCGGCCTCCACGGTATCGAAGGCGGCGGCCATGGCGTGCTCGTCGGCGACGTCGCCGCCGACGGTGACGGCCCGGCCCCCGGCGCCCGTGATCTCCGCGGCGAGCGCCTCGGCGGCGGCCTTGTTGCCGGCGTAGTGGATGCCCAGGGCGTACCCGTCGCGGGCGAGCCGCCGGACGACGGCCCGGCCGATGCCACCGGACCCACCGGTGACCAGGGCGACGCGGACAGGGGTGGCGCTGGTGGACATGGCGTCCTCCTTGTTTTCGTCGATACGATCTGACGAGATCAACGATAACACAGATGGGGATCGATGATTCGGTCAGAGTGTTATCGGCGAAAACAGGAGAGGGGCCCGCGGGCGCCGGCATGCGAACAGCCCGCCGCCGGGACCCAGGTGGCGGGTCCCGGCGGCGGGCCGGGTGACGGCGGAGGGAGGGTGCGCTCAGCTGGCTATGAGGTGGATGCCGTAGGCGACGGCGGCGGCGCAGGCGGCGAAGCACAGGTAGGCGCCGGTGCGCGTCAGGAGCGCGGTGCCCTGGGCGGACGAGGGGCGGGAGAGCCCGACGATGCCGAGCGTGAAGACCCCGACGAGGCCGACGGTGGACAGCAGTGTGACCGCGAGGACCGTGCCGAGCGCGTGCCAGTCGATGCTCATGGCGTGCCCTTTCAGACCGTGGTGGGAGCGGAGGCGGGAGGCGGGACGGGGGAGGCCGCCGGAACGGCGGGCCCGGGGGCGGGTTGCGGCTCGGCCGCGGGCTCGGACGCGCTGTCGACCACGGTGACCGGGACGACGTGGACCGCGGGGGTGAGGTGGACGGCCGGTGCGGCCGGGACCGGGATCGTGGCCGGGACGGGGGCCTCGGCGGCCGCGGCGTCGTTGACGTTCGCGTGCGTGACCGGCTTGCGGCGGGCCGCCGTACGGACCACCGCGCACACCGCGAGGCCGATCACGCCGACCGTGGTGACCCCCCAGGTCCCGCGGTCGGCGAGGTAGGCCGCGGCGCCGGCGACCAGCCCGGCCGCGGGAAGGGTGAGCGCCCACGCGGCGACCATGCGCCCGGCGGTGCCCCAGTGGACCACCGCCCCGCGCCGCCCGAGCCCGGCCCCGAGTACCGACCCGGAGCAGACCTGCGTCGTCGACAGCGCGAACCCCAGGTGCGAGGACGCCAGGATCGTCGCCGCGGCGCCGGTCTGCGCCGCGAACCCCTGCTGCGGCTGGATGTCGGTGATGCCGCGGCCGACGGTCCTGATGATCCGCCAGCCGCCGATGTACGTGCCCAGCGCGATCGCGGTGCCGGCCGCGCAGATGACCCACAGCGGCGGGTCGGACCCGGGCGCGAGCGAACCGCCGGCGATGAGCGTGAGGGTGATGACGCCCATCGTCTTCTGCGCGTCATTGGTGCCGTGCGCGAGGGACACCAGCCCGGCGGAGGCGATCTGCCCGACCCGGTAGCCGCGCGAGGTGGCCGCCGGATCGGCGGCGCGGCCGAGCCGGTAGGTGAGCCGGGTGGCGAGCATCGAGGCGAGGCCGGCCACCACGGGCGCGGCCACTGCCGGAATGATCACTTTCATGACGACCGCGTCCCCGTGCACGCCGTGCGCGCCGACCGAGACGAGGGTGGCGCCGATCAGTCCGCCGAAGAGCGCGTGCGAGGAGCTGGAGGGGAGCCCGGCCAGCCAGGTCACCAGGTTCCACACGATCGCGCCGACCAGTGCAGCGAAGATCATCGCGGGTCTGATGCCGGCCGACTCGTCGATGATCCCGCCGGAGATCGTCTTGGCGACCTCCACCGACAGGAAGGCGCCGACCAGGTTGAGTACGGCTGACATGCCCACCGCGACGCGGGGTCCGAGGGCCCCCGTCGAGATGGTGGTCGCCATGGCGTTGGCGGTGTCGTGGAAGCCGTTGGTGAAGTCGAAGACGAGAGCGGTGGCGATCACGAGTCCGATCAGGAGCGTGATGTGTTCCATGGGCCCAGCAATCGTTCGGTCGGGCAGTGGCGAGGTGAACGTACGGAGCATTGATGAACGGAAGGTGAACTCGCGGCAGACTCGGGGTGCTGACATGAATCATCGGTGAACGCGGGGGGATCGGGAAGGGGTGCGGAGCGGTCGGGAGCGGTCGGCGCGACGCCCTGGCGCACTCCTGCGTGATCCCGCGGACCGGTGAAGCGAGCTGTAATCCGTGCTCTTTGGTGGTCGGTCCGCCCGTGGCACCCTCGAACCGGTATCAGCGGCACCAACGGCAGCAAGGGGTTCCCGTGCACGACGCAGCACAGCAGACCTGGTCCGACGTGGTCGACGCGGCCCGCCGCACCGTCGCGGACGGCCTCGTGGTCGGCACCTCCGGCAACGTCTCCGCCCTCGTCGGCGACGACCTCGTCCTGGTCACCCCCACCGGCGTGCCCTACCACCGGCTCGGGCCCGGCGACCTCGTCGGCGTCGACCTCGCCAGCGGGCGGCAGGTGCGCGGCGAGCTCAGACCGACCAGCGAACTCCCGCTCCACCTCGCCGTCTACCGCGGCACCCCCGCGCGGGCGGTCGTCCACACCCACGCACCGCACGCCACCGCCGTCTCCACGCTCGTCGCCGAGCTGCCCGCCATCCACTACATGGCCGCGGAGCTCGGCGGACCCGTCCGCGTCGCCGACTACGCCCTCTACGGCACCCCCGAACTCGCCGACGCCGTCCTCCACGCCCTCCGCGGCGACCGCACCGCCTGCCTCATGCGCAACCACGGGATGATCAGTCTCGGCGACACCCTCGACCGCGCCTACGACCGCGGCGCCCAGCTCGAATGGATGTGCCGCGTCTGGCTCACCGCGACCTCCACGGGCTCCACTCCCACGACCCTCACCCCCACGGAACTCGAAGCCGCGGGAACCAAGTTCCGTGGTTACGGCCAACCCTGACCCCCCGGGTGCCCCCGTCCCCCCGTGCCGGGACCTTCCGGCCCGTGGGTGGCTTGTCGCGCCGTTCCCCGCGCCCCTGAGCACGCCCGGGTACCCCGTGGTGCGGGCCCGCCCGGGGGTGCCCCTGTCCGACGGCTCCCGGACCTTGCGGTGAGTGGGTGGCTTGTCGCGCAGTTCCCCGCGCCCCTGGGTAGCTACCTGGTCCTACCGGAGTGACCTGACCCGGTGCAGGAGGGACGTCGGCTTGCTCCGGAAGGACCAGAAGCATTTCCAGGGGCGCGGGGAACTGCGCGACCAGCCACTTCCCGGCCGCAAGGTCCGGGAACCTCCGGACAGAGCAGACGGTGCGGAGCCCCGCCACGGAAGACCAGAAGCATTTCCAGGGGCGCGGGGAACTGCGCGACAAGCTACCCACGGGCCGGAAGGTCCCGGCACCCCCGTGGGAGGGGGCACACGTCGGGTGCGGTGGCGCCCGCCCGGAGGGGGTAGCAGAGTGAGGGTGATGCGCTTTCGACACGCGGTGGCCGTGGCGGCCACGACAGTGGTGAGTGCCGGCGCGGCCGCATTGGCGGCGGGCCGGTACGGATCGAGGTTCGCCCTGAACCCGGGGGTGGCGGGCCCGCCACCGGGCGGGGCGGTGACGGTGCACAGCGTGACGCCGCACGAGGTCGTGCTGACCCGCACCACGGAGTCGGGCCGCCCGGGGGTGTACGGCCTGAGCGGCCCGGGCGTGCACGCGACGGTGGGCCGGGTGCTCAGGTCCGACGGCCGCTCCGTGACCAGGGAACTGCTCGGCACGGGGAAGGGCACCGTGGACGCGGGCGCGTTCGTCCGGCTGACCCCGCAGGCGTACGCGGGCGACCCGCGGTCCGCGTGCGGCCTGGAGTTCCACGACGTGGAGGTCGAGGGCGAACTGGGCCCGATGCCCGCCTGGTACGTACCCGGCGCCCGCTCGATCTGGGTGATCGCGGTGCACGGCGTGGGCGCCACCCGTGAGCAGGCCCTCGCGGTCCTGCCCGCCCTGCACCGCTTCCGGCTGCCGGTCCTGGTCCCGACGTACCGCAACGACGCGGGCGCCCCCGCCTCCCCGGACCGTATCGGCCACCTCGGCGCCACCGAGTGGCGCGACCTGGACGCGGCGATGCGCCACGCGGTGGCGCACGGCGCGACGGCCCTGGTGCTGTACGGCTGGTCCACCGGCGCGACGATGGCGCTGCGGGCCCTGCGCCGCTCCCCGTCGGCCGACAAGGTCGCCGGCCTCGTCCTGGACTCGCCGGTGCTGGACTGGCGCGCCACGGTCACCGCGGCGGTCCGCGCCCGCGGCCTGCCCGCCGCCGTCACGCCGCTCGCCGTCCGCGCCGCGCAGGGCCGTACCGGCGCGCAGGGCCCCCGCTCCGCGGAGGAAACCGCAGAAACGGAAGCGGGCGGGCCGGTCGGCCTGGACGTACCGACGCTGATCGTGCACGGCCCCGACGACACCTTCGCCCCCTGGTCCGCCTCGCGCGCGCTCGCCGCCCGCTACCCCGGCAAGGCATCCCTGCACACGGTGCCCGGCGCCGCCCACACCGCGATGTGGAACGCCGACCCGGCCGCGTACGAGGAGACGCTGCGCCGCTTTCTGACCCCGCTCATGTGAGCGCGTTCACAGTCGGGTTTGGGATTCTGGGTGCTGAGCGGCGAGACTGATCAGGTGACGTCCCGTATCCCGCGAGACACTCCGCTCCGCCTCGTCCCCCGCCGGCCGCTCACCGCGGCCCGCAGGACCGCCACGACGCGCAGGTCGCGACCGGCGCGCCCCCCCGAGGGCACCCCCTCGATCCCCGAACTCGCCCACGTCGCCAGGGCCGAACTCGCCGCCGCGGTACGGCTCGCGCGGTGGGCCGGCACCGGCCCCGGCACCGCGGGGCCGACCGGGATACTGCCGGACGGCACCGTCGCCCAGGCCGCGGCCGACCTCGGGCTGACCCCCGGCCAGGTCCGCACCGCCTGGGACCGGGCCCGGCTGTCCGGCCTGATCGAGCTGCACCGCGGCACCGCCCGCCCCGGCTGGCGGCTGCGCGCCTGGGACACCGACGACACCGCGGTGCTGCGCGGCTGGGTGGCCCTGTTCGACGCCTGGTCCCTCGCCCACCCGTTCCTCGCGCCCGACAAGCGGGGAGACACTGACGACGGTGTCGCCGGTGCCGATGGTGCCGACGGTGCCGACACCGGCGCCGCGCTGGGCGCCGACCCCGCCCTGGTCGCCGAAGTCATCGAGGCCGCACCGCAGTTGCTGTCCTTCCTGCACCTCTCGCAGGGCCCGGTGCCGCTGGACACGCTGCTGGACCTGCTGCGGCAGCGCGTCGCCGAACTGCGCACCGAGCGGCACGAACCGCCCGCCGCGGGCGACCCGCTGCCCGCCCTGCTGGACTGGGTGCTGGAAGCCGCCACCGACGTGGGCGCGCTGCGCCCGCGCGACCCGAAGCGCCCGGACGAGGCCGCGCTGACCGCGCTGGGCAGCTGGGCGGTGTGGGTCAAGCTGGAGCAGATCTGCGTGGCCGCCCAGGGCCCGGCGGGGAACATGGAGCAGTCCGCCGAGACGATGCTGCGCGCCTGCGCCCGCCTGTCCCCGGGACCGGCCCGCGCCGAGTACCGCGCGTGGCTGGCCGCCCGCCCGGTCGCGCCGGCCGTCGCCGAGCTGCTGGAGACCGCCCGCGGCGAGGACGCGCTGCTGCGCGGGCTGGCTTTCGAGGCGCTGCGCGTGGTCGGCGACCCGGCGGAGGCGGCGGTGCGCGCGGTCGTCAACGAACCGACGCTGCGCCCCTACGCGGTGCTGTGGCTGGCGGAGTTGGACGGCGGCGACCCGGACACCGCGACCGGGCTGCTGAGCCGCGAGGAGGCCACCTGGCTGTGGGTGGACACCGCTGCCGCGGTCGCCGACCACGGCGACGAGCACCTGCTCGTCAGCCACCTGGAGACGGCCGTCCAGGGCTCGGTGCCCGGGCTGCTCCAGGAGGTGCGGCGGGCCGGCCACCCCCGCACCGTGCAGGTCCTGGTCGCCCTCGCCGCCGCGCACCCCGACCCCGCGCTGGCGAAGGCGATGCGCAAGGCGGCGTTCCAGGTGCACACCGGCGAGGCGTGAACAGGCCCTACGACGACGGGAGTTCGGGCGCGTAGGTGCCGAAGCACCACAGGTTCCCCTCCGCGTCCCGGACCACGTAGTCGCGCGAACCGTAGTCCTTGTCGGTGAGCGGCGCCACGATCTTCGCGCCGGCGGCCGCCGTACGGGCGTAGTGCGCGTCGACGTCGTCGACCGCCACGTAGACCGAGGTGGGCCCCAGGTGTTGGGCGGCCTGCCCGTACGCGCCTTCGTCCGTGGCGGTGCCGAGCATCACGATGCCGTTGCCGTGGGCGAGTTCGGCGTGGGCGACGGTGCCGTCGTCGTTCTCGTACACGGCGACCTCGGTGAAGCCGAACGTGTCCTTCAGCAGCGCGATGGCGCCCTTCGCGTCCTGGTACCGCAGGGCGGGGCAGACGCTGAGCCGGCGGGTCATGGGTGGTCTCCCTTCCCGAGGGCGGCCAGTGCCCGTCACTGGCACATGTCCGAGTATGGGCGATGTGCCCCGCGGGTGCGCGCAGCCGTGGCGGCGGAGCCGGGAAAAGCGGTTGCGGGTCGGTCGTAGAATGCACCTATGGCAGTTCTGCTCCTCGATTAGCCGAGTCGACCAGCCGCGGCGCCGACCCACCGGTCACGGCGCCCGCCCCGACCGCAGTCCGCGGGCCGGCTTCCGACGCCTTCGCGCCGCCGCGCCCCCGGACCTCTCGTCCTCCGCTGCCGCCTGGCGCGGCGCCCATCGCCCTGGAGCTTCACCCGTGATCACTGCCACCGGCATCGAGTTGCGCGCCGGCGCCCGCATCCTCATCGAATCCGCCTCCTTCCGCGTCGCCAAGGGCGACCGGATCGGCCTGGTCGGCCGGAACGGCGCCGGCAAGACCACCCTCACCAAGGTGCTGGCCGGCGAGGGCCAGCCCGCCGCCGGAAGCGTCACCAACTCCGGCGAGGTCGGCTACCTCCCGCAGGACCCGCGCGCCGGCGACCTCGAGACCATCGCCAGCGACCGGGTGCTGTCCGCCCGCGGCCTTGACGTGGTGCTGCGCAAAATGCGCGAGAACGAGGAGCGGATGGCCAACGGCAAGGGCGCCACCCGCGAGAACGCGATGAAGAAATACTCGCGGCTGGAAACGGAATTCCTCACCAAGGGCGGATACGCCGCCGAGGCCGAGGCCGCCACCATCGCCGCCGCGCTCGGCCTGCCCGACCGGGTGCTCGGCCAGCCGCTGCGCACCCTGTCCGGCGGGCAGCGGCGCCGGGTCGAACTGGCCCGCATCCTGTTCTCCGACGCCGACACGCTGCTGCTCGACGAGCCCACCAACCACCTCGACGCCGACTCCATCACCTGGCTGCGGGACTACCTCAAGTCCTACCGCGGCGGATTCATCGTCATCTCCCACGACACCGACCTGATCGAGACGGTCGTCAACAAGGTCTTCTATCTCGACGCCAACCGCTCCCGTATCGACGTCTACAACATGGGCTGGAAGCTCTACCAGCAGCAGCGGGAAGCCGACGAGAAGCGGCGCCACCGCGAGCGCGCGAATGCCGAGAAGAAGGCCGCCGCGCTGAATTCGCAGGCCGACAAGATGCGCGCGAAGGCCACCAAGACCGTTGCCGCGCAGAACATGGCGCGCCGGGCGGAGAAGCTGCTGTCCGGGCTGGAAGAGGTCCGGCAGGCCGACAAGGTCGCGAAACTGCGCTTCCCCGACCCGGCGCCGTGCGGCAAGACCCCCCTGATGGCCGAAGGGCTCTCGAAGTCCTACGGCTCGCTGGAGATCTTCACCGACGTCGACCTGGCCATCGACCGCGGCTCACGCGTGGTCATCCTCGGGCTGAACGGCGCCGGCAAGACCACGCTGCTGCGGCTGCTGGCCGGGGTGGAGCAGCCCGACACCGGCGCCGTCACCCCCGGCCACGGCCTCAAGCTCGGCTACTACGCGCAGGAGCACGAGACCCTCGACCCGGACCGCACCGTGCTGGAGAACATGCGCTCCGCCGCGCCCGACACCGACCTGGTCGAGATCCGCAAGATCCTCGGTTCCTTCCTCTTCTCCGGCGACGACGTCGACAAACCCGCCCGGGTGCTGTCCGGCGGTGAGAAGACCCGGCTGGCGCTGGCCGCGCTCGTCGTCTCCAGCGCCAACGTGCTGCTGCTCGACGAGCCCACCAACAACCTCGACCCGGCCAGCCGCGAGGAGATCCTCGGCGCGCTGCACACCTTCACCGGCGCGGTCGTGCTGGTCACCCACGACGAGGGCGCGGTCCACGCGCTCGAACCCGAGCGGATCATCATGCTGCCCGACGGGGTCGAGGACCTGTGGAGCCAGGCGTACGCCGACCTGGTCGCGCTGGCCTGAGCCCGGGGCCCTGCGGCGCCGCTCCGACGCGGTGCCGCAGGGCGGGGGAGCGGGGCCCCTACTGCGCCGTTGGGCCGGATGATCATGCTGAATCGATCATTCGGCCCATCGTTGATCCTTCATCTGTATGAGTCGGCCTCGTACCGCCGCCCTGCCCCGGCCAGCCGCCCGCCCGGCCCGCCGATCAGTGCCATGACGTCGGTGAACTCCTTACCCACCGGGCTGACCTGCCGGTATTCCCCGGGGGAAGATCTCGGCACGGGAATTACGGCCGGGAAATTGCCCGCACACCGGGTTCTGCGGGGGCTATCGGCACATTCGGTCGCCGAATGTACGGCGATCGACCTTGTCGAATGGGTGGCCAGGAACCGGGTTAGGGGTGATCATGAGAGTCCATAGCGCACTTCCCTGGAGGAGGCACGGGTGGCCGAGACTCTGAAGAAGGGCAGCCGGGTGACCGGCGCCGCGCGCGAGAAGCTCGCGGCAGACCTGAAGAAGAAGTACGACTCCGGTGCGAGCATTCGTGCCCTCGCCGAGGAGACCGGGCGTTCCTACGGGTTCGTCCACCGGATGCTCAGCGAGTCGGGCGTGGTCCTGCGCGGCCGCGGCGGTGCGACACGCGGCAAGAAGGCCGACGCGGCCTGATCACCGCGGGGAATTCCCGCGGGCGGGGGCGGAGCGGGCGCCGGACGGCGTTCACGGTCCGCCCCGGGGTGTGTACGGGCACCCGTACGACCGGCGCGCCGAGCGAGTGGTTACTCTTCGGTAATCATGTTCGCGGTCCGCTCGGAGGTGCCCGATGCCCGATGCCCACGTCCTGCTCGAACGCGACGGAGTCCGGCTCACCCTGGACGGTGCCGTCGCACACATCACCCTCTGCAACCCGGCCAAGCGCAACGTCCAGTCACCCGCCCTGTGGCGGGCCCTGGCCGAGGCGGGGCGGCTGCTGCCGGGGAGCGTACGGGTCGCGGTCCTGCGCGGCGAGGGCGTGTCCTTCTCCGCCGGGCTCGACCGGCGTGCGTTCACCCCTGAGGGCTTCGAGGGCGAACCGTCCTTCCTCGACCTCGCGCGCGGCACCGAGCAGCAGCTCGACGCGGCCATCGAGGGGTACCAGGAGGCGTTCACCTGGTGGCGGCGCACCGACCTCATCACGGTCGCCGCTGTCCAGGGGCACGCGATCGGGGCCGGCTTCCAGCTCGCCCTCGCCTGCGACCTGCGGGTCTGTGCGGACGACGTCCAGTTCGCCATGCGGGAGACCTCGCTCGGGCTCGTGCCCGACCTCACCGGCACCAAGCCGCTGGTCGAACTCGTCGGTTACGGCCGCGCCCTCGAGATCTGCGTGACCGGACGCTTCGTCCACGCGGACGAGGCCCTCCGCAGCGGCCTCGCCAACGTCGTCGTGCCCGCCCCTGAACTCGACGACACCGTCTCCGACCTCGTCGCCGCAGTACTCTCGGCGCCCCGCGACGCCGTCATCGAGACGAAGGGGTTGCTGCGCTCCGCGCTGGTCGAGGACGAGGGTGCCCAGCGCGCCGCCGAGCGTGCGGCCCAAGGCCGCAGGCTTCGTGACCTCATGAACGTCTCCGACTGAATGGACGTCTCCGACTGACCGGACCCCCCGGGTGCCCCCGTCCCGCCCGTGCCGGGACCTTGCGGCCGGTGGTGGGCTTGTCGCGCCGTTCCCCGCGCCCCTGGAAATGCTTCTGGTCTTCCGTGGCGGGGCTCCGCACCATCTGCCCTGTCCGGCGGTTCCCGGACCTGGCGGCCGGGAAGTGGCTGGTCGCGCAGTTCCCCGCGCCCCTGGGAAAGCTTCTGCTCCTCCCGGAGCCAGCCGATGTGGTGCTGCCGACAGCCGACCTCCCCCTGCACCAAGTCAGCTCACTCCGGCACGACCAGGTAGCTACCCAGGGGCGCGGGGAACTGCGCGACAAGCCATCCACTCACCGCAAGGTCCGGGAACTGTCGGACAGGGGACCCCCGGGCGGGCCCGCACCACGGGGTACCCGAAGCGTTTCCAGGGGCGCGGGGAACTGCGCGACCAGCCCACCACCGACTGCAAGGTCCGGGAGCCGTCGGAGAGGGGCACCCCCGGGCGGGGCCGCACCACGGGGTACCCGGGCGTGCTCAGGGGCGCGGGGAACGGCGCGACAAGCCACCCACCTGCCGCAAGGTCCCGGACGGGCGGGACGGGGGCACCCGGGGGGGTGCGGGCCGACCCCGCTACGCGAGGTCGGTGATGAGGACCGCGGTGGAGACGGGGCCGGGGGCGCCCGGGGTGGCGGCTTGGGTGGCGGCGGTTGAGGCGGCGCGGGCGACGGTGAGGGGTCGGTAGGAGGGGGCGGCGGAGAGTTGGAGCCGTACGTAGCGGGCGGAGCCCTGGGCCCCGTCGGAGTCGTGGACGTGGACACCGGCGTGTCCGGCGAGCCGCCGGGTCACCCGGGCGACGCCCGGTACGGAGAGGACCGCGGCCTGGACGGCGGCGGCGGTGCCGGGGCGGGCGGGGGCGTCGGACGCGGATGCGGGTCCGTAGTCGTCGGCGAGTTCGGGCCGCGCGGGGGGCGCGGGGGCACCGGCCAGGGCGGTGGCGTCGTCGACCAGCCCGGTGACCGCGAGGTCGACCACCCGGACGGGCAGCCCCAGCCCGCTGTCGCCCGCGGCAGCGAACAGCGCGGTGCGCAGCCGCTCCGCCAGGACCGGCAGCGGCTCGCCGAGCGCCGCCTCGAACCGCGCCTCGATCCGCAGCGGCCGGTGCGGCACCGCGCCCACCGGGGCGGCCGGGGACACCTCGGGGCCGACCGGGCCGTCCGGCACCGGCAGGATGTTCACCCGGCCGAGCCGTACCCCGGGCAGCGCCGCGCAGACGGCCCGGAGTGCCGCCACGGCCGTCCGCTCGGTGATCCAAGCGCCGTCCTCGGGCGCGCCGAGCGGCAACAACCGCCCCAGCGCGACCTGTTCCCGTACCGTTCGGCTCAGCCGGTCCATGACCTCCACCCCTCGCTTCGACGGGCCGGCCACCCGATCGGGGGAAGGCCGGTGGCAACCCACTCGCCGCATCCCCCACGCGTGCGGGGGCATGCGCACTTAGTGTGGTGCACGGAGCAGCCGAGACGGAGGGACGACTCGCGATGAGCGACAGCGCACAGCATGGCAGCCCGGAGCCGAACAGCACGTCCTCGGCCGAGGGAAGGACGCTGGACAAGGGCGCGTCGGGCGGCCGCAAGGCGCTCGGTGACCCGGCCACCCGCGGCCGTACGACGATCGCCGACGGCGTGGTCGAGAAGATCGCCGGGCTCGCCGCCCGCGACGTGGTGGGCGTGCACGCGATGGGCACCGGCCTGTCCCGCACGTTCGGCGCCGTACGCGACCGCGTGCCCGGCGGCGGCCGGTCGGTGGCCCGCGGGGTCAAGGCCGAGGTCGGCGAGGTGCAGACGGCGCTCGACCTGGACATCGTCGTGGAGTACGGCGTGTCGATCGTCGAGGTCGCCCGCGCCGTGCGGGAGAACGTGATCACGGCGGTGGAGCGGATGACCGGCCTCGAGGTCGTCGAGGTCAATGTCGCGGTCGGCGACGTGAAGCTGCCCGACGAGGACGATGACGACGAGCGCGAGCAGCGGGTCCAGTAGCGGGCCGGCTCCGGAACGGACGCAGGCGGAGGCGGTCATGGCTGAGCGGACGGAGAGCGCGGAATGAGTATGGCGGTGATCGGCCTGGCGGTGGGAATGGCGCTCGGGTTCGCCGGATGGTTCGGCGGGTTCGGGGCCTTCCTGCTGGTGGCGGCGCTCGGCGTGGTCGGGTTCGTGGCAGGCAAGTTCCTGGACGGCGACCTCGAACCGGGCGAGTTCTTCCGGACACGTGACCGTGACCGCGACCGCGACCGGCGGCGCTGATGGCGGGAGCCCAACCCGCCAGGATGCCGCCCGCGGAGCGCGGGGCGCTGCGGATCGCGGACCGGGTGGTCGCGAAGATCGCCGCGCAGGCCGCCGGTGAGGCGCTGAGCGACGCGCCGGGTGCCGAGTTGGTGCCCGGCGACGCGCGCCCGCATGCCACGGTGTCGGTGCGCAAGGACACCGCCCGGCTGCGGCTGGCCCTCGAACTCGGCTACCCCACCGACATCGGCGCCGTCTGCGGGAGCGTACGGCGCCATGTCACCGGCCGGGTCGAGGAACTGACCGGGATGGCGGTACCGGAGGTGGCGGTCGAGGTCGAGCGCCTGCACTCGGCCGCCGCCCGCCGCAAGGACGACGGGAGGGTGCAGTGAGCGACGACGGCCCGGACCCGAGGCGTCCGGCGGACGCCGGCGGCGGCAGCGGCGCCGACCCGGGCGCCGGGTACGGCGAGCGCGCGGACGGCCGCCCCGAACCCACCGTCAGGCTGCCCACCCTCGACCCGGACGAGGCGGGCCCGGGCTCCGGCGCGCTCCAGTACGCCCCGGCCGCCGGTGAGCCCGGCGCGGTGCGCGTCAAGCGCTTCTGGTCCGGGCGCCGCGTCCCCGCGGCCCTGACCGCGGCCGTCTGCACCGCGTTGACCGGCCTGTTCCTCTACGACGTCGCCGCGGTGCGCACCGACCGCAAGGCGATGGCCTGGCGCAAGACGCTGGCGGACGAACTGGCCACCCGCCACCTGGACAACGTCTGGATCATCGTCGGCGCCGCGGTGGCCGCGGCGCTCGGGCTGTGGCTGCTGCTGCTCGCGGCGACCCCCGGCGAGCGCAAGGTGCTGCCGATGGCCCGCCGCGGCCCGCAGGGCGTACGGGCCGGGCTGGACCGGCACGCGGCCGAACTGGTGCTGCGTGACCGGGCGATGGAGGTCGCCGGGGTGCGCTGGTCGCGGGTGAAGGTGGGCCGCCGCAAGGTCACCGCCCGCGCCACCTCGCACTTCCGCGAACTGGACGACGTACGGCGCGACCTGGCCGGCGCGCTGGACACGGCGGTCGCGCAGCTCGGGCTGGCCAGGGAGCTCGCGATGCGCGTACACGTCCGGCGGGCCGACAAGAAGGCGTGAGGAGAGGGCGCATGCGCACCACACTCAACCGGGTCATGCTCGGGCTGCTCGGCCTGCTGCTGCTGGTGGTGGGGCTGTCGGTCCTGGTCGGCGGCCTGGACCTGGAGCGGCACTGGAACTTCACGATGCCGCACTGGTGGCCGTGGAGCGGCCCGAAGGACGTGCTGCTGAGCGACCACGACCGGACCCGCTACCGCTCCGACGGCTGGTGGTGGCCGGTGGTGATCGCGGTGCTGGCGGTGCTGCTGCTGATCGGTCTGTGGTGGCTGTTCGCCCAGGCGCGCAGCCGCCGGGTCCGGCAGATCCGGGTGGACAGCGGCGACGGTCAGGGCGCGCAGCTGCGCGGCCGGGCGGTGGAGGACGTGCTGCGCGCGGAGTCGGAGGCGTACGACGGGGTGGCGTGGTCCGGGGCGCGGCTGGTGGGCCGGCGCGGGCGGCCCTCGGCGCGGCTGGTGCTGGGCCTGGAGCCGGACGCCAACCCGCGGGAGGTCGTGGCGGGCCTGGACACCTCGGTGCTGACCCGGGCCCGCGGCTCGGCCGGGCTGGACGAGCTGCCCGCCGAGGCGCGGCTGCGCGCGGTGCGCCACCGGGCCCGGCGGGTCAGCTGACGGCGCCCGCCCGCGGTCAGGCGGTGTCGCCGGCCCGGCCGGTGAGCGTCAGCGCGCTGTTGACCAGGCCGATGTGGCTGAATGCCTGGGGGAAGTTGCCCAGTTGGCGGCCCGCGACCGGGTCCCACTCCTCGGCGAGCAGCCCGACGTCGTTGCGCAGCGACAGCAGCTTCTCGAACAGCTCCTTCGCCTCGTCCGGCCGCCCGGTGGTGTGCAGGGCGTCCACCATCCAGAACGAGCAGGCCAGGAAGGCGCCTTCGGTGCCGGGCAGGCCGTCCACTCCGGCCGCCTCCGGGCTGTAGCGGCGGACGAAGCCGCCGAGGTCGAGTTCGGCGCGGACCGCCTCCACGGTGCCGGCCACCCGCGGGTCGTCCGGCGGCAGGAACCCGACCTGCGGGATCAGCAGCGTGGCGGCGTCCAGTTCGCGGGAGCCGTAGGACTGGGTGAAGGTGTTGCGGTCCGCGTCATAGCCCTTCGCGCACACCTCGGCGTGCACCTGGTCGCGCATCGCGCGCCACTTGTCGACGTCGCCGCGCAGCTTGGGGCGGGACTCCATGGTGCGCACCGCGCGGTCGGCCGCGACCCAGGCCATCACCTTGGAGTGCACGAAGTGCCGGCGCGGGCCGCGGACCTCCCACAGGCCCTCGTCGGGTTCGCGCCACTTGGACTCCAGGAAGTCCATCAGGGAGCGCTGGAGGTTCCAGGCGTGCGACTCGGTGGCAAGGCCCTGCTCGCCGGCGAGGAAGAGGGAGTCCATCACCTCGCCGTAGACGTCGAGTTGGAGCTGTCCGGCGGCGGCGTTGCCGATCCGGACCGGGGCCGAGCCCTGGTAGCCGGCCAGCCACGGCACTTCGTACTCCGGCAGCCGGCGCTCGCCCGCGATGCCGTACATGATCTGGAGGTCGGCCGGGTCGCCGGCGACCGCGCGCAGCAGCCAGTCGCGCCAGGCGCGGGCCTCGTCGAGGTAGCCGCCGGCGATGAGGGCGTTGAGGGTCAGGGCCGCGTCGCGCAGCCAGCAGTAGCGGTAGTCCCAGTTGCGGACGCCGCCGATCTCCTCGGGCAGCGAGGTGGTCGCCGCGGCCGCTATGCCGCCGCTGGGCGCGTAGGTCAGCGCCTTGAGGGTGATCAGGGAGCGCAGGACCGCGTCGCGCCAGGGGCCCTCGTAGCGGCACTGCGCGGACCAGGACTCCCAGTCCTTCAGGCAGGTGTCGAGGGCCGCGAACGGGTCGACCTTGCGCAGATGCCGGGCGTGCGAGACGTTCCAGGTCAGCACGAAGCCGACGCGTTCGCCCGCGCTGACGGTGAAGTCGGCGTGGGTGCGCATGTCCTTGCCGTACATCGGCACGTTCGGGGTGCTGCGCAGCCACGCGGAGTCGGGCCCGGCGGTGGCCACGTGGTGGCCGTCGACGCGGCGCATCCAGGGCACCACGTTGCCGTAGTCGAAGCGCAGCACCAGCTCGGTGTGCATGGCGACCTCGCCGGATATGCCCTCCACGACGCGGATCACGTCCGGCGCCTTGTCGCGCTGCGGCATGAAGTCGGTGACCCGCACGGTGCCGCTGGGCGTCTCCCACACGGTGTCGAGCACCAGGGTGTCGCCGCGGTAGGAGCGGCTGGCACAGTGCCCGGAGTTGACCGGGGCGATCCGCCAGCGGCCGTTGTCGCGGTCGCCGAGCAGGGCGGCGAAGCAGGCACCGGAGTCGAAGCGGGGCAGGCACAGCCAGTCGA
Source organism: Actinacidiphila sp. bgisy144 (assembly GCF_057708105.1). Lineage (NCBI taxonomy): Bacteria > Bacillati > Actinomycetota > Actinomycetes > Kitasatosporales > Streptomycetaceae > Actinacidiphila > Actinacidiphila sp. bgisy144. Next base: position 33,774 of record NZ_JBYIRM010000009.1, on the reverse strand, counting down.
TCGAGCCGTCCCGGCCGACGAGCGCGGCGGTCTGGAGGTCGCCGATGATCGCGTAGTCCTCGATGGGTGCTGCCACGTGTCCGCCTCGCCGCCTTCTTGGGGCCGTCGCCGGCCGCCCCCGTGCTGTCCGCCGTGCAATCCCCTGACCGTACAACTCGGCGGCGGGGGTGGGGAGCGCGGGTCCGGGAAGGTGCGGGCGCGGTGGGGCGGGCGGTCGGGCGGCGCGGCGGTCAGGCGGGGGAGGGCGTGCCGACCCGGTCGACGATGCCGACCGCGCCCTCCGCGTTGGCGCAGTGCGCGCAGCAGTAGAACCGGCCGTCGACCTCCACCCCGTGGCCGACGATCTGCACGCGGCAGTGCTCGCAGATCGGTGCCAGCCGGTGGATCGCGCACTCGAAGCTGTCGAAGACGTGCACCGCGCCCTGGGCGTGCACCTCGAAGCTCAACGCGTAGTCGTTTCCGCAAACCTCGCAACGGGCCATGCCGTTCAGGGTGCGGACCGGCCGCCGGGTGGGCAACGCTCCGCGCGGCGCGGCGGCGGGTCGGGCCGCCCCTTTCACCCGTACGGCGGTGTACGGCACCCAGGCGTCAACCGTGTACACCGTCGGCGGGCCGGACGGCCTTGAGCAGTTCGGCGAAGCGCGCCTCGTCGATGATCGGGGTGCCGACCTGCCGGGCGCGGACCGCCTTGGTGGTAGGGGAGTCGGGGTCATTGGTGACCAGCAGGCTGGTCAGGCGGCTCACGGACGACGCGACGTGCAGCCCCGCGTCGGTGGCCCGGTCCTCCAGCAGCTCGCGGTCGATGCCGGTGTCGCCGGAGAACGCCACCCGCATGCCCTGGACCAGCGGCCCGTCCGGCGCCAGCCGCCCGGGGTTCGGATACGGGCAGGCCGGCCGCTTGCGGGCCGGGCGCCAGCCGGAGTTGCCGTACCCCGAGCCGTACAGGCGGCCGGCGCGCGGCGCCGCGGTCCGCTCCTCCTGGCCGGGGCGCGCCGGTGCGCCCGCGGCGTCCTTCCACTCCGTCAGCGGGCGGCAGGCGTGCAGCGGCAGCGGCAGGTCCGCGGCGGCCGCCAGGTGCAGGCTCGGCCGGAACGTCTCGGCGAGCACCCGGGCGTCGTCGAGCGCGTGGTGCGCCCGGCGCTGCTCGACCCCGTAGTGCGCGGCGAGCGTCTCCAGCTTGTGGTTGGCCAGCGGCAGGCCCAGCTCCTTGGCCAGCACGATGGTGCACAGCCGGTGCTCGACCGGTGCGGTGGTCTGCGCGCGGGCGAACTCCCGTGCCAGCATGGACCAGTCGAAGACCGCGTTGTGCGCCACCAGGACCCGCCCGGCCAGCTGCTCCGCGAGGGCGTCGGCGATCTCCGCGAAGAGCGGCGCCTTCGCCAGGGCCGCCGCGGTCAGACCGTGAATCCAGACCGGGCCGGGGTCGCGCTGCGGGTTCACCGGCGAGTACCAGTGGTCCTGCACCGTGCCGTAGGCGTCCAGCCGGTAGACGGCCGCGGACACGATCCGGTCGTTCCGGCTGAGCCCGGTGGTCTCCACGTCGACCACGGCGTAGCCCGCGGGGTAGCCGGCGGGCCACGACGCCGGTGCGGGCAGCCAGGGCGGCGGGGCCGGGGCGGGGATCGCCGCGCGGACCGCCGCCGGGGCGGTGGTCGGCGTCGGGGTCGGCCCGCCGGGAGCGGTAGGCGGCTCGGTCCGGTTGTCCAGCATGGTCATTGAGGATAAGGGCCGTCGCCGACAGCGTTTCCCACCCCATGGCCGGACCGCGGGTGATGACGGTGCCGCGCGGGCCCCCGAGCCGCCGTTCCACCAGTCTGTCGCGGCAGGCGCGGGCCGGGAGGACCTAGGGTGGGAGGTGAGCAGCGGGCCGGTGCCGTACGCGCCGGCCGCGAGCACCGGCGGACCGCCGCGCCGGTGCGGGAACGGAAGGAGGGGCCGTGCTCGTCGACACCTACGGTCGGGTCGCCACGGACCTCCGGGTCTCACTCACCGACCGCTGCAACCTGCGCTGCACCTACTGCATGCCCGAGGAGGGCCTGCGCTGGCTGGCCCGCCCCGACCTGCTCACCGACGACGAGGTGGTCCGGCTGGTCCGGGTCGCCGTCACCGAACTCGGCGTCACCGACGTGCGGTTCACCGGCGGCGAGCCGCTGCTGCGCCCGGGCCTGGCCGGCATCGTGGCCCGCTGCGCCGCACTGGAGCCGCGCCCCCGGCTGTCGCTGACCACCAACGGGATCGGGCTGGGCCGCACCGCCGGCGCGCTGCGCGCCGCGGGCCTGGACCGGGTCAACGTGTCGCTGGACACCCTGCGCCCCGACACCTTCCGCACCCTGACCCGCCGGGACCGGCACCGCGACGTGCTCGACGGGCTGGCCGCCGCCCGCGCCGCCGGGCTCACCCCGGTCAAGGTCAACGCCGTCCTGATGCGCGGGGTCAATGACGACGAGGCGCCCGACCTGCTCGCATGGGCCCTGGCCGAGGGCTACGAACTGCGGTTCATCGAGCAGATGCCGCTGGACGCGCAGCACGGCTGGCAGCGCTCCGGCATGGTCACCGCCGAGGAGATCCTGACCGCGCTGCGCACCCGCTTCGCGCTCACCGCCGAGGGCGAGCCGGCCCGCGGCCACGCGCCGGCCGAACGCTGGCTGGTGGACGGCGGCCCGGCCCGGGTCGGGGTGATCGCCTCGGTGACGCGGCCGTTCTGCCGTGCCTGCGACCGTACCCGGCTGACCGCCGACGGCCAGGTGCGCACCTGCCTGTTCGCCCGCGAGGAGTCCGACCTGCGCGGGGCGCTGCGCTCGGGCGCCGGGGACGCCGAGATCGCCGAGCGGTGGCGGACGGCGACGTGGGGCAAGAAGGCGGGCTCGGGCCTGGACGACCCGGCGTTCCTCCAGCCGGACCGGCCGATGTCAGCCATCGGCGGCTGACCGGGCCTCCCACTCCGTCAGCGCCACCACGTCCTTGAGGAAGCCCCGCACCCCGAGGAACTGGGACAGGTGCTCGCGGTGCTCCTCGCACGCCAGCCAGGTCTTGCGCCGCTCCGGGGTGTGCAGTTTCGGGTTGTTCCAGGCCAGCACCCACACGGCGGCCGCCCGGCAGCCCTTCGCCGAGCAGGTCGGCGGCATCTCGTCGCTCATGGCACCCAGTAAACAGGGCGGCCGCGGAGCACCGGACCCGGCCGCCTCGGACGCGGCGGTTTCGAACACGGCGGCCGCGCACATGGCGACGCCGGGCAGCCACGGGGGGAGCCGCCCGGCGTCGGTCCATCGCTCCGACGGGGGATACGGAGCGCGTACCGCAGTATGGCACGCGCTCCGCCGCTCGTGGAGGGGGAACAGGACGATTGATCTGAGCTTTTCTTGAGCTTTCCCGGCCCACCGCCATTGGTCTGGACCAGTCGCTGTTCGAAAGGGCGCGGTCAGTCCGCGTCCGGCTGCTTTCCGAACGCGTCTCCGCCCGTGTCCCCGCCCGTGTCCCCGGGCCGGGCCGGGGCGGCCTCCGCGCCCGGCACCACCTCCGACGGCTCCAGGGCCGGCCGGGACAGCGGCGGCACATAGGACGACGGCAGGTCCGGCGCGTTCTCCCGCCCGCCGTTGGCGAAGACCACGGCCACGTACGGCAGCAGCAGGCCCACGACGAGCGTCGCCCACGCCAGCGGCCGTTCGACGTTCCACAGCACCACCGTCAGGACCACCGAGACGGTGCGGATCGACATCGAGATGATGTAGCGCCGCTGGCGCCCGCGTACGTCGTCGGTGAGCCCGGCCCGTGCCCCGGTGATCCGGAAGACCTCAGGACCGCCCTGCTTCCCCATCCCGCTCCACCGCCTGCTCCACGCACCGGGCCGTGCCGATCACGGGTCACGACACCTGCTCACCGGTGGCACCACGGTACGCCGCCGGGGCGCCGCACAGCAGAGCGGGGCGGCCTGCCGCGTGCCGTGCCGCTGCCGCGCCGCACGCGGTAGGGCGCTGCCCGACATGCGGCGTAGGCCGTCCGGGCGGACACTGGCGGGACATCTGCCGGGCGCACGCGGCCCGGCCGGAGGAGGCGAGCGGCATGGGTTGGTTGTGGGCGATCATCGTCGGCCTGGTGCTCGGTCTGATCGCCAAAGCGATCATCCCCGGCAAGCAGAGCCTGCCGCTGTGGCTCACCGTGATCTGCGGTATCGGCGGCAGCGCGCTCGGCAACGGCGTGTCCCGGTGGCTCGGCGTCCGCCACACCAGCGGCTTCGACTGGACCCGGCACCTGCTGCAACTCGTCGGCGCCATCGTGCTGGTGGCGATCGGCGACGCCCTGTGGGCCGGGCGCAGGCGCCGCCGCGACGCGGCGCGGAGGTGACCGCCGGCTCAGCGGCGGCCCGGCCCGCCCTGCGGCGCCTGCCGCAGCCACCGCGGCGGCACCGCGTCGGTGAGCCACACCCCGTTGTCGCTGACCCGGAAGGCCTGCCCGGCGGCCGCCATCCCCGCCGCGTCCACCACCAGCACCACCGGGCGGCCGTGCCGGGCGCCCACCCGTAGCGCCGTCCCGGGGTCCGCGGACAGGTGCACGTCCTGCCGGGACATCGGCCGCAGGCCCTCCTGCCGGATCAGCGGCCACGCCGCGGCCGCGGTGCCGTGGTAGAGCACGTCCGGGGGAGCGGTGGCGGGCAGGCCCAGCTCCACCGGCACCGAGTGGCCCTGGCTGGCGCGTATCCGGCGGCCGTCCGGGGAGTAGGCGAACCGGCGCTTGCTGTTCGTGGCGACCACGTGGTCCAGGTCCGCGCGCGAGATGCGGCGGCCGTGGGCGGCGCACGCGGCGAGCAGTTCGCCGACCCCCACCCAGCCGGCCTCGTCGAGGGTGACGCCCACGGCCTGCGGGTCGTGCCGCAGCACCAGCGACAGGAACTTCGACACCTTGACCGTCTGCTTCTCGTCGAGCATGGTCCCTCCCCTGTTCCGGCCGTCGCCTCGGCCCGCGCCTGTTCCGCCGGCCCGGCCGCTCAGACGCCCTGGCTGACCGAACTCATGTTGAAGTCGGGAATCCGCAGCGCCGGGGTGGCGGCACGGGTGAAGTAGTCGCCCCACTCGCGGGGCAGGGTGCGCTCGGTGCGGCCCGCCTCGGTGGCGCGGCCCAGCAGGTCGACCGGCGACTCGTTGAACCGGAAGTTGTTCACCTCGCCGGTCACCTCGCCGCCCTCCACCAGGTACACCCCGTCCCGGGTCAGGCCGGTCAGCAGCAGCGTCGCCGGGTCCACCTCGCGGATGTACCACAGGCAGGTCAGCAGCAGGCCGCGTTCGGTGCCGGCCACCATCTCCTCCAGGGAGCGGGTGCCGCCGCCGTCCAGCACCAGGTTGTCCACCATCGGCGCCAGCGGCACCCTGGTCAGCTCCGCGGTGTGCCGGCTGGTGAGCAGCTGGTTGAGGGTGCCCTCGCGCACCCACTCCACCGGGCCGAGCGGCAGCCCGTTGTCGAAGACCGACGAGTCGTCGTCCGAGGCGTGCGCGATGACGAACGGCGCCGCCTCCAGGCCCGGTTCGGCCGGGTCGCTGCGCAGCGTCAGGGGCAGCGCGGCGACCTTGTCGCCGATCCGGGTGCCGCCGCCGGGGCGGGAGAAGACCGTACGGCCCTCGGCCGCGTCGCGGGCCCCGGACGACCAGAGCTGGTAGATCAACAGGTCCGCGACCGCGGTGGGCGGCAGCAGCGTCTCGTAGCGCCCCGCGGGCAGTTCGACCTTGCGCTCCGCCCAGGCCAGCCGCCGGGCCAGCTCGGCGTCCAGCGCCAGCGGGTCGACATCCCCGAAGTCACGGGTGGCGCGGCCGGCCCACGCCGAACGGGTCCGGTCCGGGGACTTCGCGTTCACCTCGAGGGTGCCGGAGGGCTGGTCGTGCCGCAGCCGCAGCCCGGTGGAGCTGCCCAGGTAGGTGGACGTCACGTAGTGGTGGGCGAAGCCGTACAGCTCCCGGCCGCCGGCCGCGGCGGCGCCGAACGCCTCGCCGAGCGCGGGCGCGAACGCCGCGAACACCTCGGAGGAGGTCTCCGCGGGCGGCGCGGTGAAGTCCGCCGACGGGGCGCGGCCGGGCACCAGCGGCCGGGCGTCCTCCGCGGGCCCCGCCGCCCGCGCCGCCGCCTCCGCGGCCCGTACCAGCGGCTCCAGCTCGTCGGCGGTCACCGCGCTGCGCGAGACCGTGCCGGAGGCGGTGCCCTCGGCGCCGTCGACCGTGGCGATCACCGTGAGGGTGCGGCCGCGGGTCACGCCGTTGGTGGTCAGGGAGTTGGCCGCCCAGCGCAGGTTGGCGCTGGACTGCTCGTCGGCGATCACCACGCAGCCGTCGGCCCGGGACAGCTCCAGGGCGCGCTCCACGATCTCGTGCGGCGTGGTCGCCGCGCTGCTGACGCTGCCGCTCATCGGCCGGCCTCCTGCGTGGTGTTGAGAATGCTGACGCCCTCGAAGAGGGCCGACGGGCAGCCGTGGCTGACCGCCGCGACCTGGCCCGGCTGGGCCTTGCCGCAGTTGAAGGCGCCGCCGAGCACATAGGTCTGCGGGCCGCCGACCGCGGCCATGGAGCCCCAGAAGTCGGTGGTGGTGGCCTGGTAGGCGACGTCCTTGAGCTGCCCGGCGAGCCTGCCGTGCTCGATCAGGAAGAAGCGCTGCCCGGTGAACTGGAAGTTGTAGCGCTGCATGTCGATGGACCAGGAGCGGTCGCCGACCACGTAGATCCCGCGGTCGACGGAGCCGATCAGCTCCTCGGTGGACGGGCCGCCGGGTGCCGGCTGGAGCGACACGTTCGCCATGCGCTGCACCGGGACATGGCCGGGGGAGTCCGCGAAGGCGCAGCCGTTGGACCGCTCGAAGCCGGTGAGCTTCGCGATCCGCCGGTCGAGCTGGTAGCCGACCAGGACGCCGTCGCGCACCAGGTCCCAGGACTGGGCGGCCACGCCCTCGTCGTCGAACCCGACGGTGGCCAGGCCGTGTTCGGCGGTGCGGTCCCCGGTGACGTTCATGTGCGCGGAGCCGTACTTCAGGGTGCCGAGCTGGTCGAAGGTGGCGAAGGAGGTGCCCGCGTACGCCGCTTCGTAGCCGAGCGCGCGGTCCAGTTCGGTGGCGTGGCCGACCGACTCGTGGATGGTCAGCCACAGGTTCGACGGGTCGACCACCAGGTCGTAGCGGCCGGCGCGCACCGAGGGGGCGCGCATCTTCTCGGCCAGCAGCTCCGGCAGCGCCGCCAGTTCGCCGGACCAGTCCCAGGTGCCGCCGGTCAGGTACTCCCAGCCGCGGCCGGCCGGCGGGGCCAGGGTGCGCATCGAGTCGAAGTCGCCGCCCGGGTCGACGGAGACCGCCGTCAGCGTCGGATGCAGCCGGACCCGCTGCTGGATCGTGCTGGTGCCGGCGGTGTCGGCGTAGAACTTGTTCTCCTGGACGGTCATCAGCGACGCGTCCACATGGGAGACGCCGTCCGCGGCCAGCAGCCCCGCACTCCACTGTGCGAGCAGCCCGGTCTTCTCCTCGTCGGGCACGTCGAAGGGGTTGACCTCATAGGACGACACCCAGGTGCGGTCCGCGTGCACCGGCTCGGCGGCCAGTTCGACCCGCTCGGGCGAGCCGGCGGCCGCGATCACCCTCGCCGACAGCTTCGCCATCGCGACGGCCTGCGTGGCGACCTTCGCCGCGCCGTCCATCGTCAGGTCGACGCCGGCGGCGAAGCCCCACGCCCCGCCGTGCACCACGCGGACGGCGTACCCCAGGTCCGTGACGTCCGAGGAGCCGGCCGGGCGGGCGTCCCGCAGCCGCCACGCCGCGCTGCGCACCCGCTCCAGCCGGAAGTCCGCGTGCTCGGCCCCCAGCGCACGCGCTCTGGCCAGCGCGGCATCGGCCAGCGCGCGCAACGGCAACGCCACGAACGACCCATCCACCTCATGCGGCACGACGACTTCCCTTCCTTCGCGTGCCCGCAGTGAACCACGCCCCGCCCGCCGCACGCGCCGGATTCGCCCACACCACGGCCGCGCCGCCGACCGGCCCGCCCGCAACTCCCGGCGGCGGCACGTGAGAAGGGGTGTCGCGGCAAAACCGCGGATGTTCGTGACCCGGGCGCGGATGATCGGGTTCCGGAATAACGTCGCGGGCATCACGAGAGCGCGCGGAATCCGCAATGCCGTAAAACCGCCGCGGCCGTCCGGGATTTGCCGGCCGCTTTCCGGTCAGGCGCCGCGCGGATGCTTCGGGCCGGAGACTTCCACATGCCGGGACGCCTTCACAAGTTCGGGCCGCCGGTACTCCTCTCGCGCACCTGCCGCGGCGTCAGGAAGGGCGGAAAGCGGCCTGTGTCCTGGCAGTTCAGAGGACTGCGGTCCCATATGCGCGGAATCCACCCATGGATGGGCTGATTGCGGGCGATGTCCGTCAGGGGAGAGGGTCCGTCGAGATATCCGACATCAAGATGCGGATTTTCTGAGATGGTTCCGGCACACTCCCGACCCAACTTGTTCGATTCACGGGCGCCTCGCTAGAGTCGGCCGCCATGACCGTAGACACTTCGCTGATCCGCAGCAGTTTCAAGGTTGTCGAGCCGAACGGCACGCAGGTGACCGCATATTTCTACGACCACCTGTTCACCCATCACCCCGAGGTGCGCCCGCTGTTCGCGCCGCACATCGACGAGCAGCGCGACCGCCTCTGGGCGGCACTGGGCGCGCTGGTCTCCAACATCGACAACCCCGAGACGCTGACCGGCATGCTGCAGAACCTCGGGCGGCGCCACGTGGGCTACGGCGCGCTGCCCGAGCACTACCCGGCGGTGGGGGCCAGCCTCATAGCCACCCTGCAGCACTTCGCGGGCGACGCGTGGACGCCCGCCATGGAGGAGTCCTGGGCCGGGGTCTACGGCGTGATCACCGACACCATGCTCGCGGCCGGCGATGCGGTCGCCCGCTGACGGAGCCGTCGGCGGTCCGCCGCGGCGGACCGCCGGTCACCCCCCAACTGTCCGGAGGTCTCGGATGATGTCAGCCGCCGGTGGCCGCCCGTGAGCGACACCCAGGCGCTGCGGGACTCCTTCGCCCTGGTCGGCAAGTCCGGGGACGAGGTACCGCGGTACTTCTACTCCTACCTGTTCCTCATCGCGCCGGAGGTCCGGCCGATGTTCCCGGTCTCCATGGGCCTCCAGCGCGACCGCCTCGTCGCGGCCCTGGGCCGGATCGTCGCCGATGTCGACGACCCCGAGCGGCTGGTGCCGTTCCTCCAGCAACTCGGCCGCGACCACCGCAAGTTCCAGGTGGTGGCCGAGCACTACGACGCGGTCGGCCGGGCGCTGCTGGCCACCCTCGGCTACTTCCTGGGCGAGGCGTGGACCCCGGAGCTCCAGCGCGGCTGGACCGAGGCGTACGGCGTGGTGGCCCGCACCATGTTCCAGGCCGCCGAGACCGACGCCGCGGTCAACCCGCCCTGGTGGAACGCCGAAGTGGTGCGGCGCGAGCAGCGCGGCTTCGACCTCGCCGTCCTCACCCTGCGCCTGGACCAGCCGATGGCCTACGCCGCCGGGCAGTCCGTGATGGTGGAGACCCCGGTGCTGCCGAGCACCTGGCGCTCCTTCACCCCGGCCAACGCCGTACGCGCCGACGGCACCATCGAACTGCACGTGCGCTCCATCGACGGCGGCCTGGTCAGTCCCGCCATGGTCTACTCGCTGCGGCAGGGCGACGTGCTGCGGCTGGGCGCCCCGGTCGGCGACCGGCTGGGTCTGCGGCGCTCCCAGGGCCGGGACCTGGTGCTGGTGGCCGGCGGCACCGGCCTGGCGCCGCTGCGCGCCCTGGTCGAGGAGATCGCCTGGTACGGCCCGGCCCGCCGGGTGGACCTGTTCTTCGGGGCCCGCGACGTCCACGGCCTGTACGACATGCCCGCGCTGCGGCAGATGGCCGAGGCCCACCCGTGGTTCCGCGTCACCCCGCTGACCGGTGTGGACTTCGGCACCTTCGAGAACCGCAGCCTGGCCGGCCCGGTCCTGCGCTCGGGCACCTGCCCCGGGCGCTCGGTGTACGTCTGCGGCTCGCCGTCCATGGTCACCGCGACCGTGCGCGACCTGGCGGCCGGCGGCATCCCCCAGGACCTGCTGCACTACGAAGACGCTCGGTGATCGGAGACACGTGAACGAGCCACGAGCACACCGCCCGGAGGAGCGCCGGGTGACGCCCGAGACGCTGCGCTCGATGACGTTCCCCCGCGCCCCCCTGACCCGCCGCGGCTACAACGAGGAGGCCGTGCACGACGCGTTGCGCCGCTGCGCCGCCGAACTCCTCGCGCTGGCGCAGGAGAACGACCGGCTGCGCACCGACATGCAGCGCCACCGGGACTGGATCAGAGCGAACAACATCGGCGACGGCGCCGGGCCCACCGGGGTGCCGACCGTGGACGCGGTCCTCCAGCAGGCCCGCGCCCAGCAGTCGGCCGAGCAGACCGTGGTCGCCGCCCGCGAGCAGGCCCGCAACATGGTGCGGGCCGCGCGGATACAGGCCGAGGCGGTCCTGGAGCAGCTGCGCGCCCAGGACGGCAGGACGGCCGGCGGCGAACAGGAGGAGACCGAGCGGCTCATCTCCTATCTGCGTCAGATCGCGCAGTCGCTGACCGTCACCGTGGACCAGTACGCCACGAAGCACGCCCAGCCCGACCCGTCGGCGGCCGCCACCCCGCACGACGCCTGACCGGCGGGACGTATCCGCAGGCCCCGGCGCCGCCGGGCACTGTAGGAACCCCACAGGGTCCTCGTGGGCAGGCTGTACGGCCCGATTCCCCGGAACGCGAGCGCTACCGGTAGTTTTCAGGCAGACAGCCGACCCATCGACGCAGGGAAAGAGTGATCCGTTGAGCCGCTCGGTTCTGGTCACCGGAGGAAACCGGGGCATCGGTCTCGCCATCGCGCGGGTCTTCGTCGACGCGGGCGACAAGGTCGCCATCACGTACCGCTCGGGTGAACCGCCGGCGGAGCTGGTCGAGTCGGGCGCGCTCGCGGTGCGCTGCGACATCACCGACAGCGAGCAGGTGGAGCAGGCGTACAAGGAGATCGAGGAGAAGCACGGCACCGTCGAGGTGCTGGTCGCCAACGCGGGCATCACCCGGGACCAGCTGCTGATGCGGATGTCCGAGGAGGACTTCACCACGGTCCTGGACACCAACCTCACCGGCACCTTCCGCGTCGTCAAGCGGGCCAACCGCGGCATGCTGCGGGCGAAGAAGGGCCGGGTCGTGCTGATCTCGTCCGTCGTGGGCCTGCTGGGCAGCGCCGGACAGGCCAACTACGCCGCGTCCAAGGCCGGACTGGTGGGATTCGCCCGTTCGCTCGCCCGCGAACTGGGCTCGCGCAACCTCACCTTCAACGTCGTCGCGCCCGGCTTCGTGGACACCGACATGACCCGGGCGCTCACCGACGAGCAGCGCTCCGGCATCGTCTCCCAGGTGCCGCTGGGCCGGTACGCGCGACCGGAGGAGATCGCCGCCACGGTGCGCTTCCTCGCCTCCGACGACGCCTCGTACATCACTGGAGCCGTCATCCCGGTTGACGGCGGATTGGGCATGGGTCACTGATCACCATGAGCGGAATCCTCGAAGGCAAGCGCATCCTGATCACCGGCGTGCTGATGGAGTCGTCCATCGCGTTCCACGCGGCCAAGCTGGCGCAGGAGCAGGGCGCCGAGATCATCCTCACCGCCTTCCCCCGGCCCACCCTGACCGCCCGTGTCGCCAAGAAGCTGCCGAAGCCGACGAAGGTCATCGAGCTGGACGTGACCAACGCCGAGCACCTGACCGGCCTGGAGGAGGTCGTCCGCAAGGAGCTGGGCGGCCTCGACGGGATCGTGCACTCCATCGGCTTCGCCCCGCAGGACGCGCTCGGCGGCAACTTCCTCGACACGCCCTTCGAGTCGGTGTCCACGGCGATGCACGTCTCGGCGTTCTCGCTGAAGTCCCTCACCATGGCGCTGCTGCCGCTGATGACGGAGGCCGACGGCCCGGACGCGGTGAGCGGCGGCTCGGTGGTCGGCCTGACCTTCGACGCGCAGTTCGCCTGGAAGCAGTACGACTGGATGGGCCCGGCGAAGGCCGCGCTGGAGTCGACGTCCCGCTACCTCGCCCGCTACCTCGGCGAGCGGAACGTGCGCTGCAACCTGGTGTCGGCCGGCCCGCTCGGCTCGATGGCCGCCAAGTCGATCCCCGGCTTCAGCGACCTGGCCTCCGCGTGGGACACCCGCTCCCCGCTGGCGTGGGACCTCACCGACCCGGAGCCGGCCGGCCGCGGCGTCGTGGCGCTGCTGTCGGACTGGTTCCCCAAGACCACCGGCGAGATCATCCACGTGGACGGCGGCCTGCACGCGGTCGGTTGATCCGGCCCACAGGTCCTGGACGGCCTTCCTGCCCTCGCGGGCAGGGAGGCCGTCGTCATACCCGGAAGGCGCCGAACCGGCAGGAGAAGGCGTGGTTGCGGGCCTCGGCGGCCGCGGCGGCGGCGTCGCCGGCGCGGATCGCGGCCAGCAGCCGCGCGTGGTCGACGTAGTCCTCGGGGCGCACCTGCGGGCCGACGTCCGCCCGCAGGAAGTCGCGCAGCACCTCGCCGAGGTCGGCGTACAGCGCGGTGAAGACGTCGTTGTGCGAGGCGGCCACCACCGCCAGGTGCCAGGTGGCGTCGGCCTGGACGAAGTCCTCGGCGCCGCCGGAGTCCCAGGCGCGCTCGCGCCGCTCGGTCAGCGCGTCCAGCCGCCGCAGGTCCGCCTCGGTGCGGCGCTCGGCGGCCAGCCCTGCCGCGCTCGCCTCCAGGGAGCTGCGCAGTTCGGCGACGTGCAGCGGGTCGGCGTCGGCGAAGCGACGGTGCATCACCCCGGCCAGTTCGCTGGTCGCGACGACGTAGGTGCCCGAGCCCTGCCGGATGTCGAGCAGCCCGTTGTGCGCCAGGGCGCGGACCGCCTCCCGGACGGTGTTGCGGGCCACCCCCAGCTGCGCCACCAGCTCCGGCTCGGTCGGGATACGCGATCCGACCGGCCAGTTCCCGGCGGCGATCTCCGCGCGCAGCCGCGCGATGACCTGGTCGGCGAGGGGAGCGGGGCGGGAGACGGGTCCAAGATTCATCCCATCATTCTATGATGGGTTCATGCGTGATGACGAATCCCTGGCCCTCGACCCCGCCGCGGCCGCACCGTCGGGTGCCGTCGCCCCCGCGGACGCCCCCCGAGCCGGCCCCGGCGCCGACCCCGGCCCGCCCCTGCCCGCGCGGTGGATACGCCGCCTCGTCGTCGTGGCCCTGATCCTCGCCGCGCTCAACCTGCGCCCGGCCATCACCAGCCTCGGCGCGCTGCTGAAGGAGGTCCGCGACGGCCTCGGCATGAGCGGCACCATGGCCGGGCTGCTCACCTCGGTACCCGCCGCGTGCTTCGCGCTGTTCGGCTTCGCCGCGCCCCGGCTGGCCCGGCGCTACGGGCCCGGCGCGGTGGTCTGCGCCGGGATGGCCGCCATCACCGCCGGCCTGCTGCTGCGCCCGCTCGCCGGCGGCACGCCGGTCTTCCTGGCCACCAGCGCGCTGGCGCTGGCCGGGATCGCGGTCTCCAACGTGCTGATGCCGGTCATCGTCAAGCGCTACTTCCCCGACCGGGTCGGCACCGTCACCGGCGTCTACTCGATGGCCCTGTCCCTGGGCACCTCGGTCGCCGCGGCCGTCACGGTGCCGCTCACCGACGCGATGGGCGGCAGTTGGCGGCTGGGCCTGGGCATGTGGGCCGCGCTCGCCGCGCTCGCGATCCTGCCCTGGCTGCCGCTGGTCCGGGACCGGTCCGGGCAGCAGCCGCCGCGCCCCCGGGCCGTACGCGGCGCGGCCGCCACCCCCGTAACGGCGCCCGCCCCCGCCGCCGGGTCCGCGTCCACGCCCGCCCCCGCCCCCGGAGAGCACGGCCGGATCGGCCGCAGCCGCACCGCCCGGGTGCTCGCCGGCTACTTCGGCCTCCAGGGCACCGCCGCCTACGTCACCATGGGCTGGATGCCGCAGATCTTCCGGGACGCCGGGCTGTCCGCGGACAAGGCGGGCCTGCTGCTCGCCGTCACCATGGCGCTGGGCGTGCCGCTGTCGTTCGTGCTGCCGCTGCTCGCCGCCCGCATGCGCTCGCAGGCCCCGATCGTGGTGGTGCTCGCCGCCTTCCAGATCGCCGGGTTCGCCGGGCTGTGGGCCGCGCCCGCCGCGGCGCCCTGGGTGTGGGCGGCGCTGCTCGGCGTCGCCAACTGCGCCTTCCCGCTGGTGCTGACGATGATCGGGATGCGCGCCCGCAGCGGACCGGGCGTCGTACGGCTGTCGGCGTTCGCGCAGAGCAGCGGCTACCTGCTCGCCATCCCCGGGCCGATCCTGGTCGGCACCCTCAACCAGGCGACCGGCGGCTGGGGCCTGCCGATGGCGCTGATGCTCGTCCTGGTGGTGCCCCAGGTGCTGTGCGGGGTGCTGGCCGGGCGGAACCGACACGTCGAGGACGAACTGTGACCCCGCCGCACCGCGCCCGGGGCGCGGTGCCAGACTGGACGCCATGCCGGTACTCGAACCGAATCCGCCGCAGCCGCAACGCCGCCTGCTGATCATCTTCGGCCTCATGATGGGCGTCCCCGCGATCGTCGCGGTGGTCGCCACCATCGCTGCCCGCATGGGCTAGCCCACCCGCCCCCCCGGTCCGTCCTCCCCGGTGGTCCGCGCGGGCGCGGACCACCGACCCCGCGACCCTGACCGCAGGGTAGGGACAACCCCACCTCCCCTAGGGGGTCAGGCTCAGGGTCAAGTGGGTGGACGACCGGATGGGCCGCGCCACCGCGCCGCCGTAGCGTCGAACCGCACCGGGAAGAGCGACCCGGCAGTTCGACGGTCCAGCACGGAGGCGGCCCACGTGACCACGCAGTCCCCGCACCTGTACGAGCGGCAGCCCCGGTCCGCGGTCCGGCCCGGCGCCGGCCGCGGCCCCGGGCGGGAGCCCGCCGCCCAGACCAGGGTGCCCTGGTGGGCGGTGGCGCTGCCCGTGGTGGCGTTCGCCGTGCTGCTGGCCCTGCTCAGCGGCGGCGCCGCGCACGCCTCCTCCGGCGCCGCAGGCAGCGACCTGCTCGCACGCTTCACCACGGCCTTCACCGCCCTGCTGCACCACCTGTGGTGACCTGTTCCGACCTGCTTCCGAGCCCGCGTACGCCCCCGGTCGTGCGCCGGCGCGAAACCCCGGTCCGGGCCAGGTGGCCCAGCCCGCGCCTGACGGCCCGAATTCTGGAAAGCTGAAGGGCATGAGCGCCGATTCGACCCGCACCATCGTCCTGCTCAGGCATGCCAAGGCCGACTGGCCGGCCGTGCCCGACCACGAGCGCCCGCTGGCCGACCGCGGCCGCCTGGACGCGCCCGCGGCCGGCCGCCGCTTCACCGACGACGGCATCGCCCCCGACCTCGCCCTGTGCTCGACGGCCACCCGCACCCGCGAGACCTGGAAACTCGTCGCGCACGAGATGACGCACCGGCCCAGGACCGTCTACGAGGAGCGGCTCTACGACGCCTCCCTCGGCGACCTGCTGGCCCTGGTCGGCGAGACCCCCGACAGCGTCGGCTCGCTCCTGCTGATCGGCCACAACCCGGGCATGCACGCCCTCGCCGAGGCACTGGCCGGCACCTCGGACGGCGACGCCCGCGCCCGGATGCACCGCGCCGGCTTCCCCACCGCGGCCTTCGCCGTCCTGACCTTCACCGGGCCCTGGAAGTCCGCCGAGCACGGCGTGGCCCGCCTCACCGCCTTCTGGGCGCCGCACGAGGAGTGAGGACCCGGGGCCGGCCGTAGAGGCGGCGGCGCGGTACGGCCGGCGGGCGGGTCAGTCCGTGGCCGTGCCGTCCAGCGCGTCGGCCGCCTCGATCTCCTCGCGGGTGATCCCCAGCAGGTAGAGCACGGCGTCCAGGAACGGCACCGTCACCGCCGCGTCGGCCGCCTCCCGGACCAGCGGCTTGGCGTTGAACGCCACGCCCAGGCCCGCGGTGTTGAGCATGTCCAGGTCGTTGGCGCCGTCGCCGATCGCCACCGTCTGGCTCAGCGGCACCCCGGCCAGCGCGGCGAAGGACCGCAGCAGCCGCGCCTTGCCCGCCCGGTCCACTATCGGCCCGGTCACCTTGCCGGTCAGCCGCCCCTCGACGATCTCCAGGGTGTTCGCGGCGGCGAAGTCCAGCCCCAGCCGCTCCTTGAGGTCGTCGGTCACCTGGGTGAAGCCGCCGGAGACCACCCCCACCTGGTAGCCCAGCCGCTTCAGGGTGCGCACCAGGGTGCGGGCGCCGGGCGTCAGCCGCACCTCGGCGCGGACCTTGTCCACCACCGACGCGTCCAGCCCCGCCAGCAGCGCCACCCGCGCGTGCAGCGACTGCTCGAAGTCCAGCTCGCCGCGCATCGCGGCCGCCGTCACCTCGGCGACCTGCGCCTCGCACCCGGCGTGCGCGGCGAACAGCTCGATCACCTCGTCCTGGATGACGGTGGAGTCCACGTCCATCACCACCAGCCGCTGCGCCCGGCGCTGGAGCCCGGAGGACACCACCGCCACGTCCACCCCGCGCGCGGCCGACTCCAGCGCCAGGGCCGAGCGCAGCGCGGTGTGCTCGGCACCCGACACCGCGAACTCCACCGCGGTCACCGGGTACTTCGCCAGCCGGAAGATCCGGTCGATGTTGCCGCCGGTGCCGGTGATCAGGGCTGCTATGGCCGCGATGGACTCCGGTGCCAGCGGCCGCCCGAGCACCGTGACGTGGGAGCGGCCCGCGCCGCGCGGACTGTTGTCGCCGATCCCGGAGATGATCTCGGCCTGCATCTTCATCGACTCGGCCCAGCCGTGCACGGTGACCCGCAGCTCGCTCTCCGCGCCTCGGCCGGCCGGGGCGGTGACCAGCGCGCACAGCACGATCCGGCCGCGGGTGACCA
Source organism: Actinacidiphila sp. bgisy144 (assembly GCF_057708105.1). NCBI lineage: Bacteria > Bacillati > Actinomycetota > Actinomycetes > Kitasatosporales > Streptomycetaceae > Actinacidiphila > Actinacidiphila sp. bgisy144. Next base: position 16,854 of record NZ_JBYIRM010000009.1, on the reverse strand, counting down.
CCTGCTCGATGTCCACCACGGCCACGTCGTAGCCGGCCAGCGTCTCGAAGAGACCGGCGGTGAGCCCGGGCCGGTCCCTGCCGAAGATCTTGACCAGGAGGGTCGGCGCGTCGGCCGCGGGGATCATGGGGACGGTCTCGTCCGCGGCGGCAGCCGGTGGGGTCTGCGGGGCGTCGTTCATGGTGCTCCCACCGTATCGGCCGACCGCCCGCGGGGCGCGGGCTGTCCCGGCTGGCGGACACCCGCACAAAACCCGCGGTGCGCGGGCCGCCCTGCCCGGTGCGCCGGGGTGGTACTACTGGTGCCCCCGCGGCGAACCCGCGGCGAACCCGGGGTGCCGCGGCACGGAACCGGGGGTGCGCGACGTGCGTCGTGGGGCGTGGAGGGGGCCCTCGGCAACCGGGCCGAGCCGGAAATATTTCCTCCCGATGTTCGTAATCCCTAGACTGCCCCTCCATGGGGGACTTCGGGGGACAACAAATGGGGCATGGGGTGCCTGAACTCGTACTTGAACTCAACGGACAGACCTGGCCACTGGACCCGTCCCGGTCCTACAGCCTCGGCCGGGACCCGCAGGGCGACCTCGTGCTCGACGACGCGCGAGTCTCCTGGCGGCACGCCACGATCCGCCGCGGGGAGCGCGGCTGGCTGCTGGAGGACCAGGGCAGCACCAACGGCACCTTCGTACAGGGCCAACGGGTCCAGCACACCGACCTCGGCCCGGGGGCGGTGGTCAACCTCGGCAACGCGACCGACGGGCCCCGGCTGAACTTCACCGCGCCGGCGCAGGCGCCGTACCAGGCGCCCCAGCCGGCCGCCGCCTACCAGCAGGCCCCGCCGCAGGCGCACCCGCAGCCGCAGCCGCCGTACCAACCCCCGCCGCAGCAGCCGCAGATGTACGCGGCGCCGCCGCAGGCCGCACCGCAGCAGGGGCAGCCGGGCGCCGGGGGATGGGGCGCGCCGCCCCAGCACGGGGTACCGCAGCAGCACGCGGCGCCGCCGCAGCAGGCCGCCCCGCCGCAGCAGGCTTGGGGCGCCCAGCCCCAGCCGGGGGTGCCGCCGCAGGCCGGGGCGCCGCAGCCGCCGCAGGGCGCACCGGGCGCCGGGATGCGCAGCCCCACCACCTTCCACCAGCTCGCGCTGGGCCGGGTGATGAAGATCGGCCGTGCGCTGGAGAACGAACTGGTCGTCTCCGACCTCCAGGTCTCCCGCTACCACGCGGAGTTCCGCGCGCACCCCGACGGCCGCTACGAGATCGTCGACCTCGGCAGCCACAACGGCACCTATGTCAACGGCCAGCCGGTCCAGCGCCACCTGCTGGGCCCCAACGACATCGTGGGCGTCGGCCACTCCACCTTCCGGCTGGTCGGCGACCGGCTGGAGGAGTTCGTCGACACCGGCGACGTGTCCTTCTCCGCGCGCCGGCTGTCGGTCACGGTGCCGCACGGCAAGACCACGAAGACGATCCTGAAGGACGTCTCCTTCGGGGTGCCGGAGAAGTCGCTGATCGGCGTCATCGGCCCGTCCGGCTCCGGCAAGTCGACGCTGCTGCGCGCGCTGACCGGCTACCGCCCCGCCGACCAGGGCGAGGTGCTGTACGACAACCGCAACCTGTACAAGCAGTTCGCCGAGTTGCGCCAGCGCATCGGCCTGGTCCCGCAGGACGACATCCTGCACAAGGAGCTCCAGGTCAGGACCGCGCTGCGGTACGCCGCCAAGCTCCGCTTCCCCGGCGACACCGCGACCGCGGAGCGCGAGGCGCGGATCGACGAGGTGCTGCGCGAGCTGAAGCTCGACATCCACGCGGACAAGAAGGTCACCTCGCTCTCCGGGGGCCAGCGCAAGCGCGTCTCGGTCGCCCTGGAGCTGCTGACCAAGCCGTCGCTGATCTTCCTGGACGAGCCGACCTCCGGTCTCGACCCGGGCATGGACCGCGACGTGATGAAGCTGCTGCGCGGCCTGGCCGACGACGGCCGCACGGTCCTGGTCGTCACCCACTCGGTGGCCGAACTGGCGCTGTGCGACAAGCTGCTGGTGATGGCGCCGGGCGGCGCGGTGGCGTACTTCGGCCCGCCGGACGAGGCGCTGACGTTCTTCGGCTACGACAACTGGGCCGACGTCTTCTCCGCGTTCGAGAACTACCGCGACTACGACTGGTCCGGCCGCTGGCGCGGTTCGCAGCACTACCAGACGTATGCCGCCCACCTCGACCAGGCAGCCCCGCAGGCCGCGCACTACATCCCGTACCAGGCGGCCAGGCCGCCCAAGCCGCAGGCGTGGGGTTCCCAACTGGGCACCCTGATACGGCGCTACCTGTCGGTGATCCTCTCCGACCGGGGCTTCATCGGGCTGATGGTGATCCTGCCCGCGGTGCTCGGCGTGGTCAGCATCCTGATCCCCGCCGACTACGGACTCGGCTTCGGCAAGCCGCCGTTCCTCCAGAACAAGGACGCGGGCACCATCCTGATGATCCTCGCGGTCGGCGCCTGCTTCGCCGGCTCGGCGAACTCCGTCCGCGAACTGATCAAGGAGCGGGTGATCTACGAACGAGAACGGGCGGTCGGGCTGTCCCGGTCGGCGTACCTGATGTCGAAGGTCATCGTGCTCGGCCTGATCACGGCGCTCCAGGGCGCGATCATCTGCGGCATCGGCTTCGCGCCGCGCAAGATGCCCACCGAGGGCGTCGTCCTGCACAGCCACCCGGGCGTGGAGATGACCGTGGTCATCATCGTCTTCGGCTTCGCCTCGATGATGGTCGGCCTGATCATCTCGGCGCTGGTGAAGACGGCGGAGAAGACCATGCCGCTGCTGGTGATGTTCGCGATCGTGCAGATCGTCTTCACCGGGGTGCTCTTCCAGCTCTACGGCAAGCCCGGGGTGGAGGAGTTGGCCTGGCTGATGCCGGCCCGCTGGGCGGTGGCCGGCACCGGTGCCACGGCGAGCCTCAACACGCTGCTGCCGTGGGACCCGACCCGCAAGACGCACGACGCGCTGTGGCAGCACACCGCGGGTGCCTGGACGCTGGACGTCCTGGTGCTGGTGGTGATGTCCGTGCTGTGCGGCGTCGTCGTCGCCCGGCTGCTGCGCCGGCACGAACCCGAGGTCATGCGGAAGTAGCCGGCGCCGGGCCGGCCAGGTTGCGCGCGAGGGCGGTGGGACGCACAGGTCCCACCGCCCTCGTGTTTTCCCGCATTCAGCGGATACGCCGGTCAGTACGCCGAGTTCACGTTGTCCATGCCGCCGTACACGTGGTACGCGTAGTTGCACGCGGCGGCGATGTTCGCGACCGGGTTGTAGACGTTCCACGAAGTACCGGAGACGTGGTACGCGTTGAACGTGGGGTCGATCGTCTGGAGCAGGCCCTTGGACGGAATGCCCTTGGCGGCGTTCGAGTCCCACAGGTTGATCGCGTTCGGGTTTCCGGACGATTCCCGGATGATGTTGCGGTAAATGCCGTTGTAGGTCGGGACCGGAATGTTGTGCGCGGCCAGGACGGCGCGGGCCTGGCGAATCCAGCCGTCCAGGTTGTTCGGGTAGGTCACGGCGACGGGCGTCGCGGTGATCGTCTTCGAGACGGTGGTCGACTTGGCGGTCGACGTGGCCGTCGACGTGCCGGTCGACCTGGTGGCCGTGGTGGACTTCTTCGTCACCGGCGCGGTCTTCTTGACGGTGGTGCGCTGGGTGGAGCGGTTGGCCGCTTCCTTGGCGCGCTCGGCGGCCAGCGCCGCCGCCTTCTTCTTCGCGGCCGCCGCGTCGGCGGCCTTCTTCTTCGCCGCGGCCTCAGCGGCCGCCTTCTTCTTCGCCGCTGCCGCGGCGGCCTTCTGCTGAGCGTCGCTCTGGTCCTTGATGGCCTTCTGGGAGGCCATGCCGGACTCGGGGCTGATGCCCTTGACCTGGTCGCCGGTGGACACGGAGAACCCAGTCGGGTCGCCGTCGGCGACAGCCGACCCACCAGCGGTCGCCTCGAGACCGGTGACTGTCAGCGCAACGGCCGCGGCGGCGGCGACACCGGCCGCCGTGATCTTGTGCTTCCTGGACAGTCGGCCGATCTTCGGGATCGTGGGGAGCTGCATGCGGGATTACCTCTTCCGATTGGGACCCGAGAATTGTTAGAGGGTCGGAAATCGGGGGTCAATGAGCCTGGCTACGAGCGTGGCTCGTAGCCGCGGCCGAAGTGCCCGAGGCAGTTTCCGTGATATGTCCGCGCGTTTGCCGCGGTGAATTCCACTAAGCGGCTTAGTATGTGACGCAGGCCCTATCGGTGAGGTCACAGGGGCGCGCCCCCTGCGTCGCGGATGGTGACGGAGGAGGCGCTTTATGTGACGCTTATTCGGGGCCCGAAGGCCCTTATGGGAGCAGCAGGTTGACGTCTCCGAACTCGTGCCAGCGGAAACGGCCGCGCAGCGCTTCCGCGTAGACCCGGGCCAGCAGGCCGTCGCCCGACAGGGCCCGCAGCATCAGCAGGTGCGACGCCTGCGGCTCGTGCAGCCCGGTCAGCAGGCCGTCCACCGCGCGCACCCCGCGCTCCGGGGTGATCACCAGGTCCGTCCAGCCGTGCGCCGCCCGCACCCGGCCGCGCCCGTCGGCCGCCGACTCCAGCGCGCGCACCGCGGTGGTGCCCACCGCCACCACCCGCCCGCCGGCCGCCCGGGCCGCGTTCACCTGCCACGCGGTGCCGGCCGGCACCGTGTACGGCTCGGGGTACGGCGGTTCGTGCGCCTCGGCGGACGCCACCCCCGTGTGCAGCTCGATCGGCGCGATCTGCACCCCCCGGCTGACCAGCGCCGTGACCAGGGGCGCGGTGAACGGCCGGCCCGCGCTCGGCATCTCGGCCGAGCCCCGCCCGTCGGCCGACGGCGTGCCGAAGACCGTCTGGTGGGCCGACAGCGGCTGGTCGCGGGCGGTGTACCCGTAGCGGATCGGCCGCCCGTGCCGCCGCAGGTGCCGCACCAGGTCGGGCACCCGCACCGATGCCACCCACAGCCGGTCGGCCGCCGGGTCCAGCGGGTGCTCCAGCACCAGTCGGCCGCCGCCTTCCAGCCGCACCTGGGCGCCGGCAGGTCCGCCCGGCCGGCGTACGGTCGTGCCGCGCCCGTCGGGGGAGCGCAGCTCGACCACCCAGCGGCCGTCGTCACGCCGGGTGGAGAAGTGCACCACGACCGGTGCGCCGCCGCCGTCGATCCGGCCGTCCAGCGCTGCGGGCAGGGTCTGCGAGGTGTTGACGACCAGTACGTCCCCGGCCCGCAGCAGTCCGGGCAGCTCGCGGAAGCCGTGGCGGGAGACCTCGCCGCTGCCCTGCCGCCCGACCAGCAGCCGTACCGCGTCGCGGCGGGGCGCGGGCGCCGCCGCCGACAGCTCCGGCGGCAGCCGCAGGTCGGCCAGGCTCCCGGCGTCCAGCCGGTCCGCCTCGTCGTCGCAGGTCGGGCAGGTGACCGGGGCCGCCGGCGCCGCCGCGCTCATCGTGCCCGCCCCGGCTCGGCGGGAGCGGCCGGCGAGGCCAGGGGGTCCGGTCCGGCCGGCGTCTGCGGACCCGCCAGCTCGGCGGCGACATAGCGGCCGCCGGGCGCCGGACCGTCGAGCAGCCGCAACAGCGCGGGCGCGACCTCTTCCGGCAGCGGGCGCTGCGCGAAGCCGGGGTCGTCCGGCACCGCGGCCGCGTACAGCGCGGTCCGCAGGTCGCCCGGGTCGACCCACCACACCCGGACCGCCGGCTCCTCCGCCGCCAGCACCGCCGACAGGTGGTCGAGCGCGGCCTTGCTCGCCCCGTAGCCGCCCCAGGCGGGGTAGGCGGCCACGGCCGCGTCCGAGCTGATGTTCAGCACCGCGCCGCCGGCCGCCCGCAGCCCCGGCAGGGCCGCCCTGATCAGGGCGAAGGGCGCGAGCACATTCGTCTCCAGGGCCGCCCGCAGCCCGTCCTCGGGGAGTTCGGCCAGCGGCAGCAGGGGTTCGGCGCCCAGGGCGCTGGCGTTGTTGACCAGCAGGTCCGGGCCCGCGCCGCCGCCCAGCTCCCGGGCGGCCGCGAGCAGCTCGGCGCGGTGCGCCGGGTTCGTTACGTCGCCGGGCACCGCCCGCACCCGGCCCGCGGCCGCCCGGCCGGGCGCCGCACCCGCCGTACCTTTGTCCCCTATATATAGGGCATCGTGACTTTTGTCCGTTATGAGGTCCTGGGCGGAGGCGCGCAACGCGTCCGCGTCGCGGCCGTCCAGCACCAGATCCCAGCCGCGGCCGGCCAGCCCCTCGGCCAGCGCGCGGCCCAGCCCCCGCGACGCGCCCGTGATGATCGCCACCGGCATGGTCCCCGCCTTCCGCCACGGCCCGGCGCGGTCGCCGGACCCGTTGCCCCCACCGTAGGAACGCCGCCCCGCCCCGGGCCTCGGGCGCCCGCCGCAACCCCCGCGGGCCCTTCGCCCTACGCCGAGCCCTACGACGAGCGGACCAGGACCGTACGTCCGGCGGCGCATACGGGGTGTCACCTGCGCCGAGTACCGTGGAGACATGTCCGGACGGGCGCCGCGAGGCGGCATCGAAGCGGTCAGCGCCGCGATCGTGGCGATGAACCGGCGGCTGGAGGTGCGCGAGGTCCTCCAGACCATCGTGGGCTCTGCCCGCGAGCTGCTCGACGCCCAGTACGCGGCGCTCGGGGTGCCCGACGACCATGGCGGGTTCGCTCAGTTCGTGGTCGACGGCGTCAGCGACGAGCAGTGGAAGGCGATCGGCCCGCTGCCCCGGCAGCACGGCGTGCTCGCCGCCATGCTCCGCGAGGCCACCCCGCAGCGCCTCGCCGACGTCCGCGACTTCGAGAGCTTCGCCGGCTGGCCGCGCGCCCACCCCGTGATGAAGGACTTCATCGGCATGCCGGTGGCCGACGGCGACGAGATCCTCGGCGCGATCTTCCTGGCGAACAAGAACGCGCCGCCCGCCAGGGACACACCACCCGCCAGGGAAACACCGCCCGCCAGGGAAACACCGCCCGCCGAGAACCGTCCGGCCGCCCCCGCGGGCTTCACCCAGGACGACGAGGACCTCCTGCGCATCCTCGCCGACCACGCCGCGATCGCCCTGACCAACGCCCGCCTGCACGAGCGCAGCCGCGAGCTGACCCTCGCCGGGGAGCGCGCCCGCATCGCCCACGAACTGCACGACGCGGTCTCCCAGAAGCTGTTCTCACTGCGGCTGACCGCCCAGGCGTCCGCCGCCCTCGTCGACACCGACCCCGCCCGCGCCAAGGAGGAGCTGCGGCAGGTCGCCGCGCTCGCCGCCGAGGCCGCCGACGAGCTGCGCGCCGTCGTCGTCGAGCTGCGCCCGGCCGCCCTGGACGACGACGGCCTCGTGGCCACCCTGCGCACCCAGGCCGACGTCCTGGACCGGGTGCACGCCGCCCGCGTGACCTTCCACGCCGACCGGATGCGCGCCCTGCCCGCACCGCAGGAGGAGGCCCTGCTGCGCGTCGCCCAGGAGGCCACCCACAACGCGCTGCGCCACGCCCACCCGCGGAGCGTCGCCGTCACCCTCGAAGGGCACGGCGGCGGGGGCGCCACCCTGCGCGTGCGCGACGACGGCCGCGGCTTCGACCCCACCGCCGTCCGCCGGGCCGGCCGCCACCTGGGGCTGGTCTCCATGCGGGACCGCGCCGACGGCGTCGGCGGCTCGCTGAGCGTGCAGTCGGAGCCCGGCCGGGGCACCGTCGTCGAGATGGAGGTGCCAGGTGGCTGACAAGGTGATCCGGGTGCTGCTCGTGGACGACCACCAGGTGGTGCGCCGCGGCCTGCGGACGTTCCTGGAGGTCCAGGGCGACATCGAGGTGGTCGGCGAGGCCGCCGACGGCGACGAGGGCGTGGCCCGCGCGCTGGAGCTGCGCCCCGACGTGATCCTGATGGACGTCAAGATGCCCGGCACCGACGGCATCGAGGCGCTGCGGCTGCTGCACGAGGCGGACAGCCCCGCCCGGGTCCTGATCGTGACCAGCTTCACCGAGAAGCGCACCGTGGTCCCCGCGCTGCGGGCCGGCGCCGCCGGATACGTCTACAAGGACGTCGACCCGGTCGCGCTCGCCGACGCCATCCGCTCGGTGCACGCCGGGCACGTCCTGCTCCAGGCGGAGGTGGCCGGCGCGCTGCTCGCCCCGGACCAGCCGGCCGGCGGCACCGGCCGCGGCAGCACGCTGACCGAGCGCGAGCGCGAGGTGCTGGGCCTGATCGCGGACGGCCGCTCCAACCGGGAGATCGCCCGCGCCCTGGTGCTCTCGGAGAAGACCGTCAAGACCCACGTGTCGAACATCCTCATGAAGCTCGACCTCGCCGACCGCACCCAGGCCGCGCTGTGGGCGGTCCGCAACGGCGTCGGCAACTGATCTGCCGTGCGAGCAGGCGCCTGACCTGGCGTGCGCGGGCACGCGGCACGCCCCCGCGGGCGCCGGTGCGCCACGCCCGCGCACCCGCGCTTGGCGGAGTGAGATTCATACTGTCGGGTGTATGTCCTCCGGGGTGCGCATCCCCAGCGGCGGCGGACCGTTCTCCATGGCGTGCCGCGGCGGATGGCCGCGGCACGTCTCGCAAGGAGGAAGTTCGAAGTGAAGAACCTGAAGAAGGCCGCGACCCTCACCCTCGTGGCGGGCGGGCTCCTCGCCGCCGGTGCCGGTGCGGCCTCGGCCGACTCGGGCGCGCAGGGTGCCGCCGTGAAGTCCCCGGGCGTCGTCTCCGGCAACCTCGTGCAGGTCCCGGTGCACGTCCCGGTCAACGTGGTCGGCAACACCGTCAACGTGATCGGCCTGCTCAACCCGGCCTTCGGCAACACCGGCGCCAACACGTGACCCCGCCTGCCGTCTGACCCCCTCCGGACGGCAACCCGCACGGGCCCCGCGGCCGACGTCACCGTACGCCGCCCGCGGGGCCCGCGCGCTGTCCCGCGACCCCGGCCCCTCAGGGCCTGCGGCGCTCGGTCTCCTCCACGTACGCGTTGTACGCCGCGACCTGCGCGCGCCGGGCGGTCCGCTCCACCGGGCGCAGCAACTCCGCACGGGCGGCGATCTGCGAGGCGCTCACCGCGCCGCCGTGCCCGTCGGACGCTATCGACACCAGCGCCGCCACCCGCTGCGCCAGCTCCAGCACCCGCACCGCGCGCGGCGGGTAGCCGGGCGCGAGCACCTCGCGCCCGCGCTCGGCCCGGGCCCGGTACGCCTCCAGCGCCGCCTGGGCGGCGGGCCCCGCGCCGGCGACGTCGAGCTGGGCGAGCGCGTCCGTGGCGTCGCGCAGCGCCTCCGCCAGCTCGCGTTCCGCCTCGCCGAGCGAGGGCACGTCGGCCGGTGGCGCGTCCCGCACCGGCAGGCACTGCCACTCCACGTCCACGTGCAGGTCGCCGACCGGCCCGGCCTCGTGGACCTCGGGCACCAGGCCGAGCGCGACCGCGCCCACGGTGAGCACCGCCTCACCGGCGGCCATCGCGCGGGCGTTGAACTCCGGGGGCCCGGTCAGCCCGAGCGGGTGCCCGGCCACCGGCAGCGCGAGCCGCAGCCCGGTGGCGCCCAGGGCGCGGAGCCGGCCCAGCGCCAGGGTCAGCCCGACCGGCGCCGGCTCGCCCGGCAGCCCGGCGACACGGTGCACCGCGTCCTCGGCCGAGATCCGCTGGGCGACGTCATCAGGGGCGGCAAGTCCGGCAAGCAGGGCATTTCCCCACGCCGTCAGCCGCCCTGAACGAGGTTCATCAAGCATGCCCCCAGCCTATGGACTGGACCGGCCGCGCGGTGGCGTAAGTTTTCCCCGGGGGTTGTTCCTTCCGGCCCGTGCCGATCCCGGCACACCGACCTGCCGAGACTGCCGAGATGCAAGGGGAGACAACGCGCTCATGAGCGATGTACTGGAGCTGGTGGACGTATCCGTGGTCCGCGACGGACGGGCTCTGGTCGAAGGGGTCTCCTGGTCGGTGGCCGAAGGGGAGCGCTGGGTCATCCTCGGCCCCAACGGCGCGGGCAAGACCACCCTGTTGAACGTCGCCTCCAGCTACCTCTACCCGAGCACCGGCACCGTGCAGATCCTCGGCGAGAAGCTCGGCAACGTCGACGTCTTCGAGCTGCGCCCCCGGATCGGGATGGCCGGGGCCGCGATGGCCGAGAAGATGCCGCGCCGCCAGACCGTCCTGGAGACGGTCCTCACCGCCGCCTACGGCATGACCGCCACCTGGAACGAGGGGTACGAACAGGTCGACGAGGACCGCGCCCGCGCCTTCCTCGACCGGCTCGGCATGACCGAGTTCCTCGACCGGAAGTTCGGCACCCTCTCCGAGGGCGAGCGCAAGCGCACCCTCATCGCCCGCGCGATGATGTCCGACCCCGAACTGCTGCTGCTCGACGAACCCGCGGCCGGCCTCGACCTCGGCGGCCGCGAGGACCTGGTCCGCCGGCTCGGCCGGCTCGCCCGCGACCCGATCGCGCCCTCCATGATCATGGTGACCCACCACGTCGAGGAGATCGCGCCCGGCTTCACCCACGTGCTGATGATCCGTCAGGGCCGGGTGATCGCCGCCGGCCCCATCGACACCGAGCTGAGCTCGCGCAACCTCTCGCACTGCTTCGGACTGCCGCTCGTCGTCGAGCGCCGCGGCGACCGCTGGACCGCCGCCGGACTGCCGCTGAAGTAGCCCGCGGCACCGCCGTCCGGATCGCGCACTGCCGCAACTGCCCCGAGTACGCCTACGATTGACCCCGTGGACGCATGGGTGTGGTGGTTGGTGGCCGCAGTGGGGCTGGGCATCCCGCTGGTGATCACGGCGATGCCCGAGTTCGGCATGTTCGCGGTCGGCGCGGTCGGCGGAGCGGTCACGGCAGGCATGGGCGGCGGCATCGTCGCCCAAGTCATCGTCTTCGTCGTGGTCTCCGTGGCGCTGCTGGTCTTCGTCCGGCCGATCGCCTACCGGAACCGGCAGAGCGCCGGCCAGCGCAGCGGGGTGGACGCGCTCAAGGGCAAACGGGCCCTGGTGCTCGAACGGGTCGACGACGGCACGGGCGGACGGATCAAGCTCGCCGGTGAGATCTGGTCGGCCCGCGCCCTGGAACACGACCGCGTCTTCGACCCCGGCCAGCACGTGGACGTGGTCGAGATCGACGGCGCGACGGCCGTCGTGATGTAGATGTAGTCGCCACGCCCACCGCAGCCAACGGGCCGCCCGGCGCCGGGAATTCGCGGAACCCCGCGCACGGCACGCCTACCGTCTGCGACAATTGATCATGTTGTTGTAGTACGTGCTCCATCCGCACTCAACCCGGCGCCGGAGTGACCATGCAGCCCATCATCATCGTCCTCATCATCCTGGTGGTGCTCGTCTTCATCGCGCTGATCAGGACGGTCCAGGTCATCCCGCAGGCCAGCGCCGCCATCGTCGAGCGCTTCGGCCGCTACACCCGCACCCTCAGTGCCGGGCTGAACATCGTCGTCCCGTTCATCGACACCATCCGCAACCGGATCGACCTGCGCGAGCAGGTCGTGCCCTTCCCCCCGCAGCCGGTGATCACCCAGGACAACCTGGTGGTCAACATCGACACCGTCATCTACTACCAGGTCACCGACGCCCGGGCCGCCACCTATGAAGTCGCCAGCTACATCCAGGCGATCGAGCAGCTCACCGTCACCACGCTCCGCAACATCATCGGCGGCATGGACCTGGAGCGGACCCTCACCTCCCGCGAGGAGATCAACGCGGCGCTGCGCGGCGTCCTCGACGAGGCCACCGGCAAGTGGGGCATCCGCGTCAACCGCGTCGAGCTCAAGGCGATCGAGCCGCCCACCTCCATCCAGGACTCGATGGAGAAGCAGATGCGCGCCGACCGTGACAAGCGCGCCGCGATCCTCACCGCCGAGGGCATCCGGCAGTCCCAGATCCTCACCGCGGAGGGCGAGAAGCAGTCCTCGATCCTGCGCGCCGAAGGCGACGCGCGCTCCGCCGCGCTGCGCGCCGAGGGCGAGGCCCAGGCGATCCGCACCGTCTTCGAGTCCATCCACGCCGGCGACCCGGACCAGAAGCTGCTCGCCTACCAGTACCTCCAGATGCTGCCGAAGATCGCCGAGGGCGACGCCAACAAGCTCTGGATCATCCCCAGCGAACTCAACGACGCGCTCAAGGGCCTCGGCGGCATCGTCAACATCCCCGGCGTCACCGGCAACGGAGGCGGCGGCAACGGCGCGGGCAACGGCGGCGCTCCCGCGCCCGCCCCGGGCAGCGCGGCCGCCGCGCCCCCCGCCACCCGCCCCGCGGCCGCACCCGCACCGCGCCGCGAGGCCCCGCCCTTCGACAAGGACTGACCCGGGAGCACACCCCCGGAAGCCCCCGGAGCCCGTACTCCGGGGGCCGTCCCGGCCCGGGCGCACCGGTGTGGCATGATCGCCGCGCCCCCGACCGCCGTCCGGCACCCCCCCGGAACCCCCCGGCCGCCACGGCGCACAGGACGCGCACCGATCACGGAGGACCCATGTCACCGGCGGAAGCCGTCGCCGTGCTCGCCGCCGGAATCGGCGCGGGCACCATCAACACCATCGTCGGCTCCGGCACCCTGATCACCTTCCCCGTCCTGCTGGCCGTCGGCCTGCCGCCCGTCACCGCGAACGTCTCCAACACCCTCGGCCTGGTGCCCGGCTCGGTGGCCGGCGCCATCGGCTACCGCGGCGAACTGGCCGGCCAGCGCGGCCGGTTGCTGCGCCTGGGCGCCGTCTGCCTGGTCGGCGGCGCGATCGGCGCCGTGCTATTGGTCAACCTGCCGTCCGGCGCGTTCCACGCGATCGTGCCGGTCCTCATCGCGCTCGCCCTGGTGCTGGTGGTCCTGCAACCGCGGCTGACCCGCGCCCTCCAGGCCAGCCGGCAGCGCAGCGGGTCCGCCGCCCCCGTGCACGGCGGACCCGTCCTCCTGCTCGGACTCTTCCTCGCCAGCATCTACGGCGGGTACTTCGGAGCCGCGCAGGGGGTCATCTACATGTCCCTGATGGGGGTGCTCCTCGACGAGTCGCTCCAGCGGATCAACGGACTGAAGAACGTGCTCGCCGCGATGGTCAACGGCATCGCCGCGCTCTTCTTCGTCGTCATCGCCCACATGGACTGGGCGGCGGTCGCCCTCATCGCCGCCGGCGCCACCATCGGCGGGCTGATCGGCGCCCGGGTCGGACGCCGCCTCCCGCCGATGGCACTGCGCGGCCTCATCGTCGCCGTCGGCATCGCGGCGATCGTCCAGCTCCTGCTGAAGTAGCCCGCGCCGGGCCGCGCCCGGGCCGCCTCACGCCGGCAGCGCCAGCCACTCCGGCAGGTCCGTACGGTCCCGCGCCCCCAGCGCCAGCAGCAGCGCGTCGGCCGGCGTCGGCTCGAACGGCCGTACCAGCAGCCGCATCCCCGCCTGCTCCGGCGTACGGTCCGCCTTGCGCTGGTTGTCCTCGCTGCACGCCGCCACCGTGTTCAGCCAGGTGTCGCCGCCCCCGCGCGACCGCGGCTGCACATGGTCCACGGTCGTCGCCCGCCGCCCGCAGTACGCGCAGCGGTGCCGGTCGCGTACCAGCACACCGCGCCGCGACCACGGCGCCCGTTGTCGGAACGGCACCCGCACATACCGGCACAGCCTGATCACCTGCGGCATCGGCACGTCCACCCGCGCCGCGCGCACCCGAAGACCGGGATGGGCCTGCTCGACAACGGCCTTGTCCTGCATCACCAGCACGACCGCACGCCGCAGCGACACCGTCGACAGCGGCTCGAAACTCGCATTCAGCACCAGCGTCTCACGCATGTCCGCCCACCTCCCGGGGTCCTTCAGGTGGCACCACTGTGACCCCCGGCGCCGTACCGGACAACGGAGTTTCCGGCCGCGTACAGGGGCCACCGGCCCCGGGAGGGCAGGCGGGGCGGGCTCAGCCGGCGTCGGCCGGCACCTCGTGGACACCGATCAGCTGCGCCCGCGCCAGCGCGTGGAAGCGGAGGTTGAAGCCCACCACCGCCGGCGTCGCGTCCGCGTCAGGACCCAGCTTCTCCGTGTCCACCGCGTACACCGTGAACACATAGCGGTGCGGGCCGTCCCCGGGCGGCGGCGCGGCACCGCCGAAGTCCCGGGTCCCGTAGTCGTTGCGCACCTGCACCGCGCCCGCGGGCAGCCCGGCGAAGTCCCCCGACCCCGCACCCGCGGGCAGCTCCGTCACCGACACCGGGATGTCGAACACCGACCAGTGCCAGAAGCCGCTGCCGGTCGGCGCGTCCGGGTCGTAGCAGGACACCGCGAAGCTCTTCGTCTCCGCCGGGAAACCCTCCCACCGCAGGTGCGGCGAACGGTTGCCGGCCGCGAACACCTGGTCGTCCTTGAGCGCCGCACCCGGCGCCACATCGTCACTGACCACCGTGAACGCCGGCACCGGCGGGTGGAAGTCATGGGGGAGCGGCCGTCGCGCTTGCTCGGTCACCTCGACACCTCCTGTTGGGAACGGATTGGTCCGAGCCTATGGCCTGCCCGACCGATCCCCGCGGCACCCACCCGCCGTCGACTACGCTCCTGCCTCGTGAGCACGCCACCGACCCGGACCCCGCTGGAGCGCGCCTTCTTCGACCGGCCCGTCCTGGAGATCGCTCCCGACCTGCTCGGCCGCACCCTGGTGCGCAGCACCGACGACGGCCCGATCGAACTGCGGCTCACCGAGGTCGAGGCGTACGACGGCCCCAACGACCCCGGCTCCCACGCCTACCGCGGACGCACCGAGCGCAACGCCGTGATGTTCGGCCCGCCCGGCCACACCTACGTCTACTTCACCTACGGCATGTGGCACTGCCTGAACCTGGTCTGCGGCCCGCCCGGCACCGCCAGCGGGGTGCTGCTGCGCGCCGGCCGGATCACCGCCGGCACCGACCTCGCCCGCCCCCGCCGCCCCACCTCCCGCAAGGACGCCGACCTCGCCCAGGGCCCGGCCCGGCTCGCCACCGCACTCGGCGTCGACCGCGGCCTCAACGGCGCCGACGCCTGCGCCGCCGACGGCGGTCCCTTCCGCGTCCTGACCGGCACCCCGCCCGCCCCCGACGCCGTCCGCAGCGGCCCCCGCACCGGGGTCGGCGGCGACGGCGCCGCACACCCCTGGCGCTACTGGATCGACGGCGACCCCACCGTCAGCCCCTACCGCCCGCACACCCCGCGCAAGCGCGGATAATCGAATCGCCGCCACACCCAGACCTCAGGCACGCTGGTACCAGGAAGCCAGGCACCCTGGCGGCAGGCCCACCAGGCGCCCCGGCGCCCGGGCAGGCCGGTGCCGGACCGAGCAGGCCGCAGACCCAAGGAGACACGGACACCGTGACGGACATCGTCGACGAGCTGCGGTGGCGGGGCGTACTCGCCCAGACCACCGACGAGGAAGCCCTGCGCAAGGCGCTCGCGGACGGTCCCCTCACCCTGTATTGCGGCTTCGACCCCACCGCGCGCAGCCTGCACGTCGGCCACCTCACCCAGATCCTGACCCTGCGCCGCTTCCAGCTCGCCGGCCACCGGCCGATCGCCCTCGTGGGGGGCGCCACCGGACTGATCGGCGACCCGAAGCCCAGCGCCGAGCGGGTACTCAACGACGTGGAGACCGTCCAGCAGTGGGTCGCCGCGCTCCGCGGCCAGCTCGCCGCGTTCCTCGACTTCGACACCGCCGGCCCCACCCAGGCGGTGATGGCCAATAACTACGAGTGGACCGAGGGCATCTCCGCCCTGGCGCTGCTGCGCGACTACGGCAAGCACTTCAGCGTCAACCAGATGCTCGCCCGCGAGACGGTGAAGACCCGCCTCGACGGCGAGGGCATGAGCTACACCGAGTTCAGCTACGTCATCCTCCAGTCGCTGGACTACCTGGAGCTGTACCGGACGTACGGCTGCACGCTCCAGATCGGCGGCAGCGACCAGTGGGGCAACATCACCGCCGGCCTCGACCTGATCCGCCGGGTCGAGGGCAACGCACCGCACGGCCCCGCGCACGCCCTCACCCAGGTGCTGCTCACCAAGGCCGACGGAACCAAGTTCGGCAAGACCGAGGGCGGGGCCGTCTGGCTCGACCCCGAACTGACCACGCCCTACGCCTTCTACCAGTTCTGGCTGAACGCCGACGACCGCGACATCTCCCGCTACCTGCGCACCTTCAGCTTCCGCTCCCGCGCGCAGATCGAGGAGCTGGAGCAGGCCAGCGCCGAGCGGCCGCAGGCCCGGGCGGCACAGCGGGCGCTGGCCGAGGAGCTGACCGAGCTGGTGCACGGCGCCGAGCAGTGCGCGGCCGTCATCGCCGCTTCCAAGGCACTTTTCGGCCAGGGTGAGCTGGCGGACCTCGACGAGGGCACCCTCGCCGCGGCCCTGAGCGAGCTGCCGCACGCCAAGGTGAGCGAACTGGCGCCGGTCGCCGACCTGTTGGCGCTGGTCGAGCTGGCCCCGAGCAAGTCCGCCGCCCGCCGCACCATCAAGGAGGGCGGCGCCTACCTGAACAACGCCAAGGTCGTGGGGGAGGACGCGGTACCCGCCCGGAGCGACCTGATCCACGGCCGCTGGCTGGTCCTGCGCCGGGGCAAGCGCAACCTCGGGGCGGTCGAACTGGCCTGACACGGCCGGAAATCCACGTTTGGGCGGCGGCCGAGCTTGACTCGGCCGCCGCGCCTGCGTAACGTAGTCCGAGTCGCTGAAACGGCGGGCCTGGTTCACACAAGGCTCCGCGGGACGAGCGGCCACCCACTAACTACGTCCTCCCGATCATCGGGTTGGCTTTTGGTGCGCCAAAATCCAATTCGGGGAAGCCGATTATGAATCGGTCCGGGAATGGGGTACGGTAGTGAACACGAAGGGAAAGCCCGGAGGGAAAAACCGGAAACGGTCGGACCGAAGGA